>JAEDGA010000016.1 GCA_016297775.1 Candidatus Methanomethylophilaceae archaeon
CGTATCTGACGGGGTCCTGTACGAAGAAGTATCTGTTGGAATCCCCGTCGATGATGTCCCTGTTCATACCGAACAGATTCTGCCAGGAGAACTCGATGTCCACCTGTTTCATACCGGCCTCGACCCAGTATCTCCTGATTGCCTCGGGTCTTATACCGCGCCTCTTGAGTGCCCTTACGGTACCGGTCCTCACATCGTCCCACCCGGAGTATTCCCCGTCCTGGATGCTCTTCTTGATGAGCGAGGTCTTCAGGACGGTGTCGGGGATGTTGACCAGTCCGTAGTGATAGAAGTGGGGTTTCTTCCAGCCCATGTAGTCGTAGATGTACTCCTGCCTGTAGGTGTTGTTGAGGTGGTCCTTGCCTCTTATGACATGGGTCATGCCCATGAGGTGGTCGTCGATGGCCACCGAGAGGTTCATCATCGGGTATGCGATGTACTTGGTGCCCACGCGGGGGTGGGGGTGCCTGACCAGCCTGAGTGCGACGAAGTCCCTGATGGCTGGGTTGGGGTGATCGATCGCGGTCTTGACAACGACGATGGCCTCTCCGTCGGCGTACTCGCCGGCCATGAACTTGTCGTAGCGTTCCATCTGCACCTCGACGGGAAGGTCCCTGCAGGGACAGGCGGTCTTTGCCTCTTTCTTCTTCCTCCAATCCTCTGCATCGCAGGTGCAAACGTATGCGTGTCCCTCTTCGATGAGTTTCTTGGTGATGTCGTAATAGGTCTCGAACCTGTCCGACTGGATGTAGAAATCGGTGATCTTGACGCCCAGCCAATCCAGGTCCTCCGGGATCATATCGTACGCATCGGGGTCGATCTTCTCGGGGTTGGTGTCCTCGAACCTGCAGATCAGCTTTCCGCCGTATCTCTTCACATATTCATCGTTGAGAACGGATACCCTGGTGTGTCCGATGTGGAGGGGTCCGGAGGGTCCGGGTGCGATCCTCATAACGACGGGTCCGTCCGCGCCGTCGAGTGCAGGAAGTTCGTATGTCCTCTCCTTCTTCTCCTTCTTGGCGAGCAGGGAGGGGTCGGAGGACTGCAGCGCGGCGGTCTGAGCATCGAGTCCCATGGAGTTGACCTCTTCCACGATGGAGTTGATCAGGGGTATGATCTCCGCGGACTTGCTCCTGAACTCGGGGAACTCACCGAGGATCTTCCCTACGACAGCTTTGGGATTCGCTTTCCCTTTGAAGAATACAGCGTTCTGAAGTGCGTAGTTCCTGATGGTATCCTCGATGTTGACGGACATGGTCGTGCTGATTATCCTCTTATTATTTAGGTACTGTGAGTGCCTGCGGGCGCGCACGTATTATATCACCGATGCGATTGACTCGTCATGTCCCTGAGGAAGTACCTCTATGGTTCGGAGAACGTAGTGAAAGAGAGTTTGGATGCCGATTCGCAGAAGGCCACATCGATCATGTCCGCCGATCAGGACAGGACCGTGGTGTTCGAGGACCTCAACGGAGGTGTCGCCGTTGGTAACATATTCTCCACCAGGGACAAGATCGCCAAGGCTATGGGCATCGCCCCCGCCGACATAGTGAAGCACATGATCCACGCGATAGACAATCCCGTGGATACCGCACTCATAGCCGATCCGGAGTTCCGTTACAGCGAACTCCCGTTGGATCTCACCGCGCTTCCGATCTGCAAATACTTCCCGGAGGACGGGGGACGTTACATCTCGTCCGGAGTGATAGTCGCGGAGTACGGGGGTAAGAGGAACGTATCCTTCCACAGGATGATGATAAGGGACAAGGACTCCATCGCAGTACGTCTCGTTCCCAGACATCTTTTCACCATGTACAACAACGCCAAGGCCGCAGGTGAGGAGCTGAAGGTATCTATCTGTGTGGGTAACAGGCCCGAGGTGTTGCTGGCGGCCGCAACATCCACCGCGTACGATGCCGACGAGATGAGGATCGCATCCTCCATGGTGATGAGGTCGACCGGCAAACCCCTGGAGATGGGACAGTGCGACAACGGTCTCCTGGTTCCTTCCGAATGCGATTACGTGTTCGAGGGAAGGATCACGTTCGAGACTTCCGACGAGGGTCCATTCGTCGACATCACAGGTACCTACGATTACGTGAGACAGCAGCCCGTCATAAGGATAGAGAGGATCTGGGCCTGTAAGGATCCAATGTTCCAGCTCCTCCTTCCCGGAGGCAACGAGCATTACCTGTTCATGGGCCTTCCCAGGGAGCCCATGATCTTCAAGACCGTCCAGCAGGCGGTCCCCCGTACCCACGCGGTACGTCTCACCGAGGGGGGATGCTGTTGGCTGAACGGTGTGGTATCCATCACCAAGAACAAGGAGGGTGACGGTATGAACGCCATAATGGCGGCTTTCACCGGCCATCCGTCCATGAAACATGTCATCGTCGTGGACGAGGACATCGATATATTCGATGATCGTCAGGTGGAGTGGGCCGTGGCCACCCGTTTCCAGGCCGACAGGATGCTGAGGGTGCCCGGGGCCGCAGGTTCCTCTCTGGACCCCAGTGCAGAGGGAACCACATGGAAGATGGGTATCGATGCCACCATCCCTCTGTCGATGGACAAGGCTCTGTTCAGGAAGGCCACCTTAGAGTGATCCGATGATCTTCGTATTCACCTCCACAGGCAACTCCCTCCAGCTTGCTGAAGCGATCGCCACGGCCATGGATGACGAGGTGGTCAGATTGGATGAGGTGCCCGATGGACCGGTTGATGTCACGGGGTACGATACCGTCGGTATCATAACCCCCGTGTACTATTACAACGTCCCACGTATCGTGATGCGTTTCGTAGACCGTATGGTCACGTCCGAGGGACAGAGGTTCTTCCTCGTCCTCACCTGCGGTACCACGCCGGATCACGCATCCAAGGCTGCCGTGAAGGAGTTCGCCAAGCGTGGTATCGATCTCACGCATACGTTCGAGTACAGGATGCCCGAGAATTACATCTCGCTGTTCTCCCCTCCGGATGAGATCAGGGCGGCCGAACTGATGGATTCTGTTCCCGCATATGCTGCGGAGACGGTATCCAAGCTATGCACCGAGGACAGGTGCCATGTGTCGGACTGCAGAGGGTTGTTGGGATTGTTCACGTTCTTCGGACCGTTCGCGTACGACCTCATTCGCAGGACATCCAAGTTCCATGCCGACGACGGATGTACGGGTTGCGGCCTATGTACGAGGATATGCCCCGACAGGATCATCGAATTATCGGATGGGCGCCCCGTATGGACCCAACAGAAATGCGAGCATTGTATGGGTTGCATCAATCGTTGTCCCGCACACGCCATACAATACGGGAGACGTACGGTCGGACGCAGAAGGTTCGTCAACGACCGTGTCAGATTGCGATGTCGTCATACGGACGTTTGGCGGTGACGCACAGCCAGTGTTCCTCGGGGATGTTGTACACACTGATATCGGTGAATCCCGCTTCTTTCAGATATCCTTCCAGTTGTCCGGCATCGTATATCCTCATGCCGTGACCTATGCGGTCCACCCAACTCTGTGTCCTCTCGTCGAGACGGTCGGCCTCGTTGCAGATCATGAACGTACCTCCCATCCGGAGTACGCGCAACACCTCTCTGAAGGAATCCGTTATCGTCGGCCAATAATAGACGGTCTCGAACGCCGTCACTATGTCGAAGGACAGATCGTCGAATGGGAGCGATGAGACATCCGCTTCCAATACCTTACATCTCCCTTCCGATACGGCTTTCTCGTTCTTCTTTATGGAGAAATCGACGGATAGTTCGGAACGGTCCACGCCGGTGACGGTACCGTAAGGGCAGTTCTCCAGGAAGAATTCCAGGTTCCTTCCGCCTCCGCATCCGATGTCCAGGACGTCATGGTCCCTGGCGATGGCGATCTTGGACGTACCCCATCTCGCCATACCCTCGTGGTCTGCGTTCATGTGTTCCAGGAAGCGTTCGCCCTCCTTGCCGCGGGGTTCGCGTGCGTTGACTATGGGGTCCATGTCCATGGGAAGGTCCTGCGTTTTATTTATCGTTTCACGGACGGCCGCAGGTGGATGATGTATCCCTTGGTGCCATCCGTCCATGGGAAAAAGCATGCGGGGGCAGCACCTGCATGGACGATACTCCCCCGCGCGTCCGTCATTTCGATACAGGCGACGGATACCTGTCGGAGGGCGTGTACACACCCTCCAGGTCTCAGAACTTCGCGGACGAATCCTTCATGACCCCTTCGAGATACTGCTCGTATCCGTAGAGGTCGAGGTATCCGTGACCGGAGAGACAGAACACGATGGTCTTCTCCTCGTTCTTCTCCTTGCACTCGAGAGCGATGTCGATCGCACCCTTGATCGCGTGGCACGACTCGGGAGCGGGAACGATTCCCTCGGTCCTGGAGAATATGACCCCTGCCTCGAAGGTCGAATCCTGGCCGTACGCTACGGGCTTGACGAATCCCTGGTTGCATGCAGCGGACACCAATGGGGACATTCCGTGGTATCTGAGTCCTCCCGCGTGAACGGGGCTGGGGATGAACTGGGATCCGAGCGTGTACATGAGGATCATGGGTGTCATACCGGCGGTGTCTCCGAAGTCGTACTTGAACTCACCGTGGGTCATGGAGGGCGCCGCCTCCGACTCGACACCGATGAACTGGCACTCGTTCTTGCCCTTCAGCCTCTCCCCCATCATGGGGAAGGTGAATCCGGCAAAGTTGGAACCTCCTCCGCAACATGCGACCATGTAGTCGGGTTCGATCTCTCCGATCTTCATCTGTTCCATGGTCTCCAGTCCGATGACGGTCTGGTGCAACATGACGTGGTTCATGACGCTTCCCAGGGAGTATTTGGTGGTACCTCCGGATTTGGCAGCGAGTTCGCATGCCTCGGAGATGGCGATACCGAGGGATCCGGAGGTCTCGGGGTGCTCCTTGAGGACCTTCTTTCCGTAATCGGTGTACTCGGACGGGGATGCGTAGACCTTGGCCCCGTAGGTGTGCATCAGGGTCTTCCTGTGCGGCTTCTGGTTGTAGCTTCCGCGTACCATGAAGACGGTGGAGTCGATGTCGAACAGGTTGGATACCATGGCGAGAGCGGTTCCCCACTGTCCTGCACCGGTCTCGGTGGTGAGCGTGCGGATGCCTGCCTCTGCGTTGTAGTACGCCTGTGCCAGCGCGGTGTTGCCCTTGTGGCTTCCGAGCGGGCTCATGTCCTCCCTCTTGAAGTAGATCTTCGCAGGGGTCTTGAGATACTTCTCCAGACGGTACGCCCTCTGGAGGGGTGCGGGCCTGTTGAGGTAGATGTAGTTGTCACGTACCTCCTCGGGTATGTCGATGTATCTCTCGGTGGACATCTCCTGTCTGATGATCTCCTTACAGAAGATGGCCTCCAGCTCTTCGGGTTTGACGGGCTCCTTGGTCTGCGGGTTGATCATGGGCTGCAGATCCTTCAGGTCTGCTGCCAGGTTGTACCATTTCTTGGGGATGTCCTCGGGGGACAATCCGATCCTTGCGTCTTTCGGAATTGCCATGATTCGAACGACATCCGTTTGGTATTTAATCATTATGTGCATTATTGTATAATGTTATACATTGATGTCTATTTAATCATGTAAAATACAATAATTGTAAGGTAAGATTCGCATGGAATGCACATTTTCAATCATTTTCGGATATATCGTAAGCCATCCGTTCGGCTCCCGACATAGGGGGTATCATCTACGGTTACGTTGGGCGGTAAATCATGATTAAATACCGCTACCAAGTAGCCTCGTACGATCCAACATGAACACCAATGCGATTGAGATGAGGAACGTCTCCGTGGTCAGGAACGGGAAGTACATCCTGAAGCACATAGACCTGACCCTGTCCGAAGGGGAGAACGCCGTTGTCATAGGTTCCAACGGTTCGGGGAAGACCACATTGGTGAAGCTGTTGAGCGGGGAGATCCGTCCGTACTACGAGGAGGACGGTTCCGCATACCTGTCGTTGTTCGGAAGGACGGTATGGGACATCTTCGAGCTCAGGGACAGGATAGGCATCGTATCCATGGATCTGCAGAACAGGTTCGGTCCCGAAGTGATCGTATCGGATGTGATCACATCAGGATACTTCGGCAGCATGGATGTGTTCAGGAATCATGAGGTCACCCCGGAGATGGTACGCGCGGTATACAACGCGGCCGTAAGGATGGGTATCGAGGATCTTTTGGATAGGAAGATAGAGAATCTTTCTCTCGGGGAGATGAGACGTACGTTGATCGCCAGGGCATTGGTATCGGAACCGGAGATGCTGATACTGGACGAACCGATGACAGGTCTGGATATAGTCATGAAGGATGCGTTCAGGAGGATGTTCGACATCCTTTCCGCTTCCGGTATCAGGATCGTGATGATCACACATGAGTTGGAGGACATACCATCGTCGGTGGACAGGGTCATCATGATCAAGGACGGCGAGAAGATACGTGACGGCAGGAAGTCCGAGATGCTGACATCGGAGAATCTTAGTGAGCTCTTCGATGCGGACATCTCCGTTACATCGGACGGAAGCACGTACCATATGGCGATCAGAGGTGAATGATGTACGTCTGTTTCGATTGCGGGGCATCCACCGATTCGGATATGGGATTCTGTCCGCGCTGCGGATCCTACAACGTACAGAAGGTGGACGATGCCGGCGTGAGGGAAGGTACCGACACTGTAGCGGTGGCCGGCGGAAAGGTGATGATCGTCGATAAGAGAGCTATCAGGAAGATCTTCTTCGCGCTGACACTAGCATTCATACCCGGATTGGTCAACGTGTTCGGCATAGGCCATCTCATCCTGGGGAGGTGGGTCAGGGCCCTGTTGTACATATGTTCGTCCGCGACATACTTCTATCTGATGTACTTCTCCGGATACGATCTTCCTGGTCTGTATCTGGCCATGGCCACCCTCGCCATATTCATCGTTCAGATGGTGGATATCTACCGCATATGTTCCAAGTCCATAGCGGATGCGGTCAGGTGACGGGGTCACATTTATTTTCATATGAAGGATACGGGATATCGTGTCTCCTGATTGGACCGAGAAGTACAGACCGAAATCGCTCGATGATGTTGTGGGCAATCCGCAGGCGGTCAACGATCTGAGGACCTGGGCCGCACAGTGGAACCGCGGAGCACCCAAGTTCAAGGCCGTGATCCTGATGGGGTCCCCCGGCATAGGGAAGACATCCTCCGCCGTCGCGTTGGCCAACGACATGGGTTGGGGCCTGGTGGAGATGAACGCGTCCGATCAGCGTACAGCGGATGCGATACGTTCCGTGGCATTGAGGGCGTCCTATTCCGATACCTTCAGCGATACCGGCGAGTTCCTTTCCACGGCTTCGGGAGGGAGGAAGCTCATCGTCCTCGATGAGGCGGACAGTCTGTTCGGGAACGTGGATAGGGGTGCGGTACCTGCCATCGTGGAGCTGATAAGGGAGACCAGACAGCCCGTGATACTGATCGTTAACGACTTCTACGCCCTGAGCAGGAAATCCTCCGCCATAAAGTCAGAGACGCAGCAGATAACTTTCAAGAGACCAGTACCCGCATCCATAGTAAAAGCGCTGAGGAAGATCGTAGCATCCGAAGGTATAGAGGCAGAGGATACGGCATTGTCCGCGATCGCCGCCAATTCCAACGGGGACATGCGTGCGGCGGTGAGGGACCTGGAATCCCTGTGTGCCGGGAGGGACAGGATCACCGAGGCGGATACGGCGGATCTGTCCAACCGTATCGTCCGCAAATCCATCTACGATCTCATGTTCAACGTGTTCAGGAAGAACTCTCCCTCCGATGCCAGGAGGATGATGATGGATATCGACGAGGATGCCGATACCGTCATGCTATGGATAGACGAGAACCTCCCGTACGAGTTCAGGGAGAGAGGGGATCTCGTAAGGGGATATGAGAGGCTGTCCCGTGCGGACATCTTCATGGGTCGCATAATGAAGAGACAGTACTACGGATTCCTCAGATACGCCGGTGACATGATGACCATGGGCGTCGCCTCCGCCAAACGCAGCAGCCATGTGAACAGGGAGCGCATCAGACCTCCGTCCTATCTCAGCAAGATGTCCCGTTCCAAAGGTATCAGGGCTACGAAGAAGAACACCTGTCTGAAACTGTCCGAATACATGCATAATTCGACCAAGCGCATCGCCCAGGATGTGGTGCCCGCACTGAGGCAGATGCTTAACAACGATGCGGAGCTACGCGTGTCGATAACCAGAGGTGCCGGATTGGAGGAGGACGAACTCGCATACCTTATGGGAGTGAAGAACGATTCCAAGGTGGTCAAGGAGGTGTTCAAGGCCATCGCCGAAGGAGATGCGGCCGCAAAGGCGATCAGACCGCCGGTATCCAAGACATCCGTTGCGAAACCCGCCCCCGCACCTGCCGTGAAGGTGCCGGTACATGAGGATGCGCCCAAAGCACCAGCACAGAAACGTGCGGATCCGCCGAAGCCAACGGCACCCAAGACAGGACAGAGGAGCCTGTTCGATTTCTGAGTGATCACATGGATGAGAATTACCGTCAGTTACTTATCAAACAACAGTACAGGATCTACAAGGACCATGCGGCTGTCAAACTCTGCCACTGGATGAAGGAATCCCTCGTACGCGGACGCACCTGCTACAAGCAGGACTTCTACGGGATACAGTCCCACAGATGTCTGCAGATGACCCCTGCCATCAACGAATGTTCGCACATGTGTCAATTCTGCTGGAGGGTGATGGGGCACGATTTCGAGGTCAGGGATTGGGCCGAACCCAAGGATATGCTCGACAATCTCATAGAGATGCAACGCAAACTGGTCACGGGGTTCAACGGCGACGATAGAGTATCCAAGGAGATGTACGAGGAGGCACGCAACCCCAACCAGGTGGCCATATCTCTCTCCGGGGAACCTATAACGTATCCGTATCTTTCGGATTTTTTGAAGGAGTGTCATTCCAGGAAGATGATGACCTTCTTAGTGACCAACGGTACGTATCCTGAGAGGCTGGAGGAGTTGGATGTCCTTCCCAGACAGCTGTATGTCACCGTCGCGGCTCCCAACGAGGAGGTTTACAGGACCACCTGCGTACCGAAGATCTCCGACGGTTGGCAGAGGATCATGCGTACCCTGGAGATCCTCCCCTCCCTGGATACCAGGACGGTAATACGTCACACGCTCGTGAGGGGACTGAACTTCGGATATGTGGACGAATACGCCAAACTGGACAGGATCGCCGATACCGATATGGTGGAGCCAAAGGGTTTCGTCTTCGTAGGAGGTTCAAGGAACAGACTGTCCATGGCCAATATGCCATCGTTCGATGAGATCATGTCATTCTCCGAGGACCTGGGGGAGCGTCTGGGTATGGAGGTCCTCAAACAGAAGCCCGAGAGCAGGGTGACACTGTTGGGTCATCAGGGTCTCGAGACGGATGTACGCAAATACTATCATCTCGATGATTGAAGGGACGATGTCCGGGATACGTGTCCAAGATGGACACGTCCCCAGATCTCAGAAGGATATCGAAATGGTTTTTCACCGGTCCTAAGACCGGATCAGAACTTCTTTCCGAGCTCGTACGCCTCTGCAAGCTTCTCTGCGTTGCCTGCGGCGATGTTGGGCGGGTTGCATCCGTTCATGGAGACGGTTCCGACCGCTTCGAACTTGAAGAATCCGGAGAGCCTTCCGAGGATCTGCTCGGCGACCGTTCCGCATGCGACGGGATCTCCTCCGCTGGTTCCTACGACGGCAAGCTTCTTGCCGGGTGCGATGAAGGGCTTGAACTCTCCGTCGATGAAGGAGAACATCCTGTCTTCGAGGATCCTGTACTGTGCGAGGGGCTGTCCGAAGTATACGGGTGCGGTGAGGACGAGTCCGTCCGCGGCCTTGATGGCTTCGAGGACATCCTTGATTCCATCCTTCTGGACGCAGCTTCCGGATTTCTTGCATCCCATGCAGGCCCTGCATCCCTTGATCTCGAGATCGCTGAGTCTGAAGACTTCGATCTCGTTACCGTTATCCTTGGCACCGTCCGCGATCTTCATCGCGAGTGCTTCGCTGTTCGCTCCTTTTCTGGGAGAGGTGAGTACTACAACTACCTTTGCCATAAGTAACAAAATGTAACTATTGTATTTATATCTATTATCTCCGGGATCCGATGGATGTCCACGTTCGTGCAATCTTCGTTCCCGAAATTGAGAACTTCGTAACGGTCCAGTCGTTGTCCATCCGGACGGGGATGGTACTTCATTTTTATCCCGCAACTCTATTTTTATATCCTATCCATGATATGTATCATCATGAGCCAGATACCAGCTCCCCGCATGAATTGTGCCGTCGATGCCGCTATGTCGGTAATCGAAGGCAAGTGGAAGGCTGTCATACTCTGCAGGATGCTGATGGAGGGCAGGCCGTTGAGATTCAAGGAGCTGGCAGCAGGTATCGATGGGATATCTGCACGTATACTGACGAAGCAGTTGAAGGAGATGGAACAGAACGATCTCATCGTCAGGATGGAGTATGCGGAGATGCCGCCGAGGGTGGAATACGCTCTGACGGAAAGGGGACGTTCCCTCGGTCCGGTGCTGAAGGTCATTGCGGAATGGGGGATGGAGAATATGTTCCTCAACCGTGTGAAGTTCGATGATTCCATCGAGTTGTGATCCTCTTCCGGACGGATGTCGGAGGTTACGGTATGCGTATCGGCACGATGTTCTCGATAAAGGATGTATCAGTACATGACGACGGATATGGTCTGTATTCCATGCGCGTATCGTACGATTACGATATCGACAGGATCGTAGGCCGTGGGATAACCGATGACGATGCACTCTCCAAAGCGATAATGAAGGAGGCTATGCCATTCATGCCAGCCGGCAGACCATCTCACGGTTTCGGATGTTCCGCGTTTTGTCTAAAAGATACATCGGACGGTGTATTGACCGGACGTAACTACGATTTCAGACACGACACCTCGGCGATGATGGTCCACTGCAGACCCAAGGGCGGATACGGATCGGTAGCTTTCGCCGATCTGGAGAATCTGTCCGCCAACGATCCGAAGAGGTTCAGAGGCAGGATCGCATCATTGGCCGCACCGTTCGTGTGTTTGGACGGGATCAACGAGAAAGGGGTATCGATAGCCGTTCTGGCGTTGGACAGCGAACCGACCTATCAGGACACGGGCAGACCTAGGATATCCACCACCCTGATCATCAGGGCCGTGTTGGACAAAGCCTCATCCACCGAGGAGGCCTTCGAGATCTTCAGGCAATATGACATGTTCGCCGCCAGCGGTCATGATTATCATTTCTATGTGTGCGATCACGATGGCGATGCACGCGTGTTCGAATACGACTGCGATACCGATCCACGTTCCCTGGTATCCGTACCTGCGGATGCTGTGTCCAACTTCTTCAACATCCACGAGGACAAGGTCCTCCCGCATCAAAGGAACGGTGTCTATGGTCACGGAAGGGAACGTTACGACACCATATTGGGGAAGATGGCCGAATATGAAGGTATGATTACCGAAGATATCGGATGGGACATACTCGCTTCGGTCACCAGATATCCAGATCCAGAAGACGTGACCAGCGATACCAAATGGTCGATATTGTTCAACAACTCCAGATGTACGGCGGAGATAGCATTCCACAGACGTCTGGATGAAAGATACACATTCTCGGCCTCGGACGGGCGTATATTGAAAGGATGTTAACACATTTTATTTAATTATCGTTAAGTGCAACAGCGCATATTAACATAACTTGACCGGTATGAGCTCCATGCTATCCTATAAAACCTATAATCATGATATGGATGTATGGTCTACGAAGTGAAGATTATCCCTACGGCAGAGGCCTCCGCCATCTGCGACAAGGTCAACAACGGCAGATTCCACACATCAAAGGCGGACATCTACGGTGTCTGTATCAAGCTCCTCACGCAGGACAGGACCTTCGTGGAGATGTGGAACGACAATTTCGGTTCCATGAGCGACAACATCCGCTCGCACGGACAGATCATAACCATCAACGACCCGTCCAAAGGTGTGGAGGTGCACTACGATCCCGTCACATCCATCGCCATCCTCTACAACTTCAGCTACTACGGATGGGTGAAGAGCATCGCCCTCGCGATCGTCACCGATATGCTGGAGGATTCCCACAGCCTGTTCGCCGTGCACGGTGCCGCATTGGACATCGACGGAAGGGGAGTATGTATCATAGCACCCTCCAAGACAGGTAAGACCACCCAGTCCTGGGGTCTGCTCAGGAACGACAACGCCCATCTGATCACCGACGATTGGTTCTTCGTACGTCTCACCGGCAGAAGGCCCAGGATCCACGGTTCCGAGAAGAACTGTTACATCGATGCGGATATCGGTGATGTGTGGGAAGAATACGTACCGTTGGTGACATCCACCAAGTTCGACAGCAGCGGAAGGGGTATCGCCAACATCAGGTGGGTCATGGGACAGGATTCCACCGTGACCACCGCTTCTCTGAGGGACATCGTCCTGCTCAAGCGCGATCCCTCCGACAGCAGGACGGTCATCGATATGTCCGCGGACGAGGCTTTGGAGTATCTCGTCAAGAACGACTTCTGCAACCCTCACCAGATGGTCAGGGACGAGAGGAAGATGGCACTCAGGACGCAGTTCTACAAGAAGTTCCTGGAGTCCTGCAGAGTCGTGATGATAAACACCATCATGCCCGCCAAGGACACGCAGGAGATCATAAAGAAGGCTCTCGACATCCAGTGAGCCTGACTTCCACGGGAGAGTCCAGGGTCATGGAGTCCGGCGTCACCTTGCAGGTGTATGCCAGAATCTCCACCCCGGACGATGCCGCTTCCGCAAGTGTACTTGCGAATACTGGATCCGTCACGGTATTGGGTTCGAAATATCTCACATCACCCATCTGTATCACGAACAGCACGCACGGTGTATAACCGTCCCTGACGGATCCCATGAGTTCCCGCAGATGTTTCGCTCCCCTTTCGGTGGGGGCATCGGGGAATCTGACTATATCGTCATCTTCCAGGGTCACGCCTTTCACCTCGATCAGATACTTTTTGTCGTGGGAGGATGCCATGATGTCTATCCTGGAATTGCCGTATCTGAACTCTCTGCGTATCTCGGTGACATCGGAGAACATAGGTATTTTCCTAAGACCCTCTGCGGCCGTATCGTTGGGTATCTGACTGTCCATGTTGATCAGACGGTCCCCCTTCATGACCGCGATCAGATCGTATTTGGTGGAACGTGATGGGTTGTCCGATACGGACAGGAACACCTTCGTACCGGGGACCAGGAGTTCCCTGCATCTGCCGGTGTTCTTCACGTGACATCTTACTACAGGGTCTGGCACACCGCCTTCGCCTTTGATCCGGACGTTGGCGATGAACCTGTTGGGCCTGTCTATGAATGTCCCTTGAATCACACGGTCGTACTTCATTTCCGTCCACCGATTCGTTCCGAATCGGAAAGTCGTTGCAGGGATTTTCTTCGAAGAAAAACCCTTGACGCTAACATCGGTCAGCATCAAGGTAATGGAGTTTGGGGGTATAATTAGTTTAACGGTTCGGCGGGTCATCCGAAAAGGGCATCATCCACCGAATTCGTCGCAGTCTTCAACTTCCTCGGGTCGGCACGAACATAGCTTTCCAGCGTTATCTCGATCGAGGAGTGGCGCATCATCCTGCGGACCGTGTCGAGCTCGAAACCGTTGTCTAGCAGATTCATGCAGTAGAATCTGCGGAACGTGTGGCAGGTCGCCTTGACCCCAACCCTCGCAGAGGCCTCCGATACGAGGTTGCCGATGTAGCGGTTCAGAGTGCGTTCTCCGTTGGAGTAGAACGGCGGAACTATCAGCGAACCGTCATACCTGTCGCCGTACCTGCGTATCAGTAGATCCCTTTCGGGGAGGTATGCCTGTATTACGGCCATGACCGACTTGGGGATTTCCTTCTCGACAATCTTCCCCGCACCGTGGCCCTTGCCACGGATCGTCATCCTGTCGCCGATAATATCGGTCAGTTTGAGTGTGGCTACCTCGTTCCGTCTCAGTCCCATTCCTGCGCACAGCACCAGGGCGACCCTCTCGACAGTAGTAGCCGAGGCGAAGATTTCCTTCCACTGGTCCTTGAAGATCCATGTACGGTCAACGCCCTGATTGGTCCACACGATTTTGGCCTCCCTGTACGGATTGTTGCCCGTCACGAATTCCAGCATCCTCCCCAAATTCCCGAGGCCGTGTTTGATGGTCTTGTCTTTGAGGTCCGTACTGAGGTTTTTGTACTGCCGGAAGTGCCGCATCGTGATCTCTTCAGCTTCCAGCGGGCCGAAGTATGTAAAGAGCCTGCGGATGGTTGTTACCAGGTTGGTACGGAGATTCCTTTTGCCGACAGCCGTGAATCCCCTCTCTACGCAGTCAGCGATATACCTTTCCACGCAATCCATCATGTGTTCCCATTGCGGGGATGCTTCAAATTCGTTCTTCAATTCCCTGCGGAGTTGGTACTTGTGTAGAACGTCGTTCCCCGCACGGAATCTGACGAATCTCCCCAGAGAATACATGACGCATCTTCTGGTCTCCAACGAGCTTTCAGCAAGGTAGCCTTCCAGGACCTTGAAACAGTCGATGTCTATGTCATAGGCCGTCTTGATTCCCTTTTCGTAGCAAAGGACCCTCAGTGCCTTCTCCGCCTGATAGATCTGCTTGCTCCTCATGATTGCGTTCATCGGTTCCTCTTCGAGGAACCTTCTGAACGATTCCATATCCTCCTCGAAGGGAAAGGGTGCATCGGGAACCGTGTACCACCTGTTGTTACGTCTAGGTCTTACGTTGTCCCACGGGTTGACCTTGCACAGGAACTTGTACATCTTCCCCGCCGTGGTGAGAATCTCGTTCACTATCTTCCAAACGTATCCGTGTTCTTCCAATCCCTCTTTCACGGTGAGGAACTGCTGATCCGAGGGTTCGGTGGTGGGCGCATAGGTGAAGAACGTATTGAGATTCGTTCTCGTCCTTTGCATTCCCCCGGGAGTCTTGCCCTCGGATTGTAGGTATTTCAAATACCTTTCAACATCAGGACCAATAGTTTCCGTATTGGCTTTTAAATAATCAAAATTGATTGTATCCGTAACCATTGTTTCACGACCTTGGTTCGGTCCGTCGGTTAGATGTCCAGTCGAGCGACGGGCCGTTATCTTCTCATTCATCTGTCTTGGGTTTCCTCCCTCTCTTGGGTTTATCTTCCGTCTCCGCAGGCATCATTACCTCGTCGACGTCGTATTCCTGCATCTCGGGCCAGGTGATAGTGACATCCAGATAGTCGCCTTCCTTCAGTCCCATGCGCTCGATCACCTGTGTCGGAACGGAGATGTACTTTGTGTTCCCCGTCCTGGCGAGTTTGCCCGGGAAGATCGTCTTCGCTATACGTTTCATGGATTATCCCTCCAACTCACGCACTCCCGACAAATTCATAATCGGTATAAAAATGTTAGGAGTTTGTAAGTTACTTTTGGATGTTACTAATATAATCGTTTGATTATTTAATTCATTACTATGACATTAGTAACATAATCTTTACCTTTCAGCGAACGGAGGATTCCTAAAACCGCTTTCCTAAAACCCTTATACCTTTCCGTCGATTCCCATACGATAGAATGAGGGACGGAGATTTCTTCACATCCATCGGAGAGGGCAGGACGATCGCTCTGCTCCTCGCCCTGAAGGATGCTCCCGCTCCGCTCATTCTGAAGGATCTTCTTCCTATCATGAACCACACCCAGACGCTGCGTTCCAGAATCGACAGGATGCAATCCGAAGGATTGGTGAATGTGGATGTTATCCTTGAAGCTCACAAGAAGGTGGCCGTCTCCCTCACCGACTTGGGAAAAGAAGCAGCTTTGCTGTTCTCCATGGCGAATCTGTCCGTCTCCCCCGGGAAGGAACTGAAGGAGAAATCCATCGATCTCAGGCACGCCGATCCGATACTGAGGATACTCTGCGGGAAGGAGTACGTCGTTCAGAAGGACATCATCGGGATGCTTCATTCCTACGATACAGTCATCAAAGTACTCTCCGTGATGGAGAATGACGGCCTCGTAATCAGAGAGGACAACCGTCAGGGAGGATGGGAGATCAGGTATTCGCTTACGCCCCTCGGAAGGCAGATCGCCGACGTGTTCCAAACTGTTCATTCGAAGATCTCGCATCCTTGATTTTCCGTCGGAGACGAGGATGGAAATACCCCTTCGCATTACTCCCGTTCTATGAAGTGTCCACAGTGCGGTAACGATGTCGGTCTGAATCCTTTCTCCATCTGCAATATGTGCGGAGCCGTCCTCTCCGACGAAAAAGAAGAGGATGGGAAAACGGTTTCAGAAAAAGTTTCCAGGAAGTGACATCACCTCCTGGCCTTGGTGAGTCTCCTGTTCTTGGATGCTTCGGCTCCGACGGGTCCGCCTGTGACCCCTGCGGTAGCATCGGCCTTCTTCTTCCTGACGGGTTTGACCGCCACGGGGAGGTTGCCCTTGGCTTTCCTCTCGGCGTAGTAGTTGGCGGCGTTGCTTCCCGGCCTGTAGTAACCGAGGTGGGAGATCGAGGTGTCTTCGAACTTCCCTGTGACCTGCCTTTCCGCTTTCCTGCCTCTCATGGGCTTCTCGGGTGCGAGGGTCTTCCTGTCGTGCTTGTACCTGTCGTAGGGGGTGTCGCCGTGGACCTTGGTGGCGGCGTAGTAACCGTTGGCTCCGCTGGAAGGTTCCTGGATTCTGACGAGGGATTCGGCGACTGTAGCCGCTTCCTCCAGATTGATCGCAGAGTTGAACTCCCTCTGGCTGTAGTCCCTCATGCTCACCCTCTCCCCCGCGGCGTTGAGCTTCAGGGGTGTTCTGGTAAGCCCGCTTCTGGTCTCGTCCACGTGCCTGAGATGGTGGGTGAATTCATGCACCAGCGTTTCCTCGTCCCAGTCCTTGCCGAGGATGATGACGGGGGTCTTGAGAGAGGATGTCTCCTGTCTTGAGACGTAGCATCCGGCGGCACCTCTTCCGGGGTTGCCCTCCTTGATGATGATCCCGCCGTTCCTCACCGCCCTCTTGAGCTCGGAGGCGTTGAAATCCTTGGCAAGGATGGATCTCGCCCTCTGCGCGGAGTCCTCGGGCATGAGGAAGACCATCTTCCTGCCCTGTGCCTGCGCGGATTTGGAGGCTTCCTCAAGCTCCCTGGCGAATGCGAGAGCTCCGGTATCGTCGATGCCGACGATGTCGCTTTCGTTCACACCCTGCCACCATCCGGTCTCGATGAGCTGCTGGGGAGTGAAACCTCCTGCTGGGATGTCGTGAAGGGTTTCGGCATCCTTCCCGATGTCGATGAGTATGTTCCTCTCCTTTCCGTTCCTGGAACCCTGGTGGACCGAAAGGAACCTGGAGAAAAGATACTCCTCAGGAACCCTTCCGGTCTTGGGATCGACGGGGATCTCGTATCTTCTTCCGTCTTTGGTTGCAACCCATACGGTGGCGATCTTCTTCCCGGAGGCGGAACCGCTCCCCAGGGTCTCCACGTAGTCGGTACCCCTGCGTACGTACGCGACCTCGTTGCTTTTGTTCTGAGAGACTACCTCTCCTCTCTTCATCAGTTTGAAAAACTCCATATGTCATCACACTCTGTACAGTGTCCCTTCGTTTCCTTCGAACCAGCCTTTCACGTCGATGGACCGGGACGTGTCCACCCTCGCGTACCCCTGCCTGCAATCCTTCGACTGCTGGGAACCGGGGCGGTGTGCGTTTTTCATCCTCAGGGCCTTGGCCTTCGCCTCTTCCCTGCTTCCGCAGACTATCGCCTGGCGGTCCCTTCCGTTCCTGGAATTGATCTCCATGGCAACCCATGTGCCGGGAGGGGATTTGGAGGGCAGCTGCAGCGTCTCCCTCTCCTTCACGATCTTCCTGTTCTCCAAGGGTACGAGTCCGTATTCCCTCTCGTTCAGGAGGATGATCGGTCCGTCGTAGCCGATGCCCCCGGCATACTCCCTTATCTGGGTCTGCTTCTGGGTCTTGCTGGCTCTGGCCTTCATCTTGGCCGCCTTCCTCTGTTCGGAGGCGTCCTTCCTCGCCTGCTTCGCAACCTTGTATTGCATCTGCGGCGTCTCTTTCTCTGTCATGTTTTCACCTTTCTCGTTGAGACACAGGGCGGCGATACCGACTGCCAGGGAAGCCCCCGACAGCAGGAGTCCCGCCCAGTCCATCTTCTCTTTCTCGTCATCGGTATAGGCCATGTTACCACACCGAATACGGTCCGATCTCCGATTCCATCATCCTCAGTTCCTCGGCGGTGACCTTCACGTCCGGATAGCAGGAGGTCTTGCGGTAGAGTTCCACGACATCCAGTCCGTTCGTCATCTCGCCCCACCACCTGTCCCCGCCGAAGGGATACGTGCGGACGAAGAAGGTTCGGGAATTGCGGTTGTAGAAGATCCTCGCCGGTCCCTCGTGACCGTTGAAATCGCGTACGGCCTGCGGTATCCCCGTGGGATCCTCCTCGATGCGTTCCCTTCTCCTCACCGTTTCTTCCTCCTGTTGGCGGAGATGATGGCTCTGGAGATCGAGGTGCGCTCGTAGTTCTCCTCCACGGCTCTGATGGCGGCTTTGCCCTTCAGTGCCTTGGATTTACTCAGCACATCCTGGTCGTGGAGATAGGCTCCTCTTGACGAGTAACCGGGGACGTGACCGTAGTATCCGGATTCCACCGGGTCGGTGCGTGTCCTCGCCACCGTCTCGGCGACAGTCTCCTTCTTCTCTCTGGAAACGATAGAATCTTTCCTGCTCTTGGGCAGTCTGCGGTATTCCGGATCCAGGATGCCGTCCTTGGTGGGGAAGGATGTCCTCCCGTCAACGGCCCTGAGATGGTGTACCGCCTCGTGGACGATGCCGTCGGGTGTGGTACCGTTCTCAAGGACAATTTGGGGGACACTGCATCCCTCCTGTCTGCGGAGATAGAATCCGGTGCAGTCCCTCAGGTGCTCCTCCGACGATACCATCAGAGGTATTCCGGAGGCCATGAGTTCCAGTTCGTCCGCGGTGAAGGAGTCGGCCAGCACCTTCTTGATGCGTGCGCTCTCCTTCCTGTCGGCGAGGACGGCAATCTTGGAGAGTGCCGCTCTCTTCTTCCCGCGGATTGAAATCGGAACAGAGTAGATGTCCGAATCCTCGGTATCCACACCTTCGATGTCGCACACGGAGGGATCGTTCCACCATTCCCTGATCTGGGATGGGGTGAGTTCCCTCGGCAGTACTATGAAATCCGTGGAATCGGCATCCTTACGGCTGCCGACCTCATGGAATCTTCTGACGATTGCTTTGAATGGAACCTTCCCGTCCTTTCCGACGGGGATCCCGTTGGAACCGCGGATAGGTCTCATGGTCTCAGATGTACAGCCCCTCGCGTTCGAGCCAGTCCTCCGCATCCCTCTTCATGGGGTAGAACGAGAGGAGCCTGCGGTATTCGAACTCGTCGCGGTTGCCGAATCCGGCGATCAGATGGCACATCATGGCGTACACGGAGTAATCGAGAACGTGTTCGGGTACGCCCTTCTGGTCCAGGACGTTGTTGACCCAGACCACCCTCTGGAGGACGGAACATCCCGAGGCCTTGTATCCTCCGCCGTCCTGCCAGCGGAGCTCGCAGTTCATGTCGTCGGGGATGAGGCCTTCGTCCCTCAGACGGTTGACGCAGTCGTTGAGGTCGTGGTAGGTTCCGATGCTCTTCTTGGAGAGGTCCCTCTTCCTCTTCAGGAAATCCTTCCTGTTGGCTTTCGTCAGTTCGGGGGATGTGATGTATTTGACGAAACATTCGTCGTAGTCTCTGTCCCCGCCCTCGATCTTGGTGAAGAGGACTTCGGCGAGACTTGCGAGTACGTCGTCGGGTGCCCTGTCGAGGTAGTCGGAGACGGTGAAGCGGATCCAGTTGTAGGACCTCTGCCATCTGACCTTGAAATCTTCGAGGGCTGCGAATTCGGCTCTAACATCCTCGTAGCCGTGTCTTTCTCCGAC
>JAEDGA010000017.1 GCA_016297775.1 Candidatus Methanomethylophilaceae archaeon
GGTTATCTCGAAAAACGGGAAAATGCCGATTTGTAGCGTTTCGGAAAACGGGAAATATAATATATCTGCATCTGCGGGGAAGCAGACTGCGTTTACTGCAAAAGCTCCCCTGTGGGGAGTCTGAGGGCATAAAATTGTTACTGTAACGGCATTTTACAAATATATTGTAATTTTAACTCTGCAAAATATTGTAGATTCAGTGGATTAGGGTTTCCCCAAAATCCATTGAATTTTCAATGATAAGGATTTTCGAGGACCCTTTGAGATATGCACGGGAGGGTCAATCGCGATCCTCGAACCTGTGCTTCTCGCCGGGGATGAATGTGGGGTAAAGACCGTTCACACATGCCAGACAGAGATCGTCCTCGGGCAGGTCAAGTGCCTTGACCATTCCCTCGATACTGATGTACGCGAGGGAGTCCGCATCTATGATCTGCCTGATCTCCTCTACGCTGTATTTGCATGCGATGAACTCATCCCTGTGCTTCATGTCCACGCCGTAGAAGCAGGGTGCGATGATAGGGGGGCTTCCGACCCTTACGTGTACCTCTTTGGCACCGGCATCCCTGAGGACCTTGATGAGTCTCTTGAGAGTGGTTCCTCTGACGATGGAGTCATCGACGATGAGGATGCGCCTTCCGGAGACGGTGGACTTGATGGGGTTCATCTTCATGGATACCGCTTTCTCCCTCTCCTTCTGGTCGGGGAGGATGAAGGTGCGTCCGACGAACCTGTTCTTCATGAATCCCTCTTCGTACGGGATTCCGGACCTGATGGAGTATCCGAGTGCGTGTGCCCTTCCGGAGTCCGGGATGGGCATAACCACATCCACATCCGCAGGGGCTTCTTCGGCGAGAATCTCTCCGATCCTCTTCCTTACGCTGTAGACCTCCCTTCCATCCATGACGGAGTCAGGTCTTGCGAAGTAGATCCACTCGAACATGCAGTGTGCTTTCGGGTACTTCTCGGGGGAGGGGTAGGATTTGATGACGTCCTTGGTGATCTCGACGATCTCTCCCGCTTCGATGTCCCTGACGAACTTTCCGCCGACGGAATCGATGGCAGCGCTTTCGGACACAACCATATATCCTCCCTGGACGGAACCGATGCAGAGAGGCCTGAATCCATAGGTGTCGCGGAGTGCGAACAACCTGTCGTTGATCAGGATGCAGAGCGAGAATGCACCGTCGATCTCGCTCATCATGGATCTGATGGATCCGATGATGTCATCGGAGGAGTTCAGGTTCTTGGCGAGGATCTTCGCGATGATCTCGGAGTCGGAGTCGGACATGAAGGACCATCCGGCATCCTGGTACTTCGATCTGAGCTCGCTGCAGTTGGTGAGGTCGCCGTTGTGTGCGATGGCGATGGTGCCTTTTGCGAAATCAACGGTGAGGGGCTGTGCGTTTATGACTCCCTTCGACCCTGTGGTAGAATAACGTACGTGGCCGATACCGATGTTCCCGCCGAGACCGCGCATGGCGTTCTCGTCGAGAGCTTCGGAGACCAGACCGTCACCTTTGACGGTCTTCATAATTCCATTCGTATAGATGGATATTCCCGCGGATTCCTGCCCGCGGTGCTGAATGACATTAAGGGACCTGTGCAGGTAGAAGACTACGTCTGTATCTGCCACAGCGCCCACGACGCCGCAACTGTGCTCAGGTCCGTTCATGCCGATCCCCTCTTACTCGTGGGATTTCGCCCAGTTGTAGGATCTCAGCTTTGCGGTCTTTCCGTATCCGCAGGAAGCACAGACTCCCTTCCTTGCGTGGTATGCGCGCTTGCCGCAGCGGCGGCAGGGGATGTGGGTCTTAAACTTGTTGTGCCTTCCCTGTGCGGGTGTACCTGTTCCCATTTCTCAACACTCCTTATGGTGATATGTATATGACATTGTCTCCGCGGACAATGACCTGGCTGAGTTTTCTGACAAGACTTCCTTCGTAGTACTCCTCTGCGTTCTTGAGGACCACGTTCATGTACATGTCCACTCCTTCAAGTACGCCTCTGTACTCTCTCTTGCCCTTCAGTCCAACGATCACGTTTTTCTTGACCGCGCCCTGCAGAACTGTCAAAGTCTTAGCCATCTTTCAGCCTCCTTGAGTTCCGTACTCTGATAGACTATTTTAAGGTATCCATTATCCTATAATATAATAAGGGTCAGACGAACGCCCCTATCGTGGGCGCATCCAGCCTGTCCATGTCGTAGAATATTATGGCTTCCTTGATACCCTCCGCACCCATGCCGGTGTGGAAGAAGTGATCCAACATCGAGGCCCTCCATAGCAGGTCCACGATGGTTACGCACATGCATCCGTAGTATGTGTTGGCAAGATCGTCCTCATAGTCCAGACGGTCCATCGTGTGGTACACGTTACCGAGAAAACTCTCTCTGCCGTTGAGTATGGAGATGTACTGTGCCAGTACTTCGGCGCCATCCGGTTCCGGTGCCCTCAGCGGGATATCCTTGGGATCCACGTAACCCTTCTCATGCAGGTCACCCTCGTCATCCATGACGGACCATACGATCTTCTCCTTGTCGGCCATGAACATGTTCCAGTTCCAGTCCTTGTCGCAGTAGATCGGGACGCTCATGGGGTCGCAGCTGGACATGGATTCCAGTGCGGCACTTCTTGCCGCTTCCTCCATCTCCGCCATGTCGAACTTGTTGTTGGGTACCACGCTCTCGAGGTCCATCCTGGGGACCTCGAGGGTGTCATCCATGACCTTTGCGATATATGCCAGATCGGTGAACTTCATGATGTTTGCGGACAGGGACATACGGATCGCGGACACGTCGGACATAACCCCCGCCTCCTTGCATATGCCGTAGAATTCCCTGTACACCTGGGATGCTTCCTTCATCGCGGATGCGAGTCTCTTCTCGGACGCCTCCGCGAGGGCCTTGGCCTCTTCGACGGCGTCGTTGCCGTTGCCCGTCCATGCACCTCTGCACGAGAGGTCGAGTTCCACGCTGATTCTGTCGCCCACATAGAAATGGTACGGGAACTGCCTGCAGAACGTTGGTCTGTTGGCGTATATCGAGCATCTTCTCTTGTTCAGGAAGGAGCAGGAACCGTGTCCCTTCTTCATGGTGATGCAGAAGTGGCGGTCCGGTGTCTTGCTGGTGGTGACGGACTTGGGGTGGTTGTTCCTGAAGAATCCCATCTCCTGCGGAAGGATCTCCGGCTGGCAGAGGCAGCACATACCGCATTCGCTGGGGCATTCGATCTTCTTTCCTGCAATCTCCGAAAAATCAATCTCTGGGATGGTCAACCGTATCAACTCCTGTCGCTGAACCGCAGTATTCTCCGTCCTGTATCTGAATGTTGCCCCGCAGCATCACGGTGTCGGGGAAGATCGCCTCCGTTCCGGCGTATGCCGTGTGACCTGCCTTCGAATGGAGTGCGTCCGGATCTATCCTGGTGACGTTCTTGGTGTCGAAGAATACCAGATCCGCGTCCATGCCCACCTTGATCCTCCCTTTGTTGAGGCTGAAGACGGATGCGGGATTGGAGCATCCCATCCTTTCCAACAGCGGCAACGGGAACCTGCCGTGCATCGCCCAGTTCATCAGGATAGGTATGGTCGTTTCCACCCCTATCATGCCACCGGGCGCGGTCGCATATTCCTGCATCTTGTCGGTCTGGGTATGAGGGGCGTGATCGCTTCCGAACATGGTGATGTTCCCAGCCTCCACGGATCTGCATAATGCATCGCGGGTGCGCAGGTCGCGTATCGGCGGGTTGACCTTGTATTCCGTACCTTCTACGTTCTCCGCGGCGAACATCATGTGGTGCAGCGTCACCTCCGTGGTGAATCCGTTCGCCTTGGCCATCTCGGCGGTGGCGGCATCCGTGACGTGACAGATGTTGATCCTCATGCCTCTGTAACGGGACAGTCTCCTCACGGCGTTGTGCTCCGCTTCCACGGGACGGTTCCTGAGATGGTCCCAGTTGGATTCCTCCCTATCTCTGAGAATCATGTCGTCGTCCTCAGCGTGAACGCTCAGGACCTTTCCGGATCTGGCTATGTCGCCCATTAGGTATCCGATCTCGTTATCGTCGTTCATCAGGATGTTTCCTGTCGTGGATCCCATGAAGAGTTTGAAACCGGCGACGTGAGGTGCCAGTCTGTTGACGTCCATATTGGGTGTGAGTGCCGCGAACAAGCCGTAATCCACATGCGCCTTCCTGCGTATGGATGCCTTCTTATCGGATAGTGTACGGATGTCTGTGGTGGGAGGGTTTGTGTTGGGCATGTCCAGGACACATGTAACGCCACCGAAGAGTGCGGACATGGTGCCCGATCCGAAGTCCTCCTTGGCGGTCATCCCCGGCTCGCGGAAGTGCACGTGCGGATCGATGAATCCCGGAGTTATGATCCCGGATGTGAATTCCAATCTCTCGTCGCCGCCTCTGACCAGTTTTCCCATCGTGGCGATCTTACCGTCCTCGATACCCACGGCCATCTGTTTGAGTTCGCCGTCGATCAGGAATCTGCCTTCTACTACGATATCCATATCATCCCTTCATTATCTCGCCGTTGGGGGACACCTCATGGAATATCTCGCCTCTGAATGACGAGATCTCCGCATCATCCATTCTCCATGTCCCGGGCGGAAGCCCTGCCTTGACACATAGCATGTCAAGATATTCCAATGTGTCCCAACCCTGTTCCACGGGGACCTGCGGAAGGAACAGTCCGCGTCTTCCGCGGAAGGAGATCATGAGCCCGTCGCGCCCTATCTCTATGGCGGACGGCAGTTCCGATGCAGGAAGGCATATCGGGATAGGTTCCGATAGGATCGTCACCTCAACCGTGACACCATCCACCTCATCTGCGGATAGGTCCGGGAATCTCGGATCGTGGCATGCAGAGCGTGCGGCCTCCTCCAATGCCATGGATAGAGGCATCACCGGATACGGTATGCCTATGCACCCTCTCAGTTCGTGTTCCGGATGTGTGTTCAGTGTGACGAACACACCGGAACGCGCATCGAACCCTTCGTCCGGTATCTGCGGCATGCTGCCCTTGCCGGTCTCCGATTCTATGACCTTCCTTGCGAACCTTACCGCGGTCTCCCCGTCGCAGGGCGCCATGTCAGTTCAGCTCTATCTTCTCGAGCCCGTCATCCTGGCTCTTCTTGAATGCACAGTTTTCGTTGCTCCTGCACATCTCGTTCTGGGCCTTCGCTTTGGACTCTTCGATATCCTCTTTGAACTTCCTGACCGGTTTGGGTACAGGGACCTTGTCGAGGATCTCGCTCATGCCCATGAAGAACTCCATGCCCATACGGATGAAGTGTCTGTGCGCCTCGGGGTTCATGAGTGCGTCGTACATCTCCTTCATAGCGTCTTCGGCCTTGTCCTTCTTCTCGGATGCCTTCTCCTTCAGTCTCTCGAGATTGCTCTTCTCATCCTCGGCCATGATGGCCTCGATCCTTTCCTTGTTGTCCTTGAGGAACTGTCTCAGTTCCTCGTCGCTCATATCGCTCATTCGGTTACCTCCTCTTCCTTCTTGAACGAGATGGTCAGCGTACCGTCCTTGAGTTCGGCACCCGCCATCTTTGCATGTCTCATGGAATCAGGCAGCGCCACGTTGCGCTTCTGGCTTCCCACATGTACTATGACCGAATCGTCCTTCGCCTTAAAAAGTTCTATCTGGCTCTTATCTGTGAACGGAAGATCCATGTGGATGAGATACATGTCGTCCCTGCTCTCGAACCACATCGGGCTCCTGTCCGAGTACACTGCGGACGGGTCGGTGTCCCCGTAGATGTTGTCCGCCAGGCGGTCCAGCATATCCCACCCCACCAGTTCGGAGCTCATCTGTTCGGAGAACAGCATCTTCATTGGATCGAACACCTGGTGGATGAGGTCCATGTACTTCTCCTGCTCTCTGTATTTGTTCTCGAAGTACTCCCCCTCTATGCCTTTGGGATACACCCTGTTCACTATCAGGCATTCCACGTTCTTGTTGTATAGACAGAGATAGGAATACGCCCTCTTCGTCTCGTTGATGACCATCTTCTCGGGGTTGACAACCAGACGCACGGTGGTCTTCCCCGGATCCTCCAGTATGATCTTCGCCTCGTTCATCTGATCCTTGATGCGTTCTAGGGACTGCATCACCGATTTGGTCGGGAGGGGCATGTCCATGAACTTCCCGACGGTCATCCTGGCTATGCTCATCAATCTCTTGATCAATCCGAATATGCGGTCGGCGTACCAATTGGAGATGTCCGGGAAGCTCAGCAGTCTGAGGGTCTCCGCCGTGGGGGCTGTATCCATGACCACCACGTCGTATCTGTCGTTCTTGTCGAAATCCAGGATGTACATCAACGCGGCTATCATCTCCATCCCGGGGAAGATGGCCATCTCCTCCGCGGTGAGTCCGGTGATGCCCTGGGACGTCATGAATTCGGAAATGTACCCCCTGATGTCGTCCCATCTCTTCCTCATCTCCGTGATGATGTCGATCTCCAGAGCATCCAGATTGGGAAGTACATTGCGTATCTCCCCGTCCAGTTCGATGTTCATGGAGTCTGCGATGGAATGTGCGGAATCCGTGCTCATCACGATGGTACGGTATCCCATATCTGCGCAGCGTTTCGCGGTGGCCACAGATACGGATGTCTTTCCAACACCGCCCTTTCCCGTATTGATTATGAGCCTCATGTGATTTAGCACGTTATCGCGATATTTCAGTGCTCGTATCCTGTCCCATGTCGCCATGTCATCCCGTGACAGTAATACTTATTTCCGAAGGATACATAGAGTACTTCATCTCGTTCGGTATGCGTTCCGTTCGGGTCTCGGGGTGTTTCAATGTTTGAAGAGGATATGCTTCTGGGATATGCCGATAAGGACGACATGGATTCCAAGATCGTCTTTGATCCATCCTTGGATTACAGCAAATATGTACCGAAGGTCTTCCCCACCTACCATACCAGGAAGAAACCCTTCACACCCGTGTTCAAGCTCGGCCCGGTGTACCGCAGGAAGATGAAGGAGATCATCGTGATGGATGCCTCCATCGGTGACATGGTGGTCCAGAAGAAGGACATCATGGCACAGCTCGATCGTGTGTTCAGCGGTTACTATCTGGAATCCGCCGATAAGAACGAGGCCCTGACCAAGGAGGTCGTGATCACCATCGCGGAGGCCGTTTACGACTGTGCATCCACACCTGATGCGGAGAACGAACTACTTACGGAACTGGCACATCTCATGGGTATGTTCGGCATAGACGGTCCGAACTGGGGCCCGGAGATACCGGATCTGGTGAATTGTATCTTGTCCGGCAATCTGTATGAGGGGAAGGGTGCGGAGTACAGGGCCGAGAAATACGTGGTCACCAAGGACGACGGTTCCGAACATGCGCACCTATGCGATCCTGCGTTCGTGAAGAAGGATTTCGCAGAACTGATGGATTGGGTCAACACCTCGCCTTTCGACAGCATATGTACGACCGCGGTGTTCATCCACGAATTCCTTTGCATTCGTCCGTATGCATCGGCCAATATACGCACTTTGCAGATCCTCACTCGCATGATCATGTATATGTTCGGTCTGAGGAACATATTCCTCTGCGATTACAACTGGGAGATGGGTCCGGACAACTGGACATTCCTCAATATGATGGCATGCACCATGAGGACACACGATTATTCCGCAATGGTGATGTACCTTACGGACGCGCTCTACGTTTCGTACAAGAGGTTGTTCTACAAGTTCTTCCACAGGGACATGTTCCTGGGATGCGACATGTATACGATGCTTATTGCCAGAGGTGCGAAGACCTCAAACGAGGACTTCACCATGGCGGATGTTTGCGGATGGGTGCCCGACATAGGCGAGCAGACCATACGCACGAAACTCAACGTGCTTCTGGAGATGGGCATAATATCCAAGATAGGTACCACCCGTTCGACCAAGTTCAGATACACTGCCGTGTTCGGACCGTTCGACGATTACGGTGTTATCGGAGTAGTGCCGGACAAGTGTGACAGCACCATGCAAGGGGAGGGAGGGGTGATGCTGAAGTCCAGAAATACGAACTGTCAGAGAGTACCCCTGGGTTGGAGAGGTAAGAGAAGATGACCTCCGACAGGATCGGTATCTTGTTCGTATGCCACGGCAACATATGCCGCAGCCCCATGGCCGAATACATAATGAAGCACATCGTGTCGTCCAAAGGTATCTCGGATCTTTTCGATATAGCCTCATGTGCCACCAGCTGCGAGGAGATCGGCAACGATGTGTATCCTCCCGCCAGGGCCGTGCTGGAGGAGAACGGAATATCATGCGGGCACAGGGCGGCGAGACGTTTCACCGCCGATGATTACCGCCATTACGATAACATAATAGTCATGGATCGCAGGAATCTAAGTGCCATCATGAGGATGACGGACGGCGACCCCGACGGAAAGGTGACCATGATGATGTCCGAACTCGGCAGGGATGCGGATGTGGCGGACCCGTGGTACACAGGGAGTTTCGACATCACATACGACATCCTGACGGAAGCATGCACGGCATTGTTGGGCAGATTGCTCCCGACTTCGGTATAATCTGTTATATCTGATGTCGCAGATAATATATCATGGCAGATTTCAATGTCGAGGAGCTCTGGCAGTCGTTCCAGGATGTCCTCAACCAGAACAATGTCCCGGAGATGCTTCTGGGCGTCATGGGTATCCTAACCCTCGCTCTCGTATTCGCATACAGGAGCGATAAGGACTCACTCACATACAAGGTGCTGGTGGGCCTCGGAGTACTGTTCGGAGCGTTCATGGTGTATGTCGCCGTGGCGGTGGACACCGGATGGACGATGGGTACGCTCATCGTATGCATATTGACGTGTTTCGCACTGATCATCAGGCCGCTCAGGGATGTCCCGATCGCACTGATATTCAGTATGATCATGATGGCAATCGTCTATGTGTACATGGGTACTCTGGACGGTACCGTGGTCACCGTTTTCGGATTCAATTTCGACGTGTCCTTCCTTGCGGTCGGTACCGCGAGGATAATAGCCGCACTGATAGTCGGAGCATTCATCTACATGGTCACCAACTTCGTCGAAGCGATAGCCAAGCTCGTGGGGAAGATCCTCAACGCATGGCCCTTCCTCTTGGTGATTTCCGTATGGTGCATCCTCGAGACCATCATGCTGTTCGCCGGATACGGTTCCATATTCGACTTCGTCACATCTTTCACCTGATGCGGTCGCGGAATGTCAAAAACCATTTCCCACACTTTAAAATACAGGTCTGTTGTTAGCCGTAATTACAACCGATGCCGCAACGTTGCTAAAGCTTTAAATTACATGATGTAATCGCGGACTTTAGCGTGGGCCCGTTGCTTAGCTAGGATATAGCGCTGGCCTTCTAAGCCAGATGCCTCGGGTTCGAATCCCGACGGGCCCGCCACCGAATGTCAAGGCATTCAAGGAAGGAACCAACATGAAGAGAAGTTCACGCGCCTGGAAGAAACGCGGTAACCAGCGTTGGAAGTGGCGCAAGAAGAAGATGAGAAGAAGAAAGAGAGCACAGAAGATGCGCAAACAGTAATGCTGATCATCGATCAGTTTACACGGGGGTATAGGCTAACCTGGCAGACTGGCGGGCTCCAGTTATAGAGCGTGATTAGAAATGGGTTTGCTGACAGTTGATGACTAACTGGAGCGATGACTCATAATTTCGCGCAGGGTAGCTCCCTGCGTGGTGGAAACCCGCTGACAGGGGTTCAAATCCCCTTGCCCCCACTCACACGCATCTGCTGACTTTCTCAACCTTTTTCCCATCTCTATTTTTTAATTATCATTATATCTGATGACAATGGCACATTTTTTGTGAGATTATGTGTTTGGAGGCCTTCCGGTCTGTTCATACACTGTGTATAAAATTACCGTCCATGACATCTTCGTTCTAAGATTTTTATACATACACGGTGTTAAAGGCCCCATGGCAAATTACGGAGTGGCACTCGACCTGGGTACCAGCGGATTCAGGTCTCACTTGGTGGATCTTGACCAGAACGGTAAGATCCTCGATACTGCAATCACTGTAAGGCACCCTCTTCCGGGAGCCAACATCATGGACCACCTCCATTTCTGGATGAAGAACGGTTCCGAGTTGGGACACAGGATCATCATGGAGACCGTCCACAACCTCATGTCCCTCTACGGAGAGGACAAGCTCAAGGACATCAAGAAGGTCGCTATCTGCGGTAACCCCATCCAGCTCTCCATGTTCGAGAACATCGAGGTCCGCGATCTCGCATTCGCGGGAAAGAACAAGCTCAAGACCCTCGGTGTCGTCGCACCCGACAGATCCGCACACGTCTCCACCGCAGGAAAGATCGGAATCCCCGGTCTTGATTCCGAGGTGGAGGTCCTCATCCCTCCTGCGATCAGGCACGAGATCGGAGCCGACGCACTGGCGATGATCATGAAATCCCACATGCTGGAGAAGGACCAGACCTGTATGGTCACCGACTATGGTACCAACGCAGAGATGGGTCTCTACTACGACGGAGAGCTCTACTCCGGATCCGCGGCGGCAGGTCCCGCCATGGAAGGACAGTCCATCAAGTACGGAGTACTCGCATCTCCCGGAGCCATCTCCGATGTGGAGATCGGAGAGGACGGACTCTGGGACAACATCGTCCTCGACGACCGTCTCAACCCCGTCGTCATGCACAAGGTGGACCCCATCACCGGAAGGGACGTCAAGATCGTAGATTATCCCATCAAGGGAATCACCGGAACCGGTACCGTCTCCGCCGTCGCCATGGGACTCAAGTCCGGAGCCATCACCCTCCCCAACATCATGAACGCCGAGCGCAGGCTCAAGTTCGCCGATGGAGTCTACTTCACCCAGGAGGATGTGCAGGAGGCAGGTAAGGCGATGGGAGCCATCAGGGCAGGACACCGCACTCTCATGAAAGAGGTCGGAATCGACGATTCCGAGGTCCGCGTCATGTACATGGCGGGAGCATCCGGTACCTACGTCGACCCCATCAAGGCACAGTACTGCGGAATGATCCCCAGGGTGCTCGATGAGGTCTACCAGCTCGGAAACACCTCTCTGATGACCGCACACGACCTCCTGAAGGATCCCGAGACCCTCGACAGGATGCAGTCCGTGGCCAACTCCATCTCCGCGAACCACATCATGTTCGCAGGCAACCAGACCTTCGAGGACATGTACGTCCTCGAGCTCGCATACTGGGTCGAGGGAATGCCCATGGAGAACTTCAACATGATGATGGAGATGCAGGGACTCGGAACCATGCCGGAGATCGTACCCCCCAAGAAGATCGTCAGGATCGTCAAGTCGGACATCCCCGATGTGGGAAGCGGAGTCCACTCCATGGAGCAGGTCGGAATCATCCTCGAAGGAAAGTTCGAGGGCTGTACCGGCTGTAAGAAGTGCGAGCGCGGATGCCCCGAGAGGGCACTCACCGTCCTCGACGGACCTGCGATCAACATCAGGTCCGACCTCTGTCTCGGAACCGCATGCCAGGCATGCGAGATGAACTGTCCCGAGAAGGTCTACCACTTCGACATGCTGAAGTCCAAGTTCTGACCATCCGGAACCCTTTTCAGCCGGGCCCTCCGAAGGCCCGGCAATCCTTATTTATTCTAATATGAAACTATACACTCCATCATGTCAGAGATACTTGCGCGCAATGGAGAGTTGGCGGAGAAACTGAAGAATGTGGTCAAGCTCAGGAGCGAGCCCGTGGCCGTCAAGCTCGTCAGGAAGGGCGAGGCGTACCCCGACGGATACTCGGTCCCCGAGAAACAGCTCAGCCACTGTCAGGCGGTCATGTCCGCCAGACACGGAAACTCCGTCATGATGCCCCTTTCTGCACAGGGATGCATGGTGGGAGCATCCACCCTCGGAATGACCGCCAAACCCGAGAAGGTCAAGACTGGAGAGTTCCACTACGGCATCGGTATCCACGAGACTGTGGAATCCACCGCCGAGATGATCGCCACCGTCACCGACATCGATTACGAGGTGGATGGAGAGGTCATCTGTCCTCTGAAGGATGCGGACTTCGAACCCGACGTGGTCATCTTCGTGGACATACCCGAGAGGGTGTACTGGTTCGAGGCACTGTTCCTCCGCAAGAACGGCGGACACATCAGCTATGTCACCGCACCCTTCCAGTGCGCGTGCGCGGACATCACCGCATACCCGATCATGAAGGATCAGCCTAACATATCCCTCGGATGCTTCGGCTGCAGGAAGAAGACCGATATGCAGCCCGACGAGCTCGCACTCGGATTCCCCTACGGAAGATTGGTCTCCATGGCATCCGCTCTCGACGATTACGAGACCGGTGTTATGACCAAGGCGAAGAGGGACTGAGCGTTCCTCCGCGGGGTCGGTGATGCATCGGCCCCGACCAAACACTTTAAACATTCTGTAAAACGTTCGGAGTCCCGATGACGGAACTCCTTGACGTCAAGGATATCGAGATCCTGAAGGCCCTCAAAGTGGACTCCAGACGCCCGATGGGTGTCATAGGCGACGAGATAAACATCTCCAAGGCCACGGTCAGTCGCAGGGTGGCCAAGATGGAGGAGGACGGTTACATCCGCGGTTACACATTGGATGTGGATGTCGGCAAGATGGGATTGATGAAATCCCTCGTATCCATCCAGATCGTCGGAAGTCCCGTATCCGTCATAATAGAGCAGCTCAGATCGTATACCGAGATATCCACCGTATACAAGGCATTCGGCGATCACAACATCGTATGCGAGGTCTTCACCCGTAACGTGGACGAACTCTATGAGATGATCCAGAGCAAACTGCTCAAGATGCCCAGCGTGAGGAACGTGGAGGTGGACATCCTGGTGGAGAGCATACCTCTCAACGTGAACGCCGACCTGGACCTCTATAACAATATAGTTTCAGCCCCAAACGAGAGATGACATAATGCTCAAACTGGAAAGGTGCCCCAAGATTTCGCCGGAAACAGGAATAAGGACGGTAATGCCGGAGGAGACCCTCAAGAGGGCCGTGCCCCTTTTGGAGAAGGCAGGCATGCATCCGTTGCAGGACATAACGTCCCTGGACGATCTGGGGATCCCGGTGTTCTCCGTCCACAGGGACATGACCGCCAAAGGTACATTCGGAAATTACAACGGAAAGGGTGCCACCAGGGAGCAGGCCATGGCCTCGGCGGTCATGGAGGCGTTGGAAAGATATTGTGCGGAACAGAGGGACACGGACGAGATCGTATACGGCACATACGAACAGGCCTGCGCAAACGGTCTGGCCGTCGATCCGGTATCACTCAATCTATCGCAGAACACCGCTGCATACGCCAGGAGCGCGGAGATCGCCTGGGTGGAGGGATTCGAGATGTTCAGGGGGGAGCCTGTATGGGTCCCCGCATGCGAGACGTTCTATCCATATTATCCTGACAGCGATCTGCAGCTCACAAGGTTCCACACCAACGGTATCGCCGCGGGGAACACCATGGAGGAGGCCATCCTCCACGCTCTATTGGAGGTGATCGAGCGCGATGCGTGGTCGATCGCGGAGTTCAACGAGTACTCCGATGCGGACGTGACGGTGGATACGCCCGGCAGTGTATCCGCGCAGCTGCTGGAGAGGTTCAACGAGAGGGGCATAGAGATACACCTTAAGGACCTCACATCGGATATCGGGATCCCCACCATAGGCGCCGCTGCGGACGACACCGTCAGCAAGGATCCGGAGATGCTCACCATCGGTGTCGGTACCCACCTCGATCCAGAGATCGCATGCATACGCGCTCTGACCGAGGTTGCCCAGAGCAGGACCACCCACAAGCACGGCGTGAAGGTCAACGCCCAGCTGCAGAAGAAGGCGCAGGACATGGGGTATGAGAAGATCAAGAGCATCAACAGGATGTGGTATTCACCCTCCAGGAAATCCGTGAATCTCTCCGAGATGCGGAATCTCGCCACCGATTATGTGCTGGACGACATAGAGGTGGTCCTGGGCAGATTGATGGATCGCGGCTTCGATATGGTGTGCTGCATGGACCTCACCCGTGAGGAGATCGGCGTCCCCGTGGTGCGCATGGTGGTGCCAGGTCTGGAGGTCATGACCATGGATCACGAGCGCGAGGGACCGAGACTCTACGGGAATTGGCCGGTGTACCGCTGATACCGTCCAGATGTGTGGAACTTCGTGCAATTCCGTGTTCGGGCATTATTGGATACCGTTGGATGCATTAAGGGAATGTATTAAATATTAGAATCGTCGAAAATCGGATACCGTCCTTTTTCGTCTGTTCTGATATTTAATTCAGTACCGTAACACGGGTAACAACTGGACTGTATTTCACCCGATTTTCTGGTAGAAAGATACATTTCGACAGGAAATGGAGGTCATCAAAGGATGATTTTGGGACTAATCTTTACCATTATTGTCGGATATCCATCAAATCAGAGAGGTTTATATCTCTGAATTGGAATAACCGAAATGCAAGGGAAGGGCAGAAAAGCTCGACTTTTTTGCTTGATTATATGAAAAACGGAGGTATGAAATGCCAAAATACGAGGACGTAATTGACTTGTATGACGACAGGGGAAAGCGCATCGCTAAGGACATTCCTCTTGAAGCCATCAGCCCGTTGCGCAACAGCGCGATTCAGAAGATCGCATCCTTGACCAAGAGGACTGTCGCAGTCAGCCTTGCCGGTATCGAGAACTCTCTCAAGACCGGAAAGATGGCCGGAGACAGCACCCAGATCAAGGGAAAGGAAATCGACATTCCGCTCGTTCAGAACGCAGACAAGATCGCAGCCAGGATCAAGGACATGGTCCAGGTCTACGAAGGCGATGACACCATCGTCGAGGTCAAGTCCGGCGGAAAGAACATCGTCGTTGTCGTTCCTACCCAGAGGCTCGCCGCAGGAGTCGAGTACACCACTGGATTCACCGTGACCGCAGCAGCAACCGTTCAGGCCATCATCGACGAGTTCAACGTCCCGATGTACAAGGCAAACATGGTCAAGGGAGCCGTATGGGGAAGATACCCCCAGACCGTTACCTTCACTGGTGCTAACGTCAAGTCCATCCTTGAGGTCCCCCAGAACAACGAGGGAGCAGGTTACGCACTCAGGAACATCATGGCAAACCACGTCGTCGCACTCGTCAACAGGAACGCAATGCAGGGAGTTGCACTTTCCGCAATCTTCGAGCAGCTCGGTTCCTTCGAGATGGGAGACGCAACCGGACCCTTCGAGAGGGGAGCACTGCTCGCACTCGCATACGAGGGACTGAACGCCAACAACATGCTCTACTCCATCGTCAAGAAGAACGGTAAGACCGGAACCGTCGGTACCGTTATCGAGTCCCTTCTCGAGAGGGCAATCGAAGATGGAGTCATCAGGGTGAAGGAGACCCTCCCCAGCGGATACAAGGTCTACACCACCGATGATATGCCCAAGTGGAACGCATACGCAGCAACCGGACAGGTCGCAGCAGTCATGGTCAACGTCGGAGCAGCAAGGGCAGCACAGGGAGTTCCCGCAACCATTCTGTACTACAACGATATCCTCGAGCACGAGACCGGTCTGCCTTCCGCAGATTACGGACGCTCCATGGGAGTTTGTGTCGGAATGTCGTTCTTCTCTCACTCCATCTACGGAGGAGGAGGACCTGGTCTGTTCCACGGAAACCACGTCGTTACCAAGCACTCCAAGGGAGTCCTGATCCCCGCAGTCACCGCAGCAAACTGTCTTGACGGCGGAACCCAGACATTCTCCGCAGAGGCTACATCCGGACTCTTCAAAGAGGTCTTCGGTGGAGTCGAGGAGTTCAGAACACCTATGCAGATCGTTGGCAAGGAGGCCAAGAAGATCGCGAAGAAGTTGTGATTTTGTATGAAAGGTATTGACAGTAAGGAAGAATATACGGGACTCATGCTCCCGCAGGTGAGGATCACCACCGACCGTCTGCTCTCCGCAGCGACCACCGAGATGGTCCTCAACGCACTCGCACAGAATGAGACCATCCTTTCGCATGTAAGGAGATTCGATATCAAAGGCGAGAATCTTCCGAAAACGATCAACAACGGACCTCACAGAGGTATCGAGAACAACCATTCCGAACGCAGGTTGATTAGATTCGGCAACTCGGAATTTGAGCTCACCAAGGCTGTCGGAGATTTCTTCCTGGAGCTTCTCGTCAAAGACGAGGAGGAGATGAATGCCGTTGTTGAGGAGATCAAGTCGGTATGTAACGAAGTGGTCCCCTTCGGATACACCCTTACTGTCGGAAGATACACGAAATACAGGAGCACAATCTCAGACTACTGAGGTATTACTATGGCATACAAGAGACAGTTCTACCCTGGAGAGTCCATCCCCGCCAAGAACAGGCGCAAGTACATGGACCCCAAAGTCAAGCTCAAGAAGCTCAGGACCGTTGCGATGGACGATGTCATCAGGATCATGGGACACCGCAACCCCGGAGAGGAATACAAATCGATCCACCCCCCAATCGAGGAGGGCAAGGAGCCCGACTGCCCCATCAGGCAGCTCGTTACCCCCATCGAGGGAGCAGCAAAGGGAGACCGTGTCAGGTACATCCAGTTCACTGACTCCGTCTACTTCGCACCCATCTCCCCCTACCAGAGGGCATGGATGTACCTGTCCAGGTACAGAGGACTTGATACCGGAACCCTTTCCGGACGTCAGATCATCGAGATGCGTGAGAGGAACCTCGAGGTTCTCGCAAAGGAGATGATCGAGAACGAGACCTTCGACCCCGCTCTTACCGGAATCAGGGGAGCAACCGTTCACGGACACGCATGCCGTCTCGACGAGCACGGACTCATGTTCGACGGCTGGCAGAGGTACATCTGGGACGATGCAAAGGGAGAGGTCGTCTACGTCAAGGACCAGGTCGCACTGCCCCTCGACAAGAAGATCTCTGTCGGAAAGCCCGCATCTCTCAAGGAGTGCGCAAAGAGGACCACCATCTTCACCGCATACCCCGGTGGAGTTGACATGAGGGACGACCCTGAGGTTACCATGTACGGACTCAGGATCCACAAGCTGAGGACACTCGCAGGATTCCAGCCCTGGAAGGTCATCGGAGAGTGATTTTAATGGTTTCAAAGAAGAATGAGAAGCTCTTTATGGACGCAGTCCACAAGAAATTCAAAGAGGAGCCCACCGAGCTCAACACACAGTACTACTGCTTCGGCGGCTGGAGACAGTCCAAGTCCAAGAGGGAGTTCGTTGAGTCCGCGAACAAGATCGCGGAGAAGCGTGGAATCCCCATGATGAACCAGGACATCGGAGTTCCCCTCGGACAGAGGTCCTGGATGCCCTACCAGCTGTCCCACACCGACATTTACGTAGAGGCAGACGATCTGCACTGCATCAACAACCCTGCAATCCAGCAGGCATGGGATGACATCAGGAGGACCGTCCTCGTCGGTCTCGACTCCCCCCACCAGACCATCGAAAAGAGGCTTGGAAAGGAGGTTACCCCCGAGACCATCAACGAGTACCTCTTCGCAGTCAACCACACCATGCCCGGAGGAGCAGTCGTTCAGGAGCACATGGCTGAGATCAACCCTGCACTCGCAGCAGACTCTTACGTCAAGATCTTCTCCGGAGACGACGAGCTTATCGATGAGATCGACCCCAGGTTCGTTATCAACATCAACAAGCTCTTCAACAAGGACCACGCAGAGCAGCTGAAGAAGGCAATCGGAAAGTCTGTCATGCAGGCAGTCCGTGTCCCCACCATCGTCGGACGTGCAATGGATGGAGGAACCGTCTCCAGGCACGCAGCCATGCAGATTTCGATGGCATTCATCACTTCCTACAGGCTCGCAGCAGGAGAGGCAGCAATCGCCGACTTCGCATACTCCGCAAAGCACCAGTGTATCAACATGGGAACCATGATGCCCGCAAGGCGTGCCAGGGGACCCAACGAGCCCGGAGGAATCCCCTTCGGATTCATGGCTGATATCGCTCAGTCCGACCGTGTCCACCCCGAGGATCCCGGACGCGCAGCACTCGAGGCAGTCGCTCTCGGTGCAATCGTGTTCGACCAGGTCTACCTCGGAGGATACATGTCCGGAGGAGTCGGATTCACCCAGTACGCATCCGCAGCATACACCGACAACATCCTTGAGGATTACACCTACTACGCAATCGACTACATCAAGGACAAGTACGGTGGTCTCTGCAAGCTCGACCCCAACAACTTCGACGAACTCATCAAGCTCGGAGACAACATCAACTCCTACGCACTTGAGCAGTACGAGAAGTTCCCCGCCGTCATGGAGACCCACTTCGGAGGATCCCAGAGGGCAACCGTTGCCGCAGCATCCACCGGTATGGCAGGATCCATGGCAACTGGAGTCGCAGACTGTGGAGTTAACCTCTGGTACCTCTCCATGCTTCAGCACAAGGAGAGGGCAGGAAGGCTCGGATTCTACGGATACGACCTTCAGGACCAGTGCGGTTCCGCCAACTCGTTCTCCTACAGGTCCGATGAGGGTCTGCCCATGGAGATCAGGGGACCCAACTACCCCAACTACGCAATGAACGTCGGACACCTGTCCGGTTACACCGGTATCCCCAAGGCAGCACACGTTGCCCGCGGAGATGCATGGACTGCTAACCCGTTCATCCGTGTTGCATTCGCTGATCCCAGCCTCGTCTTCGACTTCGCCAACGTCACCAAGGAAGTCGGACGTGGAGGACTCCGCGAGTTCGTCCCCGCCGGTGAGCGTTCCGCCGTCATTAAGGTGTAAGCACTATGCAAGTTGACGACATCGTAAAGTACCTCCCCACTTCAACGGTAGGGAAGATCACGGGTTTCCGCGAGCAGGACGGAAGGAATTGGGCCAGACTCGATTTCACCGGTCTGTGGTATGACGTCAGTCTTCTGACGCCTTGCGACGCCAGTGAATACAAGACGGTGTCCGTCAAATATCGTGAGGTCAAGTCCGTCGACCTGCAGTCCGCCATCGACTCTATGAAGAAGGAGGACGTGGACATCGGCGGATTCTCCCCCACTGCATGACGCAACATCAAAACCTTTTCCCCCAACTTTCTTTTTTTTTGTTTTTTAGACGGATTGCGCGATATATCCACTACTGTGCGACCGACTATCATACGGAGGTACTTTGTGAGAACTTGCGATATGGCAGATAATTCGTCCCGACCCATCGTGATGGTGATTTATACTTGTGAGCAGTAATATCGCAAGATATGCCGGACTACATGAATCAGTACAAGAGGAGTCAGAGGTCTCCGAGGAAGGATACCGGATCCACGCCCTGCAGGGGAGATGTATGGTGGGCAACCAACATCGACGGTGTCAAAGACAGACCTGTGGTTGTACTGTCCTTCTCAGACGGCATCGTGACATGCCGCAAATGTACCAGCAAGGACGGTTCCGTACGCGACGTGATCGAGGATTATTACGCGGCCGGATTGGAGACCGCCACGTATCTGTCAAGGGAAATCATTCGTTTAGATAGGTGCAGACTGGCCAGGAGACTGGGAAGGCTCAGCC
>JAEDGA010000018.1 GCA_016297775.1 Candidatus Methanomethylophilaceae archaeon
ACAGCAAAACGAATCTGCTAAGTGAGAACGGGAAAGGGGCCTACGCCAATGGGGAAAATACCTAAGGGTGCCCGTATCTGGCAAACTCAAGTCTTAAAGAAATGAAAGATGGGGCGTATCGCCCCGTTTCATTCAGAACTTCTCGCCGGTGATACGCTCGTACATATCCGCGTAGAGCTTGGCCACTTGGTCGATGACCTCCGGGGGAAGTGCGGGGATGTCGGGCTCGGGGAGCCCCTTCTCGCGGGCCTCGGTGAGTGCCGCATGGTATCCGGTGCTGCGGTAGTACTGCCTCACGAGTTCCTTGGAAAGCTCCTCGGTCTTTCCTGCCGCGTACTCGGCCGCATCCCACCAGCGGTCCTCGTCGAGGGTACCGAAGGTGTCGATGAGCATGAGGTTGCGGTTCTCGTCGTAACCGAACTCCTTCTTTCCGTCACAGTGGATCAGTCCGCGCTTCGCCGCCTCCTCTGCGATGATGGCATCCACCTTGAGGACGGTGTCCTGAATCTCCTTGTAATCGGCATCTGTCAATCCCGCGATGTCCTTGGCCTCGGCATCATCAAGTTCACGGTCGTGTGCCTCCAGCTTGGTGGTGGCCTCGAGATACGGGCGGGGGAGTTTCTCTCCCTTCACGAGCACGTGTCCGGGTTCGAATCCGAGGTCCTCGACCTTGATCTTTCCGGATTTGACACGGTCCACCAAGGAACCTGCGGCATAGTACCTGCAGATGACCTCAAGGGGGATAAGATAATTGGTGGTGTCCTCATGGATCTTGTCGTAATCCTCGATGATGTTGAACCTCTTCACACGCATCCTGTTGGGGGGAAGGTACTCTCTGAAGTGGCTCTTGATGCCCTTGGATGCAAGGAGTTCGAACCAATACTTGGATGTCCTGCACAGGGACTCTCCCTTGCGGGGAATCTGCGATGGGATGATCTTGTCGAAAACGGAGATGTTGTCGGTGAAGACAAACTCAAGGGTATCGTCGTCTACCGCGTAGACCTCCTTCACCTTTCCGGTCCTGATGTGTTCCATGTTCTGAAATCCCGAGGGATGTATTTAATCGACACGATTGTACGCAAGTGTCAGCGCCTGCGGATCGCATACCTGGTCATCGACATGGTACGCATATCCACCGACAGGATCTCGTCATACAGGACATCGTCGGACCCAAGAAGTACAGATATCGCCTGCTGTGCCTCCAGTGCACCCATGGTCATTACGTACGGTGCCATGGAAAGATGGATGTCCTTCTCCACACGGGATCCGTATATGTCCTCCATGCGGAGGGCACCGTCGGGACGGATGACGCACAACTGCCCGTAATGGGAATCCACCGCACAATGTACCAGTATCTTTCCGTATGATGCGCATATCTCCGCAAGGAGAAGGCGTGAACGGATGTTGTCCATACAGTCCAACACCAGATCGGCATCGGTGAAAACGGACCTGTCGCATTCGTCCAGAAATGTATCGATGACATCCACCCTGCAGGACCCATCCATCGAACCGACCCACACGGCGGCGCTCTCCGCCTTGTTCATACCCAGACGGTCCGCATGTATGAACTGGCGGTTCAGATTGGATTCGGACACGGTATCGCCGTCGATGAGCGTCAGATGTCCCACACCGGCACAGGTGAGGGCAGAGATGACGGAAGAACCGAGACCTCCGCATCCGACGACGATCACGTGGGACGATTCCAATATGCGCTGACCGTCCTCACCTATCAACGGTATCTGACGATCGTGCCTCCGGGACAGGTCATCCCTCCAGTACCTTCATGATGTCGCGGATCATGGCATCCACGGACTGTCTGCGGACCTCGTCCCTGTCACCGTAGAAACGGTTCACGGACGTGACGGTCACGACACCGTCGGTGGCACATGTGTATACCAATCCGACCGGCTTATCAAAAGTGGCACCGCCGGGACCGGCGATACCGGTTATTGATCCGGCGATGTCCGAATCGTATGCCTTCAAAGCGCCGGCAGCCATCTCCTTGGCACACTCCTCGCTCACCGCACCGTGCTCCTCGATGATGGAATGCGATACCCCGAGGATGCGTTCCTTGGCCTCGTTGGAATATGTGACCGCGGAACCCAGGAAATACTCCGACGCACCCGGCACGGATGTCACCATCTCGGATGCCAGTCCGCCGGTACATGATTCCGCGAACGCGATCCTCATCCCTCTCTGTTTGAGGATGAGGGACATGTGGAGGATGTCAGTATCTGATATCATCGGATTCACCGATCTGTCTGATCCTGTCCACGCCGCCGATGTCGTCGATGACCTCCGCGACCCTCTTCGGAACAAGGGATCTCCAATCACCGCCGGTGAGCATGCGTCTCCTGACCTCCGTACCGGAGAAGTGGTCCCTGTTGTACAACGGGGATGTCCTGACCTCGTATCCGGCCTCACGGAACAGACGGCGTGTACCCGGATTGTTGCTGTACACGATATCGAAAGGAGGACACATGGACGACACCTGTGCGACCCATAGTGCGTATCTGTTCAGATCCTCCACAGGCACTATGTAGAAATTCGAGTACCCTTCCGCACGCAGGGCCTCGGCTATCATCAGATAGCGCTCGCCTGCGGTGAAGGGGTTGCTGTCCATATGGGACATCTGCGCACTACCGATACCCACGGTCACGTGGTCGCACTCCTGGAATATCTTCCTGAGCACCTCCATGTGACCGTTGTGGAACGGTTGGAACCTTCCGATTATCAGTGCGTCGTTTCCGGACATACGGCCTCATTCCGTCGCAACATCGGCTTCGTCCGCGGGAGGGGACACGATCACGGTGACGGTATCCTCCTCATAGGAGCAGGCCTGCATCGGAGGGTCGAGCTTCTCGACCGTGGAACCCTCGGGGTTCAGCACGGCGAGCTTGTCCATGTACTCCTGCTTCTTCGGACAGTCCACGAGGGCTATCTCCAGCACATCGCGGATGGTCTCCGCCAGGTAGATCTCCATGGACTCGTAGTACCTGGTCTCGATCATGACGTCCTTGGCGTTGATCTTGGGGATGATCGCCTTGTGTAAGCCTGCCTCGGCGGCAGCCTCCAGCTTGGCGGTGATACCGCCGACGGGCAGGACCATTCCGCGAACGTTCAGACTTCCCGTCATGGCGAGATCCTGGTGGATCGGGATCTCGTCTAGTGCGGAGAGTATCGCGGTGGTGATGGTCACGGATGCGCTGTCCCCCTCGACCCCGTCGTAGGTACCGACGAACTGCAGGTGGATGTCCTTCTCCCCGAGCTCTCCGACCGCGAACTTCTTGATGACGGCGGAGATGTTCTCGACAGCCTCCTTGGCTATCTCTCCGAGCTTACCTGTGGCGACTATTCCTCCCTTCTTGCTGGGCGAGGGTGTGACCTCGGCCACGATGGGCAGGACGATACCGGAATACTCGGCCATGTTGGAGCTTGCGTTGAGTGCGGCGAGTCCGTTGATCCTTCCGACCGCGGAACCTCTGGTGGCGAAGGTCTCGTATGCCTTCAGGCCCTCGATGCTGCGGTCCGCGATCTGCTGTTCGAGTGAGCGTGCGATCCTCCTGGCGAGTATGACATCGTCACGGGTGACCAGCTCCCTCCCGTCCTGTACGGCCATGTCTCCGGCCACACGGACCAATCCTCCCAACTCCCTGAACCTGAGGGTGAGCTTGCCCTTCCTTCCGGAACGGCGCTGTGCCTCCCTGATGATCTCGGCGGATGCGTATTTGTCGAAATGGGGGATCTTCTGATCCTTCCTGACCTCCTGGGCGATGAACCTGATGATGTCGTGACGGTGCTCGTCGGTATCATCCATGGTGTTCCTCATGTAGACCTCGTAACCGTATCCCCTGATACGGGACCTGAGTGCGGGGTGCATACCCTGGATGGCATCGAGGTTTCCGGCACAGACCAGGATGAAGTCCGTGGGGACGGGCTCGCTCTTGACGAGTGCTCCAGAGGAACGCTCGCTCTGACCGGTGATGCAGAGCTTCCTCTCCTGCATGGCGGTGAGGAGTGCCTGCTGGGATTCCATCCTGAGGAGGTTGATCTCATCGATGAAAAGGACCCCTTTGTTCGCCTTGTGGATGCATCCTGCCTCCAGTCTGTCATGCGAAGGGGTCTCGAGACCTCCGGACTGGAAGGGATCGTGCCTGACATCTCCGAGAAGGGCACCTGCGTGGGTACCGGTGGCATCCACGAACGGGGGCATATCGCCGGGCGTGTGCCCTACCAGGAGCTTGGGGACGATGGAGATCTCGTTCTTCTGTCCGGGCGTCCTGTACATCATGAACAGGAAGAAGCCGACCAGTATGGCCATCCAAAGGAGGGTTGTATTACCGGTCCAGATGAAATAGAACAATCCTATGGCGACGACTGCGAGGATTATGTACAGCATGGTGTTGTTCTTCTGGTTCCTCTGTGCGGCCGCGATGGCCTTCTGCTCATCAACGATTTGCTTACCCTTGCCTGCGGGCATCACACGTATCCTGGGCTCGTTGAAGTCCTCGGGATTGTGGTAGGACACGACATCCTGGAGATCCTCCTTGGGGAGGAACTCTACCATGGAGTTCGCCAGCATCGACTTACCGGTACCTGGTTCTCCTATCAGCATGACATGTCTCTTCTGGGAAGCGGCCTTGCGTATGACATCAACGGCACGGTCCTGTCCGATCACCCTGTCAGCCATCTGATCGGGGATCTCGATCTCCTCTGTGGATCCGAAGGTCTGTCCTTCTATCCATTCATCGAGGGGACCGGCCAGCTTGACCTGTTCCTTCTTCAGCTTGTCGTCGCTCATCTATTATACTCCAGCTCTTCACTAACTCTCCACCCTATATAACCGTTACAGATTTAGTCACCCGTAGAACGCGTACGCGCAAATGTGATCGAAGAACATGAAAATATGTGAGATCACGGATATTGAAAAATGTGCCAGAACTGGTACATGACCCTTCGGGTGAACATATCCATGCAGACCGCCATGAAAAGGCCATTATAATCGCACGTGCATCCCCTCCCATATGCTGGTAGATGAACTGGACCTGTCCGACGAGATAAAACAGGCCCTTGCTGAACAGGGATTCGTGGAACTCCACCCACCGCAAGCGGAGGCGATCCCCATAGCATTGTCAGGACGCAACCTTGTGGTGGCGGTCCCGACCGCCAGCGGAAAATCTTTGATCGGATACTGCGCGGCCCTCAAGAGGTTGTTGGAGGAGGGCAGACGCGTCCTCTACATAGTGCCACTCAAAGCATTGGCGGCCGAGAAGAGGGACGATTTCGAAAGATTCTCGTATCTGGGTTTCAAGGTGGGATTGAGCACCGGGGACCTGGATTCCGATGACACCCGTCTCTCGGACTGCGACGTACTGGTGGCCACATCCGAGAAGGCGGACTCCCTGATGCGCCATGGAAGCAAATGGATCGAATCCGTAGGGCTTACGATATGCGATGAGGTGCACATGCTGCATGACCCGGGCAGAGGGCCGACACTGGAGGTCACCCTTACCAAGATGATGCGCAAGAACCGGGACATGCAGGTGATCGCATTGTCGGCAACGATATCCAACGCAATCGATCTGGCACATTGGATGGATGCCGAACTTGTAAGAAGCGATTGGCGCCCCATAGAATTGAAGGAGGGTGTGTACCACCGTGGTGAGATAACCTTCCGCAACGGTGACGTACGTCCGATAGAGGAGAAGAAGGAGGAGGTGTGGGCACTTGTCTCCGATATGGTACGCGATGGCGGACAGTGTCTCGTGTTCGTGAACTCCAGACGTTCCACCGAAGCCCTGGCGGTCAGATATTCCAAGGACATGGCTGGATTGGCCGGGATGACACTCACGGACGAGGAGATAGAGATACTCGAGGGGGGTGCGGAGACCACCGCGGTCGGAAGGAAACTCGCATCCTGCGTGAAATCCGGGATAGCATTCCACAACGCAGGATTGGAATACAAACAGAGACAGTTCGTGGAGAAGGAGTTCAGATCCGGTCGCATCAAATGCATAGTGGCCACACCCACACTTGCGGCAGGGATCAACCTTCCGGCAAGAAGGGTGATAATAAGGGACACCGCACGTTTCGAAGCCGGCTCCGGTAACGCACCCATCGCCGTGATGGAGATCAAACAGATGTGCGGACGTGCCGGCAGACCCGGATACGATCCGTATGGGGAGGCCATCCTCATGGCCAAGAGCGAGGAGGATGCACAGCACCTCATGGAAGATTACATCGAATGCGACTCGGAGAACATAATGTCCAAACTCGGTAACGAGAAGACATTGAGGACGCACATACTGGGTCTCATAGCGACCAACGAGGCATCATCAATCGATGACATCATTGATTTCCTCAGGGACACGTTCTATGGATGCCAATCCAACCTGTACGGTGTGGAGGGTGCCGTGGAGAACGTGGTGGAATTCCTTGCGGAAGAGGGTATGATAGCGGACGAGGACGGCGTGCTGATGCCTCTGCAATTCGGAAAACGTGTTTCGGACCTTTACATAGACCCGGAATCCGCCGTCATCCTCAGGGATGCGGTCATGCTGATAAAGGACACCACGGACGACATGATGCTGATGCATGCGGTGGCATACACCCCGGATGTCATGGGCCTGTATCCGCGGAAGTCGGACATGGATGCGCTGTTCGAACTGTATGACAAATATGACGGACAATTCCTGATGGATGTACCAGAGGAGGGGGATTATCATTTCGAATACTTCCTGAGCGCCCTGAAGGTGGCGATGATGGCATCCGAATGGATAGACGAGAGGGAGGAGGACGTCATCACCGCACAGATGGGTATAGGTCCCGGCGACATACGCAGCCGCGTGGACAACATGGAATGGCTGACATACGCCATGATAGAAATAGCCACGATCTGCAGGCCGGAGACCGTCAAGAGGATAAGACCACTGCTCACCCGTCTCAGATACGGCGTGAGGAACGAGCTCCTGGAGCTCGTTCTGCTCAAAGGTGTCGGAAGATCCAAGGCAAGAACGCTGTACGACAACGGGATACGCAATAAGGCGGACATCGTCAATACGGATGCAGGCACCATTGCCGCACTCCCCAGATTCGGGCATGCCCTGGCCAGGAGTCTGAAAGAACAGACGGGGTCATGGAACGCCGCACAGGCATACGCATCGTACGACGAGCCGGGACCCGTCATGACCGAAGAGAAGAAAGAGGAAAAGGTTGTCATCGAAGAGGCACCCGTCCCGGACAAGGGTCCGAAACAGACCAGCCTCTTCGACTTCTGAATTCATCCGAGCAGGATCTTCTTCACTGCGTCGATATCGTTGGCGCACTTGAAGATGGGGTCGCTGTTAGCGATGATGGTATCAGGATCCTTGAGTGCGTTACCGGTACAGATGCACACAACGCGCTCGTCCTTGTCGATGATTCCCATATCGCGGAGCTTCTTGGCACCTGCGACGGATGCTGCGGAAGCAGGCTCCACTCCGACACCCTCGCGCCTTCCCAACATCTTCTGTGCGGAGATGATCTCATCGTCGTTGACGGTTGTGGAATATCCTCCGGTGTCATAGATCGCCTTGAGTGCCTTCCTTCCGCTTACGGGGTTACCGATACGGATGGCGGTGGCGACGGTCTCGGGGTTCCTCTCGGGCTCGAAGTCCGCAGTCTTGTTGGAGAACGCCTTGGCGACGGGGCTGGCACCCTCTGCCTGGATACCGGTGAGCATGGGGACCTTATCGATCCATCCGATCTCCTCCAGCTCCTTGACCGCCTTGTATACCGCCCAGATGTTGGCGGCGTTTCCGACGGGAACGATGATCCTGTCGGGAACATCATACTTCAGCTGGTCCATGATCTCGAAGAGGACGGACTTCTGTCCCTCGGGCCTGTAGGGGTTGATGGAGTTGAGGAGGTAGAGCTGCTTCTCCTCGGACATCTTCCTTGCGATGGCGAGTGCGTCATCGAAGTTCCCGTCGATGGAGATGACCTTGGCTCCGAAGAACATGGCCTGCGCGAGCTTTCCTGCGGCGACCTTTCCGGAGGGAAGGAAGACAGCGCAGCTGATCCCGGCCTTGGAGGCGTATGCCGCGAGAGATGCGGAGGTGTTACCGGTGGATGCGCATCCGACGACCTTGGCACCGAGCTCCACCGCGTGGGAGACACCTACGGTCATTCCCCTGTCCTTGAAGGATCCAGTGGGGTTCGCACCCTCGTACTTGACGTGCATCTCTTTGATGCCGAACTCCTTGGAGAGGGCTTTGGTCTCGTAGAGAGGGGTTCCTCCCTCTTTGATGGATACGCGCTTGTCATAGTCGACAGGGAGGAAGGGGGCATATCTCCATACCCCGATGGGCTCCTTGTGAAGATCCTCGGGCTTCATAGCCTTGAGCGGTTCCAGATCCATCTTGACGGTCAGAAGACCGCCGCATCTGGGACAGGTGTTTACGAAGGGGTCCTCCACATCGCAACCGCAGTCCCAACATACTACCTTGTGTGCTGCCATATTATAACCTCCTGCAACCGGATCCCCAAGCGGTGACCCAGGTATCGCAGTGCATGTCGTTCTTAGTGTACATTTCCCTGATCGCATCGGCGATCCTTTCGCCGTTGCCTTCTGATTTCCTGAAGAAAGAGATGATGCAGGGTCCGGATCCTCCGAGGAACGATGCGATGGCACCGTTCTCCATGGCGATCCTCTCCGCATCCTTGAGATGGGGTACGAGGTGTGTCCTCGCGGGCTCGAAGACCGCGTCCCTGACGGACCTTCCGATGAGATCTATGTCACCGGTGTGCATGGCATGGACCATGGATGTCGCGTTGCCCACGTGGAAGACAAGGTCCTTGACCTCGACCATCTTGGGAAGGACCTTCCTGGAATCGGATGTGGCAACCATGACATCGGGCATGACGACGACTACGCCGAGATCCTCCGGGGGCTGTATGACCATGACCTCGAAGGGATCGTAGGACTTGATGATGGTGAAACCTCCGAGGATGCAGGGTGCCACGTTGTCTGCATGGAGACCTCCGGATGTGGTGCCCTCGGCCTTGGCGGCACAGAGGACGACATCGGTGGGCGAGAGCTTCTCGCCGGTCATCACGTGTGCTAGGTATGCCCCTCCGGCGGCGGATGCTCCGGACGAGCCGATACCGCTGCACGGCCTGATACCTTTCTTGATCCTGATCTCGATTCCGAAATCCGCACCGACCATGTCGAGGACGGCCTTGGCCGCGATGGTGACGGAATTCTTCTCGGGTTCGGTGGGGATACCTTCGGCTCCGGGACCGGTGATCTCGGTGATGACGAGTCCTTTCTCGATCTTCCTTCCCATGATGGTGTCATAGGGGTTAGTCAAAGCCATACCGAATATGTCGAAACCGGGTCCGATATTGGATATCGTGGCCGGTGCTGCGATGGTGATCCACTCATCCATTTGTCCACTTCCTTGTGCGGGTATATTCCCGTCATTATAATAGTTGCGCGCTTCTAAGACGCGCATATAAAGTCACGTGGAATCCTTCAAGATATCATACCATTGTTGTCGGATACCATACTATTTTAACATGATATCCATGCGATGCCTCATGGAAACGGTCAGAGAGAAGATCGCCAGACTCAAGAAGGAGAAGAATGCGATCATCCTAGCACACAACTACACAACTGCAGAGGTCCAGGACATAGCCGATTATGTGGGGGATTCTCTCGGACTGTCCATCGAGGCCTCCAAGACGGATGCCGATGTGATAGTTTTCTGCGGAGTCACGTTCATGGGCGAATCCGCGAAGATCCTATCCCCGGGAAAGACCGTTCTGATGCCCGTTCCGGATGCTCTGTGCGACATGGCATCCATCTGTTCCGCGGAAAGTCTGGCACAATGCAAGGCGAAACACCCCGGATACACCGTGGTGGGATACGTCAACACCACAGGGGAGACCAAGACCCAGATGGATGTATGCTGTACATCCGGTAACGCGTTGAAGGTGGTCTCATCCCTAGGATCTGACAAGGTGCTGTTCGTTCCCGACAGGAATCTGGGTGCATTCATCGCCGAGAGGATACCGGAGAAAGAGATGGTCCTCTGGGACGGATGCTGTCCGATACATGATTCCATCACCAGGGAACAGATCCTGGAACTCAAGGGGATGTACCCCGGAAGCATATCCATGGCACACCCTGAATGCAGGAAAGAGGTACTCGACGAGGTGGACTTCATAGGTTCCACTGAGGCCATGCTCAATGAGTGCAAGAAATCCGACAATAGTGAGTTCATCGTCATCACCGAGGTCGGAATGAAGCACAGGATGGAGAAGGAGTGTCCGGGAAAGATCTTCCACTTCCCCGAGAGCGCCGTATGCGATTCCATGAAGAAGATCACGCTGGAACTCGTGGCGTCGTGTCTGGAGGATATGACTGGCGAGATCGTCCTGGACGATGATGTGATCAGGGACGCCTATCTTCCGGTCAAGAGGATGACCGAGATCAGATGATCTACCGAAAATGAGATTATCTGAGGCACGATACGGTACATCGAGGATGCGTCGGATGAAGATAGAATCTAGGCTGATCCGTGATGAACCCTATGAGTGCTGACGACCCCTCACAATATCAATCGATGGACATGTTGGCATAACGGAAGAACTCCGACAGCTTCATGCCCTCGTTCCAATTCATTATGTAATTGCCGCTTGGACCTACGGCCAATTTGGGTATCCTGCGCTGCAGGAGTCCTGCCGCACCCCTGTACTCGAAATCGCATGGTATGCAGAACAGCCTCCACGGATCGCCCTTGACAGAGTTACCGGTCTTCTTCAGTCTCATCGCATATATCGGCAGTATGCGTGATTTGGTACATTCGTTCAGCATCCAATCCGCCTGTTCACCGAGACGAGGACTCCTGCTGAAATGGAGCGTACTGTCCACCGAACTCTTCACCTCTATCGGGAACGAGAAATCCCACCTCAATGCGATCAGGTCCACACCATGGGAACCTGCGGCACGTACCACCATGAACGGTCTATCGACCATGGAGAGATAACCTTCCCTCTCCTCGTCATCGCATGTCTTGATGAGCTTATCGATGGTCCTCTTCTCTCCGGAAAGGAGAGCCTTCAATTCGCGTTCATACACGTCCCCTGTGGACATCGTGTATGAATCCCCGGTCCTGTATATAAAAATGGAATCGGGGGTTGGCCGAATACATCCGAATCGACCGCGACCCCGTTCCCTGTGGTTTCAAGGTGCCAGTCTAGCAGGATCCCTGGGGAAGAGGATGGCCTCCCTGATGTTGGGAAGGTCGAGCATCTTGACCAGGAGCCTCTCTATACCGATACCCCATCCGCCGTGGGGAGGCATACCGTACTTGAAGGCATCGAGGTAGAAGGAGAAGTCCTCAGGATCCAATCCCTTCTTCTTCATCCTCTCTACGAGCTTCTCGTATCTGTGCTCCCTCTGACCTCCGGAGGAGATCTCCTGACCGCGATAATCCAGGTCGAATGAGAACGAATAGGGGGTGCCGTCCTTCTCCATGATGTAGAAGGGTTTGGCCTCCTCGGGATACTCTGCGATGAAGTAGAGGTCGTGACCCTTGGCCATCATGTGATCCCCTACGATCTTCTCTCCCTCGGTACCCAGATCCTCACCCTCCTTGAGGGGGAGTCCGCCGTCGTTGACGATCCCGATACACTCGCTGTAGGTGAGTATGGGGTACGGGCGGGATGGAACGGTGATCTCCTTTCCGAGGAGGGCGAGCTGTTTGGCGCCCTTCTCCTTGAGACCCTTGAGGACGTGGTCCACGATCTCCTCGATCATGGCCATGACCTGCTCCTCGTTCTCGATCCAGCTCATCTCTCCGTCGAAGGAGATGAACTCGGTTACGTGACGATTGGTGTTGGAATGCTCCGCACGGAATGCGGGTCCGATCTCGAACACCCTGTCCAATCCGGTGGACATTAGGATCTGCTTGTAAAGCTGGGGGGACTGTGCCAGGTATGCATCCTTTTCGAAGTACCTGACCTTGAAGAGCTCCGCACCTCCCTCCGCACCGGCGGCGGAGATCTTGGGGGTGTAGACCTGGGTGAATCCGTTGGAACGTACCGCTTCCTCGATGAGCTCCACCATCATGGACTTGAGTTCGAAGATGGCCCTGACCTCGGGCTTCCTGACATCCATGAACCTGTTGTTGAGACGCGTGTCGAGTTCCGCGTTGACCTTGTCGACCACTCCGAGGGGGAGAGGGACAGCCGCTTCGGACTCGAGAACGAAAGCGAAGGGGATGATCTCCACACCTAGCTCAGTCTGGTTGCTCTCCTTGACCTCACCGGTCACCGATATGACGGATTCCCTGTTGAGCTTGGTGATCTCTCCGAAGAGTTCGGGATCGATCTTCTTCTTGGGGAGGGTGAGCTGTATGGTGCCGTACCTGTCCCTGAGAGTGATGAAAGAAATGCCTCCGAGGTTCCTGATGTCCTGGACCCATCCCCTGACGGTGACGGTGCCATCGCCGGGCCTGACGGTTGACGAATCCTTTATTTCGCACATACGGTTCCCTATCGCACACGTTTATTTATGCGTGCCCGTACTCAGAAGGTGTTGAATCCGTTGCGCAGGTACCTGAGGAAATCGTTGTATCTGTAACGGGTGTTGCGGGTGTTACCCTTCCTGTCCAATATACCCAGATCAACCAACGCATTCAGTTTCGTGCGTATTGTCTGCTCCCTCACGTCCGGTGCCCAGCTGCATGCTTCGGCCACCGTGAACTCGTCGGCGATGTTCCTGGCATATCTGGCTATGAGGATCATGTATCCGTCGCCACCATCCAGTCTGTCCTTCGGCCCCAGCTCCCTGAGCGCGATCCTGTAGGATTCGTGGACCTTTTCCGCAACGTAACGTACCACGGGGAAGTAATCCTGTTCGGACTTTGCATAATCCACAAGTCTGGCATATGTGTCCCTGTCCGCCTCGATGAGGTCATCGTACTTGCAAAGACCTATGTTCTTGAGACCGAGGTTGTGCATGATGATCTGGAACATGGTATGTGCCACGCGATTGCTTCCGTACTGGAACGGCTGTATGCCGGTGAACTCGATGACGAACATCATGCCTGTGCATATGGCATCATACGGGGAACCGCGGAGCCAGTTGACCAGGGAATCCAATTCGTTGGTTATGAATTCGGGAGGGCATGCCACGGACATCGGACGACCGTCCGCATCGCACTGGGCGTATATCCCGGTCCTGATCTCTCCGGGTTTCACACGCTCGTCCACACCGTACATGAGCATCTTGTGGAGTTCTATGATCCTCTCGGAATCCCACTGGTTGCCCTTGCCTATGTTGTTGGCGTATGCACGGATGTTGTTGTAGATCTCCTGTTTTGGTCCACCGACAGCCTCGACCTCGTTGTCCATCATCGCATGGCAATCATCGATGAAACCTTCGATATCGGACACGTCCATATCGCTGCCATCCCTCATCAGGGACACCCTGATGTTGGATGCATAGGAGTCCTTCATTGCGGTTATGTAATCGTCTCCGTTAAGGTGGACATCGCCGAGGAGACGGTCCATCTCCTCTATGTCGGAGATCACATCCCTATATGCCACATCCACGGTGATCGAGGGTGAGAAGGTATACTTGCGCCTGTACTGTATAGGGTACGAACGTACCTCATACCTTGAATAGTCGCTCTTGTACACCCTGTCGAATCTGCTGATATTGAACCTCATTCGATTTCCCCTCCTTTATCTCCCAACGGATCCACCAAATCCGAGAAAGGCATCACGAACCAGTATCTAGTGTTGCGGGTGTTACCCTTTCTGGATAGTACGCCTTTGTCCACCAATGTATTGAGCTTGGTACGTACCGTCTGCTCCTTCACGTCCGGGATCCACCTCATGCAATCGGAGACGGAGAACACCCCTTCGTTATATTTCGCCCTGTGGGCGATGACCTTCATGTACGCATCCGAATCCGAGAGCACGTCCTTTGGCGACAGCGATTCGATGGCATCGCAATATGCCTCGTGGATCGACTCGCAGATGTGAAGTACCAGCGGATAGTAGTTCTGCTCCCTAAGTGAATAGACCAGCAGGTCATTGAACCTCTCGATGGAACAGTACACCATACTCTCGTAGAGCGTGAACCCTATATTCTCCAGACCCATGCTGTGCATGATAAGCTGGGACAGTACGGATCCGACCCTGTTGCTGGCGTGTGTGAACGGCCTTATGCCGACGAACTCCGCGAAGAATATGACCGCGGTAGCGATCGAATCGTAGGGTGAACCGCGAACCCATTGAAGAAGCGACTGGAGCTCCGCCTTGATGTATTCCGGTGGACAGGTTATCACCCTGGGCATACCGCTGTCATCCAATATGGCATAGGAATCGTTCCTGATCTCGCCGGGTACGATATCGTCGGACACTCCGCGCATCAATTTCTTGTGGATGCGGACGACATCGTCCACGTTCTTCGGTGTGACCCTGCCGTGACTGGCCGAGATGAATGTCGTGACGTAGTTGAGCACTTCGCGCTGAACACCCGATATGTCGTCCGGATCGGCCATCGTGGATTCATGCAGCTTGTCCACGAGATCGGCCACGTCATCGGATATCGATAACGGTCTGCCCTCCTCGAAGGTGTGTGCGACGTTCGTGGAGTATGCATTCTTTATCGCGGAAGCATAATCGGACTCGCTCAGAACGATCCTACCCAACAAACGGTCCATGGCCTTGATGTCATTGATGACGCTCCTGTAATGGTCATCCACCGCCAGTATCGGCGAGAAGGTGTACTTCCTGCGATAATGGATGGTCCCAGGGCCGACCTTGTATCTGGACAGATCGGTCCGGACGATGTGTCCCGACTGACGGATGCCACGCATTGCCATATTGTTGTTATTGGGATATAATATTAAACAATATTCCACCAAACTCACTTACAACTTGTAACGAATTGGTCAAAATAATGTATTAACAACGATTTTTAACGGACTATTTCAAAATTAAAAGATATGATTAGACAATATATTGATAGAATGCGGCCATGACCTCATGGGAACGTATGTGTCAGCATAACCTTGGGGGTAAATCGCCGCCCCCTCCCTTATAGGTCCTAATAATAAGGCGCGCGCATACAGGCAGGGTAACTTATTATATGGTGGAAAGGTTAGGGGATGAACAATTACCGTTGGTGATTCAACAATGGCAGAGAAAGTTACGATTTCAGTCATTAAGGCAGATGTCGGTTCCGTTTGCGGACACACCAGGCCTCACCCGTCTATGATCGAGAAGTGCAAGGAGATCCTTGCGGATGCGACCAAGCAGGGCGTCATCGAGGATTATTATGTCACCCGTGTCGGAGACGACATCAACCTGTTCATGTCCCACTACAAGGGAGAGAACAACGCCGATGTTCACAAGCTCGGATGGGACTGCTTCACCGAGGCAACCAAGCTCTCCAAACAGATGAAGCTGTACGGAGCCGGACAGGACATCCTGACCGACGCATTCTCCGGTAACATCAAAGGTGCCGGACCCGGATCCGCAGAGATGTCCTTCGAGGAGAGGCCCGCAGAGCCCATCATCTTCTTCATGGCGGACAAGACCGAACCCTCCGCATACTCCCTTCCCCTGACCAGGATCTTCCTTGACCCCTTCACCACCACCGGACTCGTCATCGATGCAAAGGCCAAGCAGGGATTCGACGTCGAGATCCACGACGTCATGGACCACAAGAAGGTCGTCATGTCCTCCCCCGAGGAGACCCTCAGCATCCTGTCCCTTCTCGGTGACACCTCCAGATACGCCATCAAGAGGATCAACAGCCGCGCAGGCATCGGTCCCGCATGTGTCGTATCCACCGACAAGCTCAACATGACCGCAGGAAAGTACGTCGGAAAGGACGACCCCGTCTGCGTCTGCCGTGCACAGAGCGGACTGCCCTCCGTCGGAGAGTACCTCCAGGTCTTCATGAACACCATGCTCGTCGCAGGATGGATGAGAGGATCCCACTACGGTGCATTCTACCCCTGCTCCCCCGAGGAGTCCACCCCCACCTACTTCGACGGACCCCCAAGAGTCTGCGCACTCGGATTCCAGCTCTGCAACGGAAAGTTCCAGGGTCTCGAGCCCTACGGAACCATCGGAGACCACCAGCCTGTCGACTTCTTCAAGGGAGCGGAGTGGGACTACGCACGCAACAACGCGGTCAAGGCCAGCAAGTTCATGAGGTCCATGGGACCCTTCATGCCTGCAGTCCTCGGTCCCGAGGAGATGGAGTACACCTCCAGGCCCGCAGTCCTCAAAGAGCTCACCAAGAGGATGGAAGACCTTGAGTGAACTCAAGACCCCGGTTGTCGTCGTCAACTTCAAGGCCTACGCCGAGGTCGACGGTATCAAAGCCGTCGAACTGGCGAAGGTCTGCGAAGAGGTCGCGAAGGAGACGGGTGTGTCCATCGCAGTATGTCCTCCTGTCGCCGAACTCGGCGCGGTTGCCAGAGCGGTGAGCATCCCGGTGCTCTCCCAGAACATCGATCCCCGCAAACCCGGTTCCGCCACCGGATGGATGACCCCGTCCATGGTGAACGCCGCCGGTGCGGTCGGATCGTTGATCAACCACTCCGAGCACAGATTCCAGGACGAGGACATCGAACAGTGTGTATCCATGTGCAGAGAACTGTCCATGGTGCCTCTGGTCTGTGCCGAATCCGTCGATAAGGCGAAGAGAGTGGCGGCCTTCTCCCCGGATTTCATCGCTGTTGAACCTCCGGAGCTGATTGGCGGGGACATCTCCGTCACCAGTGCCAACCCCAGGATCGTCAGTGACACAGTCGATACGGTGAAATCCGTCGATCCCAAGGTGAAGGTGCTCTGCGGTGCGGGAGTGAAGACCGGAGAGGATGTCAGGAAGGCCATCGAACTCGGTGCGGAGGGAGTGCTCCTCGCATCCGGCGTCGTGAAGTCCAAGGATCCCAAGAAGACCCTGATGGATCTGGTCTCCGGACTTTAAACCATTAACATTAACAATCCGCTTTAATCAGACGCGCGTGGGATGTATGCCCATGCGCGTCAACCCTCTTTTGATAATCATTGTAACGATATTGCTGATATGTCCATCGGTCTGTCTGCAATCCGATTCTGATGCCATGTTCGGACCGGGCTTCCAGTTGGATATGGTGTGCCCTACAGGTACCGAAGGGATCACCCTGAAGAACAACACCCCTGTGGAACAGGACCTGAACGGATGGTCGCTGTCCGACGGAGAAGGGAAGATCACATTCATCAAGAGTATCGCGGTCAAGGCCTGGGGCAGGATATCCATAATGTCCCAGACACCTTCCGACAATATGCATCTCGAACGTATCATCCTCTACGATGATACGCGTGTGACCGTAGAGGATTTCTCTCTCAATGACAAGGGAGATGACATCTACCTTATGGATCCCGATGGAGATGTCGTGGATTCGTTCTATTACGGGGACTGTACGCCGGACGGTATGGAACCGTTCCCGAAGATACCCAAAGGCAAGGTGGCACAACGCAACCGTGGGTATGACTATCTCGGAGAGGATGACAAATGGATCCTGATGTCTCCCGGAAGGACGATGTACCACATATGTCGCACATACACGGATTGCGATGTGACACCGTTCTCCTTCCCGGAATCCGACGGTGAGGAGATATTATCCTGCATCCAGGATGCGGAAGAGATCATCAGGATATCCATGTACACATTCGACAACACCAAGATAGCATCGGCACTGAAACATGCACTGGACAGAGGCGTGGAGGTGAGGATCCTCATGGAAGGCCAACCTGCGGGAGGGATAGACAACAATGAGGTACAGACTCTCACGTCATTGTGGAAATCCGGTGCGGACATCAAGATGATAGCTTCCAAGGATTCATACAAGAGATACCAGTACGTCCACACCAAGTACGCCATAATCGATAATGACACATCCGTCATAACATCCGAGAACTGGACGAATTCCGCATTCAAAGACAACCGCGGATGGGGTGTGACCATAATGAATGAAGAATGCGCGGAATATCTGTCATCGATATTCGATCTGGATTTCAAGGACATGGGCGATCTTACCGATTTCAGAGATCTGTATCCGACCGCCCTTCCGCTTCTCATGGAACCGTATGAACCGAAAGAATATGACATCCAATCCTACAAAGCGGATGTGTCCCCGGTCCTGTGTCCAGATTATTCACGCTCGACGCTCAAGGAATTCATCCGTTCATCGACCTACAGGATGTACAGCCAACAGCTTAACGTACAATATTCATGGATCGAGGATGAGGACAATCCCCTCCAGTGGATGAGAGAGCTGGGAAGATCCGGGGTGGACACCAGGATTCTTGTGGATGTCACCTACGACAGTCCCAACGACAAGGACTGCAAGGACGGATACGGTCTGTTCAACGAATACATGTACGACGATTCGGTGGAAGTGAGATACGAAACTTCCAAATCGTTCGGTCTGGCACATAACAAAGGGATGGTATCCGACGACAGGGTGTGGGTAGGTTCCATGAACTGGACGGACAATTCGATAGACGAGAACCGGGAACTGTCGGTCATCATCGATTCGGATGATATCACGGAATTCTTCCTGAAGAGGTTCCTGTCGGATTGGGGTACGGAATATCACGGCACAAATACGCTGAATGTGGATATCATAGAGAAAGGGAACGGACAATATCTGCTGGATGCATCCGGATCGGACGTGATGTTCGGCAGTGCGTTCTACTGGGACCTGGACTGCGACGGCGAATACGAGCGTTCGGGTATCGAAGCTGGATGGAAGTTCTACAACGACACACATTGCATCCTGAAAGCGGTGGATCCGGAAGGCAGGATCGTGACGTACGAATTCGATGTGGCAGTCAACGAAAAAATCGAAGAGAAGAAGGAGTTCGTTCTGGAAGGTCCGGTCAAATACGTCCCTCTGGTGCTGTTGATCGGAGGTATCGTTATGGTACGCAGACTCATCAAATGATATGATACAAATAACCCCGGTACAATCAATATGACGTCATGATCAGACCCATGAGACAGTCGGATATCACAGAGATGCACGGGATAGCTCTGAGATCCCTCGACGAGAATTATCTCCCGGAGATATTCTACGAGTTCTATGCCATGTGGAGTTCCGGTCAGATCGTGTCATGCGACTTCCTCGGGAAACCGATAGGGTTCATCTGCTGCACCAAGCTGATGGACGGCGGATGCAGGATCATGCTGTTCGCCGTGGACGCACAATGGCGCGGAAGGGGGAAGGGATCCGAACTGTTGGATGCCGTGAAAAGAGTGGCCGTGATGGAACGCATCAGGTACATCACGTTGGAGGTACGTGCGGAGAACATCAAAGCACAGGCGTTCTATAGAAGACACGGATTCATAGAGTTGGATAGGATGCGGTCGTACTACAACGACGGAGGGGATGCTGTCCGCATGGATCTGTTCCTATCATGATGTCCCGATTCGACATCCGTATGCCGAAATACCAGATCCAGCGAACATGCTGGATGTCTTACATGTATATGTCTGGAA
>JAEDGA010000077.1 GCA_016297775.1 Candidatus Methanomethylophilaceae archaeon
GACCAGAAGATCGTACGCGGAAACCTCACCGACATCGAGGCAAAAGTTAAGGCGGAAGGCATCACGAAGACCGCACTCACCGTAGTCGGTGATTTCCTCGGTGACGATTACGAACTGTCCAAACTGTACGACAAGCACTTCACCACCGAATTCCGCAAGGCGGTGGATGAATGAGGGGAAAGCTTCACGTCGTCGGATTCGGACCCGGCGGAAAGGATGATATGACCGTCAGGGCCGTCAGGACCATAGAGAATGCGGACGTCATATACGGATACACAAAGTACATCGAGATCCTCAGACCCATATTTCCCGATAAGGAATACAAATACAACGGAATGACCAAAGAGACCGAGAGATGCAGACTCGCCATCGAAGAGGCGATGACCGGGAAGGATGTCGCCATGGTCTCCAGCGGGGACTCCGGAATATACGGAATGGCAGGCATCATCTACGAACTGGCATTCAGCATGGGTGCCGATATCGATATAGATACCGTACCTGGGATCACCGCTGCTTCCAGCTCCGCATCCATACTCGGTGCGCCGCTGATGCATGATACCGCACTCATCAGTCTGTCCGATCTGATGACCCCCTTGGACCTGATCATGAAGAGGGTGGATCGTGCCGCGGATTCCGATATGATAATCTGTCTGTACAACCCCAAGAGCAAGGGCAGGACCGAATACCTAGAACAGGCACGTCAGATCATGCTGAAATACAAATCCCGGGAGACGCCCGTCGGTATAGTACGCAATGCAGGAAGACCTGACGAGACACACTGGTTCACCACACTCGGGGATCTGGACGACTCCAAGGTCGATATGTTCTGTACCGTCGTCATAGGCAATGCGGGAACATACGTGAAGAACGACAGGATGATCACCCCTCGCGGTTACAAGATCGAATGAATCTCTTCCTTTTTCAAACAACTTAATCTTTTATCCCATATTCTGGTACATGTAGCATCATATGGGTTCTGTCGACAGATGGATGGTCATCCATTGACATAACGATTGGGATCGATGATGTCTTGAACAATGTCCATACAGCATATTGGACATATAATCCAACTTAAATATCATGATACCTATTACAAGTCGTCCGCGATGATATGACGAAGATGACATATCCGATGATGCGGATGACATGAACGGACCAAGCGTCCGAATGATATAGGTGTGTGAAAAAATGGCAGAGATATTCGAACCCCACGCGATCGAGAAGAGAAGTATGGAGATCATCACCTCCGAGCTGAACGGAAGGACCTGGCCCGAGCCCACGTTCTCCGTCGTCAGGAGATGCATACACACGTCCGCCGACTTCGATTATGCGGACAATCTCAGATTCTCGGACAAGGCTGTAGAACTTGGAGTCAAACTCCTGCGTTCCGGAGCGAACATAGTCACCGACACCATGATGGCGTTCTCCGGAATCAACAAGAACCGCCTCGAATCCTACGGCGGAAAGGCCCACTGTTTCATCAAGGACCAGGACGTCATCGAAGAGGCCAAGAGAAGGAACTGCACTCGTGCAACCGTCTCTATGGAAAAGGCTGCGAAGCTGGAGGGTCCCGTCATATTCGCGATAGGCAACGCCCCCACCGCATTGATCCGCATAGCGGAGATGATCGAAGAGGGCATAATGAAACCGGCACTCGTCATCGGAGCACCGGTCGGATTCGTCAACGTAGTGGAATCAAAGGAGATGATCATGAAGGCGGGCGTACCGTTCATCGTCCCTGCCGGAAGGAAGGGCGGAAGCAATATCGCCGCCACGATCTGCAACGCGATGCTCTACTACAATGGCGAGATAGATGAGGCCTGATTCCCCGATCCTCCTCGAGGCCAAAGGCCTAACCAAGAGATTCGGAGATTTCGAGGCGGTAAAGGGTGTGGACCTGGAGGTCCGTGCAGGGGAGATATATGGATTCCTGGGACCCAACGGTGCCGGTAAGACCACCACCATAAGGATGCTGTCCACCCTGCTCAACTACACCACAGGCTCCATAGTCATAGACGGCCACCAGATCCCCAAGGACCAGCGTGTCGCGCGCGACATAATAGGCATAGCGCAACAGCACAACGGTCTGGACAGGGATATCACCGCCAGGGAGAACATCATCCACCACGCGATACTCCACAAGATGCCCAAGAGAGAGTACACCGTCGTGATGGAGGAACTGGTCTCCATATTCGGTCTCGAACCCCATCTTGACAAATTGATATCGGATCTGTCCGGAGGATGGAAGAAGAAGGTGGCCATCGTAGGTTCGATGATACATTCCCCCCGCATTCTGTTCCTGGACGAACCCACCACGGGCCTGGACATCAAATCCAGATTGCTGCTCTGGGACATAATAAAGAAACTGAATGCGAGAGGCACCACGATATTTCTTACCACCCACTACATAGAGGAGGCGGAGGCACTCTGCGACCGCATATCCATCATAAACGGCGGAAGGATCGTAAGGACCGGTACACCCGGGGAACTGTGCGACGAGACCGGCAGGATAACTGTGGAGGAGAACACGGATGACTACCACAGGCTCACACATTTCAAGACCCCGGACGAGGCCAAGGCATACATGGCCACCCTGGAACATCCGGAGACCGCATATCTGAGGAATACCCGTCTGGAGGATGCGTACCTCCACTTCACGGACAAGGGTGATTCCCCATGAATCCGATACTGTCCTTCTTCGATGAGGTATGGAGGGTGTACTGGGCCGATTTCAGACATCTGATACACAAATTCCCCAGCATAATGATCGGCAGCCTTGTACTTCCGTTGCTGTATCTGTTCGCATTCGGATACGGGCTGGGCAATGACATAGACATGGGCGAGGTGGATTACATCTCATTCATGATACCGGGTGTCATCGCACTCACCACACTGTCGTCATCGTTCTCGTCCACCGCATCCAAGGTGATGATCCAACGCAAGTTCTATTCCAGCTTCGATGAGCTCACACTGTGTCCGATTAGGACATCGTCGTTCATCGTCGGAAAGAGCCTGGTCGGAGTGATGAGATGCCTGATAAGCTGCACCATCCTGATATGTCTGGGTCTGTTGATAACGAAGGATATGCACGTGACATTGCCATTGATAATCAGCATACTGGTGGCATCGTTCACGTTCTCATTCATGGGATTGCTGATCGGATTGATAGTGAGCGAACAGACCCAGCTCTCGATGTTCACCAACCTGACCGTACTGCCCATGACCTTCCTTTGCGGAACACTGTTCTCGATCGACAAGATGCCGGCCCCCGTTCAGATGATACTGTCCGTACTTCCGCTGACACCAGTGACCGAGTGCATACGCAACTCCGCGTTGTGTTGGGAATATCCGATCGGATCACTTGCCATAGTGTTGGTATTCTGTGCCGCGTTCTTCATTGCGGATTATTACATAATCAAGACATGCAGGTATTGATCCATCGGATTTCAACGCCTACCGTACACACGGCAGGCCCTTTCCATTCTTTTGGCACATGCAACAGTGCGCAGATGCTGATGAAAGATACCCATAATAACGATGGCTGGATGTCCGAGGAAAATCCTTTTATTAATTGAACAGATAGGGGTGGATGTGGGCCCTTGGGGTAGCTTGGTATCCTTGTGGCTTCGGGAGCCACTGACTCCGGTTCAAATCCGGGGGGGCCCACTCATTCTATATCTGGCTAATGATCAATGACCTTTTTAGTAGGTAGTCCTTGGATTTGAACCAAAGGCGTTTTTCGACCGTG
>JAEDGA010000078.1 GCA_016297775.1 Candidatus Methanomethylophilaceae archaeon
ATGAGCCGGAGGTCGTCACCACCGAGTGCGATTGACGATTGCTACAGACGCGATCAACACTGATGAACCTAGTTAAATGAAACCCGGGAGTTCAGGTTGTAATATCTTCTTTGCAAAATAAAAACCGTCCGAGCAAAAGGACGATAGAAGACATCAAAACAACTTTGGGGATCGACACATACATCACGGGAATGAGTGGCACGATGTTACGTTACAATATCCCATCAAGCATGAAGACGATAGAATCTGATTGGGACTCATACAGATTAAAGTCATGATCAAGCACATCCTCGAACAAAACAATCGAAACCCATTATATCCTATGCCGTCGATGGATATACCGAGGTATAATTATGGCAGTCAAGGATGATGTCATCAAGGCGATGAAGGAGGCCGGAAAGCCCATGTCCGCCGGAGAGGTCGAGAAGGCGACCGGCATCGACAGGAAGGAGATCGACAAGGCGTTCAAGGAGCTCAAAGCGGAGGGTGCCATCGTATCCCCCGTCAGGTGCAAGTGGGAACCCGCACAGTGATCCTTATCCGATCCAAACCATTTACCGCAACATCTTTCACTTTCTGTGCATGGACCCGATGATGCTCATGATCACGGATGTCATCGACGTCCTTCCGGATCTTACGGATCTCCTGAGCAGGGAATGCATATCATCGATTCCCAGCACTCCCGCGGAACACAGCTCCTTCAAACGGTCGGGATCGTTCTCCGCCACCGTCCTCTCCGCCATGGGGATTATCCTGCTGCGCATATACTTCAGGTAACCTTCACGGTCCTTCTCCGAAAGCATCACGGGATCGGACAGACGTGCCATGGCCACATCGACGGATATGTTGAATCCGGATGACAGTATCGCCGTATCGAATTCAGGGAACGATACGGGATATCCGGATACGAATCCGAAGGACCTCTTCCTGCCATCGTATGTGAAACATAACGTGAAATCATATTCCGCGATCATCTTCACGGAGAAGATATCGTTCACATCCCCTTCCGTGACGATCGTATCGACGCGCATGGCACCGTGGAAGGCCTCCTTTCCGAACCTCTTCACAGATTCGGGGATCGTTATCCTCCTGTTGTCCCCGTTGGCGGAACATACCAGGAAGCGGTCGCACAGTTCCACCACGGTCCTTCCGTCTATGGTATCCGGTATGACGATATCCTTGTCGGTGGTGACCATCCTGGTGATGGCGATACCGTCGGAACGGTCCTCGTACTCGTACTTGTTAGCCATCAGGCTCCCTCCAGCATGTCCATGATCCTTCTGTTCCTTCCGGACGACAGCAATTCATCATTATATCCATACAAAGGACCGTCCGGATCCGAGAACATCACCACGTTGTAGCAATCTATCAATCCGACCAGCAGCGACACGGTCTCCTGTCCGTTGCCGAATCCGCTCCTCATGTATTCCACGGCGTTGCGCAGATGGGCATCGAAGGTCCTCTTCACGGAAACGAGACGTTCATCTATCGTCTTTCTCACATCATCGATGTCCTTGGCATCCTTGAGTACAGATAACATGAGGGAGCAGGCACGTTTCGTATCCGGGTCGATGTTGTCCTCCATCCTGTCCCTCATCTTCGATACCATCCCCTCTACCGAATCACTCATCGACAGTTCCGATGATACGAATGCCAGGTCCATGCCGGTCTCCGCCTCGGAATTCAGTCTTCCGATCATGACGGATGTGAGTGCCATCTTCTCCTCCGCATCCCCGGACGGAGGTTCGGTGGCGTTCCCGGACAGGATGGAATCCACGTCATACTCCTCCTTGTAGCGTCTGTGGAAGTCCAGGTATCTGGAGAATTCCGAAGCGATCTCCGGGTCCCTGATGTACTGCGATATCAGATCGATGTTCACGGTCATTCCGCCGCGATCGTATTCCTTCATGACCGTGGACAGGTCCTCCCATCCGCGAGGCGTTACGAAGGATGTACCGTCGATGGTCCTCTCCACCCTGAGGAGGTTCTCCGGTTTCACCTGCAGATAGAATGTTATGGCATCATGTACGCCGGAGCTCATGGCATACCTCATCCACACCTCGGTATCGGGTTCGACCTCCACCACCCTTATCCTGTCCTGTGTGGCTATGTCGAACGTACGTGCGGACGAGTTGTATTCGGGAGGGTTGCCCGCGGCGACCAGTATCCATCCATCCGGTATCCTGTGGGGGCCGAACTTCTTGTTCTGCAGGAGGTCCAACATGGCAGGTGCCAGCGTCTCGGATACGCAGTTGATCTCGTCGATGAACAATATGCCCTCTTCGTATCCGCGGGATTCTATCATGTCGTGTACGGATGCGATTATCTCGCTCATGGTGTAGCGGGTTATGCTGCATTCCTCGTTGTCATAGACGTGTTTCTCGATGATAGGCAGACCTATGGCGGACTGGCGGGTGTGGTGCGTTATCGTGTACGAAACGTATCCGATACCCATCTCGGAGGCTATCTGGGACATTATGGCGGTCTTCCCCAACCCGGGCGCACCCATGACCATCAGCGGTCTCTGTCTGCTGCGCGGTATCATGTAATTGCCTGCGGCATCCTTGGACAGGTATGCCGTGACCGCGTCCCTTATGGAATCCTTTGCCTGCTGGATGTTCATCGGTACACTTCCGTTGACAGTTGACGTGGATAAACTATGATAAAGATATGGTATCCGTCACGATATATCGGACGGTCTGATGGAGATCCTCATCGCCCACGGAGGTATGGGGTGGTCGGTAGGTATGTCCTCGCATATCACGAAAGCGGTATCGTATCCCGGTCTTTTCGTGGGATATATGCCCATGCCGTCGGTGAAGAACATGAGCCCCTTCAATCCGTCCAGTCCCCCTTCGGATATGAGTCTATCCACATGGTCGAACACCGGTCTGAAGTCGGTACCGTTCCCGCCTTCCAGAACGAAGTTCTCCATGAGGTCGGTCATATCCTGTTCGCAACGTACCACATCATCCCTGCGGACCATGTCGTCGCATTGGATTATGTGCAGTTCGGATCCCTGCGAAGGGGATGACAACCTCAGTATCCCGAACGCCTCCTCGATGAACGTCATCACCTGTCCCTTCATGGTGGAACCGGACGTGTCTATCGCGATGACGAAACGTTCTATCCCGGGGTTCTCGCTGTATTCCAGGGAGTCTATCAACGGGATGTTCCCGTATACCGATAATCCGTAGGAGTAGTAGATGTAGTCGAACTCGTCCAGATTCTCCTTCACTCTGGGTCTTGTGCTCATGAACCTGCGCAGGAACGCCCTGTAATCGTACCTCCTGCGGTTCCTTATCCTGAGTATCGCCATCAGGCCGTCGGTCTTCCCTTCGATCTTCTTGGAGAATCCCTCCACCTCCACCATGGCCTGTTTGGACAGTTCCGTCCATTTGGGATCATCAGGTACCGGCCTCACAGAATGGTCGTCACCGGAGAACAGGCGGTGCAGTTCCCTGAGTCTGCGTTCGGATGCCTGGGACAGTTCCTTGGACAACGGTTCGATCAACGGACCTCCCGCGCGTTTGAAGTACATCTCGCAGTAGTACCTCCTGTCATCCCTTCCCGGATCGGTGATGTGCGGAGTATCCAACGTATCCAGGACATATTCC
>JAEDGA010000079.1 GCA_016297775.1 Candidatus Methanomethylophilaceae archaeon
AAACTGACCACAGGGTCCGTTCCGGAAAACTTTCTCTCGGACTACATAAAATTCGGAGGATACCCCCAGAGATTCCAGATGGGGAACGAATCACTTGCGCACAGGTTCTTGGAGGAACTGTATAAATCCATTATAGAAAAGGACATCCACAACAGACATCCGGATCTGGATATGGATAAATTCGAAAGAGTTGCATCTTTCGTGCTTGCCAACTGCGGCAATGACTTTTCGGCCAAGACAATATCGGGGTATCTGAAAAAGGAGGAGGGGATCGACATATCGATACAATCGGTGCATAATTACCTCAACTTGATGGAGGAGACATATCTGTTGAAGAGGGTGAGTATCTACGACATAAGTGGAAAAGCCGTGATGTCCTCCAAACCCAAGAACTATGCTCTGGACAATGGATTCAGATACATCAAGACCAACACGATAGATGTGCAAAACGGATATTTTCTGGAGAATCTGGTATACCTCGAACTTCTGGGAAGGGGGTACAAGGTTTATGTTGGCAAGAAGTACAACGGGGAGATAGATTTCGTTGCGGTCAGGGACGGAAAGAAGTGTTTCATCCAGGTAGCATACCTGATGATCGATGATGTCACTGTGAGAAGGGAGTTCGGAGCATTTACCTCGGTGAGGGACGCATCGCCCAAATATGTGATCTCGATGGATCCTTTCGATATGTCGAGGGACGGAATCACCCACATAAATCTTCTGGACTTTCTGGAAGGGAAAAAGGATCTGTATGTCTCCTGACATATCTTGAAGTCCATCGGTCATCCGAAGGATTCGGATCATCCATTCTCGTATCCTATGAGGATGGCGGGATGATTCGTCGAATATGAATCAAAATAATGGAGGGGAGTTACCCCTCAGTGTTTGTGTCTCCTGGAGTTCTTCCTCTTCTTCTTCCTTCTGAGCGATATGACTGCGCGTATGACGACTATCAGGGTGGAAAGCACACCCAATGCGATGATCGCCATCAGAAGCGGGGAGAGCTGGAAGTAGTTGTTGCTGGCCACATAGTATCCGGAAAGTTTGTCAACCTTGGCCACCGCATAACCGTTATCGTAACGTTCCATGTCGATACGGTACGCTTTGCCCTGATCGCCGAGTTCCCACAGGAACAGCAACATGTCGATATCCAGGAGTTCCTTCTCATACGGGATACCGATCTCCATGGACATATCGGCGGAGATATCGGACAGATCAGTGTAGACCGTTCCGTTCCCATCTTTGACTATCGGCGTGTAAAGTGTACGATCGATGGGGGACAGTAACGGACGTTCCATCGGAACGGTCCTGACGGATGAATCGAATGTCACGGTGTCCGTACCCTCGCTCACCATATGCGAACAAAGGGCTTCGAGATCCTTCTCGCTGAGGATGAACATCATGCCTCCTGCCATTATCGCCCCCTTTCCGGAGGAACCGATCTTCCACAGGATGTTGTCGGAGGATGACGGATCTATCAGATCCCTCTGAAGTGTATAGGCCCCATCTCCGGAATTCCCGATCAGCAATGTGAATCCCTCGGAACCTGGGCGGATGAGGAAATCCTTGTCGGAAAGTTTCTTCGGTTCGGAGTATGTGGTCTTCGGGATGGCGTCCTCGAATATGGACAGGGCGCCACTGTAATCCGGAACGTGGGATTCCAGGAAGGTCTTGCCGGAGGACACCGAATCCGCACCGACCAGGAAGTAATCGTAACGGAGCATATCCGAACCATCGGATACGATGGGATCGTCCCATGTGGCATCCATGCAGTACCAGAGTCCGTCGTCCATCATGATATAGTTCCACATGTGACCTTCTGTACCGGATGATGTCTTTCCGAGACCGACTATGTTCATGCACGGGATGTTGGCAATGTCGCAGAGGTAGTACATCGCCAATGCGTATCCCTGACAGACCGCCCTGCCTTCGACGAACACACCGTATATGTTGAACGCGTTGGGGTTGGAATCGCTGTCGGCCGCAGCAGCGGTATCGTATCTGGTGGTGTTCACGATGCGGTCGTGCATCCCTTTGATCAGGTCGTACCTCAGTCCCCCAGAGGTCACGAACTTGGACACGGCCTTGTCTATGTCCGAATACATATTCTCGATCGCCGCCTTCTTGTCCGCGGAACCGTCAAGTGATGATATGGTGACCAATCTGACCTTCACCTTCGTATCATCCACAGTGCACTCGATGTGATCCACCCAGAAGAATTCGGGATTGGACCATCTGAATGCGTGAAGTGCCTGTGATACGAGGTCCGAATCGGGCACGTTGTCAAGGTTGACGGTGAACTGATCCAGGTTGATGTTCGAAGCATTGGTCACCAATCCGTCGTACAGTCTTTTCCCATCCGGTGTCAACGAATCGCGATACACATCATCATACGGGGTGGCGGCATCGGAATCGTTGCTCCAGAACGGGATGGCGAGGAATACGGCGGATATCATGATCGCGGCCATGGCCATGGCGGCATGGACGGATCTTTTCCTCATATCTTTCATGAGGATATCATCGTATTACAATATGAAAAAACTTCACCGTCCGCCGAAATGTGGCGGACGGGTTTTGAAAGGAAGACGGTTATGTCCGAAAGGGGTGCCGAGGCACCCCGAACGGACCTCAGAAGAGGCTGAAGACCTTGTCCGAGTATCCTACGGTGTCGTCGATCGGGAGTCCCGCGATGATCATCGCCTGACAGAACATGATCTCCGCCATCTTGGCAGCCTTATCCTTGTCGTTGGATACCGCATCCTTGAGTGCGGAGAATGCAGGATGGTCCGCGTTGATCTCCAGCACGTAGGATGCCCTCATGCTGCCATCGTAGTCGGGGAGTCCGCGGAAGTACTTCTCCATCTCGATGGTGACGTTACCCTCGCTGGAGAGCATGACCGCGTGGTTCTTCAGCTTGGATGAGATCTTGACGGATTTCACCTTGTCTCCGAGACTCTCCTTGACGAATTCGAGAACATCCTTGGATTCCTCCTGCTTGGTCTCGATCTCCTTCTTCTCGTCCTCGGACTCGAATCCCAGGTCGTCGGTGGTGATGTTGCAGAACTGCTTCTCCTTGTATTCGTTGATGGCCCTCATCACGAACTCGTCCACATCCTCGGTCATGCAGAGGATGTCGTATCCCTTATCCAGGACCGTCTCGGTCTGGGGTAGGGATTCCGCATGCTCGACGGTGTCGGATGATACGTAGTAGATCTTCTCCTGACCGACGGCCATATCGGATACGTACTCGTCCAATGTGACCAGGGACTTCTTCTTGGAGGAGTAGAACATCAGCAGGTCGGTGAGCAGGTCCTTGCGTGCACCGTATTCGTCGACGACACCGTATTTCAGCTGGCGTCCGAAACTCTTGTAGAAGTCGTTGTACTTCTCACGGTCGTTCTTCAGGATCTTCTCCAGTTCGGTCTTTACCTTCTTGGTGAGGTTGGATGCGATCGCCTTCAACTGGTGGTCATGCTGGAGGACCTCACGGGAGATGTTGAGAGAGAAATCAGGGGAATCGACGACTCCGCGGATGAAGCGGAAGCAGTAGGGCAGGATGTC
>JAEDGA010000019.1 GCA_016297775.1 Candidatus Methanomethylophilaceae archaeon
TGCAAGGGTAGTCAAGCATGGCCAACGACGCTAGCTTGAGGGGCTAGTCCTTAGTGGTCCGTGGGTTCAAATCCCATCCCTTGCACTATTCTCATATCTTCTGTTCGATAGCGAGGGCTTTGTACCTCATTCAGATATCGTTATCGACGATATTCACGTTACCGTCGTTATCCGGAATCTTCAGAAATGAAACGGGATGACAGAACATATCGTCATGTAATCAACGTTAATCTCGTTATTGAAGTTATCACATCGCCATATGTGCGATGTGTGTGATAGAATCGGGCATCAATCCATTCTCTTCACGACGATGGACTTCCCGTCGAAATCGTATTCCGCAAGCGACCTGCAAACCTTGTCCACGAGTTTGGAATCGATCTCCACATAGGTGACATCCTTCTTCAGATCTATCCTTCCGATGGATGCGTTCTTGACCCCGGAACTGATCTGTATGAAATCGCAGATGTCCCTCTTGACGAGATCGTCATCGCTTCCAAGATTGAGGGAGATCATATCGAAGGATTCGGGAACGTTCTTCCTCTTTTTCTCCTCGCCCTTGTTGCGGGGTTTCTTCTCGCGGTCCCTGACCGGAACGTTCTTCTTCGCGGGTTCGGGATTTGCGTTCCTGTTGGCCTCATGATGCACGAGTTCCATCTCCACCTTCCTGATCTCCACGTTGTTCACGCGTGCGATGCGGCGAAGATCCTTCTCCTCGTTCTCGTCCAACACGAAGGTGTAAGCTATACCGCGCTTTCCTGCCCTTCCGGTCCTTCCGATGCGGTGCACATACGTCTCGGGATCGGTCATGTCGTAGTTGATCACCAGACCCACATCGTCGATGTCCAATCCCCTTGCGGCCACGTCGGTGGCGATGAGTATGTCTATGGAACCCTCTTTGAATTCCCTGACAACCCTCTCCCTCCTGTTCTGAGCTATGTCCCCATGGATGACATCCACGCTGTAGCCGGTGTTCTTCATCTTCCTTCCGAGCTGGGTGCACCTATGTTTCATCTTCATGAACACGATGGTCTTCTGTCTCTCCTTGTCGAAGATCGTACACAGAGCATCCTTCTTGGTGTCCTTGTCCGCGATCATGTATCTCTGGTCTATCAGATCCAGAACTATCTCGTCCTTGGATACCAGGATCTCCTTGGGATCCCTCATCTTGTTGACGGCCAGCTTCTTGACCTCGTCGGGCATAGTGGCGGAGAACATCATGTTCTGTCTCTTCTTGGGCAGCCATGACAGGATGTAGTCCAGGTCCTTCGCGAATCCCATGTCCAGCATCCTGTCCGCTTCGTCCAGGACGCATATGGACACCTTCGAGATGCGGAGTGCCTTCTTGTTCAGAAGGTCCTTGACCCTGCCGGGGGTACCCACAACGATATCCACGCCCTTCTTCACCTCGGCGGCCTGTCTCTCTATGTTGACACCGCCGTATATGGGCAGACACCTGTGTCCCGTGTACTTGGACAGTTTGGAGAGTTCCTCGGATACTTGAAGTGCCAGTTCCCTTGTGGGGGTGATGATCAATGCGGACGGGATGTTGTATCCGCTTCCGATACGGCTCAGGATTATGGATCCGTATGTGCCCGTCTTGCCGGTACCGGTCTGTGCCTGTACCAGGATGTCATGGCCTTCCAGACCCACGGGTACGGCATCCGTCTGTACGGGTGTGGGTTCATCCCAACCCATGTCGGTCATTGCTTTTGCGACACCGTCCTTGATACCGAGTCTGGAAAACGAATTCATCTCTAATCCTGCCGTGCCGGATGTACGTATCCGTGCAGGGTGGTGTTGTTCCACATCATATAAAAAGGAACGCTCTACGAAGACGATCGGGTCACATTGTCCGAAGATGGGCGATTATTCCGATATGAATCAAAATGTATACAACTGGCACTCGGATTGTACATATGCGTTCATGTAGATGAAAAGTGTTTTTATCGAATGTAGTCGAACCGGTCGATATCGGGATCGGACACCGTCCGGTCCGGAGGGATTCGGACGATGCAGATAAAACCCAGTCTCAACGAGGTAAAGGAGATCGCGGCCACCGGCAGATATGATGTGGTACCGGTCAGTTGCGAGATACTGTCGGATTTCACCACACCTATCGAGACCCTGAAGGTGTTGAAGAACGTATCCACCCACTGTTACATGTTGGAGTCGGCACAGGCGAACGAGACCTGGGGCCGCTATACCTTCCTCGGATACGATCCCAAGATGGAGATCACTTGCATGGAGGGGGAGATGAAGGCCGGCAGTCTCAGATTCAAGACCGAGGATCCTTCCGGGCACATACGTCAGATCATGTCCGAATACAGGAGTCCGCGTTTCGATCATCTGCCGTCGTTCACCGGAGGTCTCGTGGGATACTTCTCCTACGACTATCTGGGGTACAGCGAACCCACCGTCAGATGCGATGTCAACGATACGGAGGATTTCAAGGACGTGGATCTCATGCTGTTCGACAAGGTGATAGCGTTCGACAATCTCCGTCAGAAGATCGTGTTCATCGTGAACATCCCGTTGGACGATCCGGAGACGGGTTACAACAAGGCGGTGGTCGAGCTCAGACAGCTTGTCGATCTCGTGAGACACGGTGAGAAGAAGGAGGAGCCGGGAGGAAGGCTCAAAGGTGACATCGTCCCGCTGTTCGACAAGGAACGTTTCTGCGGTATGGTGGAGAAGGCGAAGCACCACATACGTGAGGGCGACATATTCCAGATAGTGCTGTCCAACCGCCTCTCCGCACCTTTCGAGGGGAGTCTGCTGAACACATACCGTATACTGCGTACGATAAATCCGTCGCCTTACATGTTCTACTTCTCGGGAACCGATGTGGAGGTGGCGGGGGCATCACCGGAGACACTGGTCAAGCTGGAGGACGGAGTCCTGCACACGTTCCCGCTGGCAGGTACCAGACCCAGAGGAAGGACGGATGAGGAGGACGTGGCATTGGAGAAGGAACTCCTGGCCGACGAGAAGGAGATCGCGGAACACAACATGCTGGTGGATCTGGGACGTAACGACCTGGGCAAGATAAGCAGGTTCGGTACCGTCAAGGTGGAGAAGCTGCACTCGATAGAGAGGTTCTCCCATGTGATGCACATAGGTTCCACCGTACGCGGGGAGATCTCGGAAGGGCATGATGCATTGGATGCCATCGAGGCGGTACTTCCCGCAGGCACGCTGTCCGGTGCACCGAAGATCAGGGCGTGCCAGCTCATCGGCGAGTTGGAGGACAACAAACGTGGTATCTACGGCGGAGCCATCGGTTACATAGATTTCACCGGCAACATGGACACCTGCATCGCGATACGCATAGCGTACAAGAAGAACGGGAAGGTCTTCGTCAGGAGCGGTGCCGGGATCGTGGCGGATTCGGTCCCGGAGAAGGAGTTCGAGGAGTGCATGAACAAGGCGATGGCATCCATCAAGGCTTTGAAGCTCGCACAGGAGGACGAGATATGATCCTCCTCATAGACAACTACGACAGTTTCTCCTACAACCTGTATCAGATGATAGGGGAGATAGATCCGGACATCAGGGTCATACGCAACGACGAGATGACCGTGGATCAGATAAGGGAACTGAATCCCGACCGCATAATACTGTCACCCGGTCCGGGAAGGCCGGAGGATGCGGGCATCATCGTGGAGGCCGCACGTACCCTCGGCAGGGACATCCCGTTACTGGGCGTATGTCTGGGTCATCAGGCCATATGCGCCGCATTCGGTGCCACCGTCACCTATGCCAAGAGACTGATGCACGGGAAGCAGTCCGACGTGGTGTTCGATAAGGACTGTCCCCTGTTCGCGGGATGTCCCGATGAAGCACCCGTTGCGAGATACCATTCGCTGGCCGCGGATGCCGACACGATACCGGATTGTCTCCGCATAACCGCACGTACCGTGGACGGGGAGGTGATGGCCGTACAGCACACCGACCATCCCATATACGGTGTACAGTTCCATCCGGAATCCATCATGACTCCGGACGGCAAGAGAATGCTCATCAATTTCATCAAAGGGGTCTGAATATGATCAAGGAAGCGATCATCAAGATTGTCAACAAGGAGGATCTCACCTATAACGAAGCATACGCGGTAATGAACGAGATCATGAGCGGAGAGACCAGTACCACACAGAACGCCGCGTTCCTGGCCGCATTATCGGCCAAGAGCGCCAGGGCAGAGACCATAGACGAGATCTCCGGATGTGCGGCCGCCATGAGGGCACACGCCACCAGGGTGGACACCGGGATGGAGATCTTCGACATCGTCGGTACCGGAGGGGATAACGCCCAGAGTTTCAACATCTCCACCACATCCGCTCTCGTAGCGGCGGCGGGAGGGATGAAGGTGGCCAAGCACGGCAACAGGGCGGCATCCTCCAAATGCGGTACCGCGGACTGTCTGGAGGCGCTGGGTGTGAACATCCAGCAGAGTCCGGGAAGATGCGTGGAACTGCTTGACGAGGTTGGGATGTGCTTCTTCTTCGCGCAGAGATACCACGCGTCGATGAAGTACGTGGGAGCCATACGCAAGGAACTCGGATTCCGCACGGTGTTCAACATCCTGGGTCCTCTCACCAACCCCGGTACCCCCTCCATGCAGCTCCTGGGAGTCTACGACGGATACCTGGTGGAACCGCTGGCACAGGTGCTGGCGAACCTCGGTGTGAAACGCGGTATGGTGGTGTACGGTCAGGACAAACTGGACGAGATCTCCATGAGCGCCCCCACCACCGTCTGCGAGATTCGCGACGGATGGTTCAAATCGTCCGTCATCGCACCGGAGGATTTCGGATTCGAGCGCTGTACCAGGGAGGATCTCAGGGGAGGGGAACCTGCGGACAATGCGAAGATAACATTGAACATCCTCAAAGGCGAGAAGGGTCACAAGAGGAACGCGGTACTGATGAACGCGGGTGCATCGCTGTACATCGGAGGCAAGGCCGACACCATGGAGGACGGTATCGTACTCGCGGCCGAGCTGATCGACTCCGGCAAGGCGATGGAGACCCTCAACAGGTTCATCGAGGTCAGCAACAGACCGGATGTGGAGTGATGACGATCCTCGATATGCTCGCCCAACACGCACGCGAGCGTACTGAAGCCGCCAAAAGGAAGGTCTCCATCGAAGAGATAAGGGACACGGTCTCGATGATGGATAAGGGGCGTTTCGAGTTCGAGAACGCCCTGAAGGGACCCGGTCTGTCATTCATCTGCGAATGCAAGAAGGCCTCCCCATCGAAAGGATTGATCTCTCCGGACTTCCCGTACATGGACATAGCCAGAGATTACGAGGAGGCCGGAGCGGACTGCATATCCGTGTTGACTGAACCCAAATGGTTCCTCGGAAGCAACGCGTATCTGAAGGACATATCGTCATCGGTATCCGTCCCGTGCATACGTAAGGATTTCACCGTGGACGAGTATATGATCTACGAGGCGAAGCTTCTGGGAGCATCCGCAGTATTGCTGATTTGTTCCATATCAGATGAGGGGACCATCAGGGAGAACATAGGGATATGTGACGATCTGGGTATGTCCGCGTTGGTCGAAGCGCACGACGAGACCGAGGTCGGTATGGCGTTGGATGCTGGTGCACGCATGGTGGGTGTGAACAACCGCAATCTGAAGGATTTCACCGTGGACACGGGGAACAGCCGCAGTCTGAGGGATATGGTACCTTCGGATGTGATATTCGTGTCCGAGAGCGGTGTCACCGGTATCGACGACATCAGGGCGATACGCGAGATGGGCGCGGATGCAGTACTCGTGGGCGAGGCCCTGATGAGGGCACCGGACAGAAGAGCCAGACTGAGAGAGTTCAGAGGTGTGGCATGACCCGGATTAAGATGTGCGGACTGAGAAGGGCGTGTGATATCGAGGCCGCGAACGAACTGAGACCGGATTACGTGGGATTCGTGTTCGCGAATGGAAGCAAGAGGTATGTGAGTCCCGAGGAGGCCAAGGTACTCAGGTCCATGCTGGATCCCGGCATATCCGCCGTAGGCGTGTTCGTGGATGCCGACCCGTCTTTCATTGAAGATATACTGGATTCGGGTACCATCGACATGATCCAGCTCCACGGAAACGAGGATGGAGGATACATCGACAGATTGAGATCCTCATCCTCCGTACCGATCGTCAAGGCGTTCCGTATCGGTGACGGAATGGATGTCGATGAAATAATGTCATGTCCGGCTGACCACATAATGCTGGATTCCGGTGCGGGTACGGGGAACGTGTTCGATTGGAACATGATCGAAAATATGAACAGACCGTACTTCCTCGCGGGCGGACTGTCCGCCGACAACGTGGAGGAAGCTATAGAGAGATTACATCCGTTCGCCGTGGACGTGAGTTCCGGAATCGAGACGGACGGATTCAAGGACAAAACAAAAATGGCGGCCTTCGTTGCCGCAGTAAGAAGGGGAGACAGACAATGACCAATCCTAACGGGCGTTTCGGTATCCACGGCGGACAGTACATCCCGGAGACATTGATGAATGCCGTCATAGAACTGGAGAACGCATACAACCATTACAAGAACGATCCGGAATTCAACAGGGAGTTGGAGACTCTTCTGAACGAATACGCCGGAAGGCCGTCAAGACTCTATTTCGCGGAGAAGATGACGAAGGATCTCGGAGGTGCCAAGATATACCTCAAGAGGGAGGATCTCAACCATACGGGAGCACACAAGATCAACAACGTCCTGGGACAGGCACTGCTGGCCAAGAAGATGGGCAAGACCAGGCTCATCGCGGAGACCGGTGCCGGACAGCACGGAGTGGCCACCGCCACCGCCGCGGCCCTTCTGGGTATGGAGTGCGTGGTGTTCATGGGGGAGGAGGACACCAAACGTCAGGCACTGAACGTCTACCGCATGCGTCTGTTGGGTGCGGAGGTTATCCCGGTGAAGACCGGTACCGCGACCCTGAAGGATGCCGTTTCCGAGGCCATGCGCGAATGGACCTCCAGGATCGATGATACCCACTACTGTCTCGGTTCCGTCATGGGTCCGCACCCGTTCCCGACGATAGTACGTGATTTCCAGGCGGTCATATCCAAGGAGATCAAGGAACAGATCCTGGAGAAGGAGGGCAGACTCCCCGACATGGTGATAGCATGCGTGGGAGGAGGTTCCAACGCCATCGGAAGCTTCTACAACTTCGTGGAGGACAAGGATGTCAGATTGGTGGGATGCGAGGCCGCCGGCAAGGGCATCGATACATTCGAGACCGCCGCCACAATGAACACCGGCAGACTGGGTATCTTCCACGGTATGAAGTCCTACTTCTGTCAGGACGAGTACGGACAGATTGCTCCCGTGTATTCGATATCCGCGGGTCTGGATTATCCCGGGATCGGGCCGGAGCATGCCCATCTGCATGACATCGGCAGGGCGGAATATGTGCCCATCACGGATGAAGAGGCCGTATGCGCGTTCGAATACCTGTCCAGGATGGAAGGTATCATCCCCGCAATAGAATCTGCACACGCGGTGGCATATGCCATGAAGGTCGCACCCGGCATGAGGAAGGACGACATAATCGTGATCACCGTCTCCGGAAGGGGCGACAAGGACTGTGCGGCCATCGCACGTTACAGAGGGGAGGATATCCATGAGTAGGATCGCCGAGGCATTCTCCGACGGTAAGGCGTTCATAGCGTTCATCACCTGCGGGGATCCGGATCTGGAGACCACCGCCGCTGCGGTACGTTCAGCGGTCGGGAACGGTGCGGACCTGATAGAGCTGGGTATCCCGTTCTCCGATCCCACCGCGGAAGGCCCCACCATCCAGGGTGCTAACATACGTGCATTGAAAGGAGGGGTGACCACGGACAAGGTCTTCGACCTGGTGCGCGAACTCCGCAAGGATGTCACTGTCCCGATGGTATTCATGACCTACGCCAACGTGGTCTTCTCCTACGGTGCGGACAGGTTCATCTCCATCTGCGGGGACATCGGCATCGACGGACTGATCCTCCCCGATCTGCCGTTCGAGGAGAAGGAGGAGTTCCTTCCCATATGCCACAGATATGGTGTGGATCTCATATCCCTGATAGCACCCACATCCGAGAACCGCATAGCGATGATCGCGAAGGAGGCGGAGGGATTCCTGTACATCGTATCCAGTCTCGGAGTCACCGGTACCAGGAGCGAGATCAAGACCGATCTGGGATCCATCGTCAAGGTGGTGAGGGAGAACACCGACATCCCCTGTGCGATAGGGTTCGGTATCTCCACACCCGAACAGGCGAAGGCCATGGCCGACATCTCGGACGGCGCCATCGTCGGTTCAGCGATAATAAAGATACTGGAGAGGTACGGCAGGGATGCCCCGGAACATGTCGGGGAGTATGTGAGGTCCATGAAGGATGCCCTCAGGTGAACGATCCCGGGCACGTACGTATCGTGACGGTACGTACGCGACCCCTGTCGTTCCACGGAGGGTCCATATCCGTCGGGATCGCGGATGACACCATATCCTACCTGAATATGTGCCAACGGAGAAATATCCGATAGATGTTGGTCGTTCGATGTCCAGATTGTTGATATGCTGCGAGGAGGACCTTCCCTCGGTCAATATGAACAAATGCCTCAGGGAGCAGGGCGGTTGGGAGGAACTCGGTTCCGATGCCAACGGAAGCTACTGTGCCAGAGGTGATGATGCGATCATGACCATCAAGGACAAGCACATCACCCACGAGGACATCGACGTGCACGCCGAGGCATTCGGCATACATGTCGACGAGGTCGTGTTCATGTCCAGGCACAGCGCCGCCAGCGGCATACCCACGCTCACCGTACACCCGATAGGCAACTACAAGGGTGCCGAGTTCGGTGGACGCGACCGTACCCTGGTCAGATCGGCACCGTCATCCATGAGTTCCGCTCTGAGATCGATATTCAGACATAACGATACCGACGTTTACAACGTATCGTTCGAGGTCACGCATCACGGTCCGTATCTGGAAAGACCCACCTATTTCATCGAGATCGGTTCGGACGAATCCCATTGGGGGGACATGCATGCCGCGGAGATACTCTCATCCGTGCTCATGGATGCCGAACCTTCTGAAGGACACGTCAAGGCGATCGGCGTGGGTGGTGGACATTACGCACCCAGATTCACCGAGGCCGTGTGCAAGTACAAGGTGGACATCGGGCACATGATCCCGGTGTACCAGATAGACGGAATGGATGACGACACGGTCATCGATTATCTGAAGAAGGCATGTGCGGCCACCGAGGACACCAAGTGTGTATATCTGCACAGGAAGTCCTTCAAAGGTCCGGAGGAGAGAAGGGTCAAGGGTTTGATCGAGTCCCTGGGCCTGGAATTGATCGGCTCCAAGGATCTCGATCCGATCGATCAGTGAGAGTCCACGAAGGTACCTTTGATCTCATTGCCGAGGATGGCGTTCCTCAGTTCCTCGATGTCCCTTCCGTTCACCATGAAAAGATCGATGTTCTCCTCCATGGCGATCCTGACACCAAGGGGATCGAAGACGCAGGACTTTCCCGCATCGTGATCGTCGTAGACCACTTCCTTCAACTCGGCGATGGTCATCTTGGAGAACCTCTTGGCATCGGGGTTCTTCCTGGGATCGTCGGAGTATACCGCATCGACGTTGCTGGCATTGACGATCCTGTCCGCCTTGAGTTCCTTCGCTATCATGGCGGCGACGGCATCGGTGGTGTGTCCGGGTTCGGTGCCTCCCATGACCACGACCTTGCCGGGCGCGGACATCCTGGCACACTCCTCGGCCTTGAGAGGTATCTCGCTGTTGGAGATGTCCCCGAGCGCGACGGTCAGCAGTTTCGCGTTGACCCTGGTGATGCCGATACCCAGTTCGTCGAGCTGGTACAGTGTGCCTCCCAGCTCCTTCGCGGTCTCGGAATAATAGCGGGACATCTTGCCTCCGCCAACGACCACGGCCACCTGTACCGTGTCCGACACCTCCTTCAGCATGTTCGCGAGTGCACCTATGTACTTGGCATCGTCATTCCCCGGGATGAGCACAGAGCCACCCACGGAAACCACCACTTTATCCATGATTTACCAGCAATACCTTTATTATTAATTTGTATTGTCCTTCTTCGATATCAGTCGCGGGAGAATAATATGGCAGAGAGCGGTTCAGTAGAGAGGGCGAAATACGATTTCAAGAAGGCCATGCAGGAGCTTACCAGCGTCAGGGGACGCGGAACGGAACTCATTTCCGTGTACATCCCCCCGACCAAACAGATCTCCGATGTCATGGCATACCTCAGGGACGAGTACTCGCAGTCGTCCAACATCAAGTCGAAGAGCACTATGAAGAACGTTCAGAGTGCCATCGATTCGATAATGTCGCGACTCAAAACGTACAAGGAGATCCCCCCGAACGGTGTGGTCATCTTCTGCGGAGAGGTCCCCAGAGCAGGGGACCAGACCAAGATGGTACAATACGTGATCGATCCTCCGGAGTCCATCACCGCATTCCTCTACAGGTGCGACTCCACATTCTTCACCGATCCTCTTGACGTGATGCTCCTCGACAAGAAGTACTATGGTCTGATCGTCATCGACAGGAAGGAGGCCACCATAGGTATGCTGTCGGGAAGCAGGATCCAGGTGCTGAAGCACTTCGATTCTCTCGTTCCCTCCAAGCACCATCAGGGAGGTCAGTCATCCGTCCGTTTCGAGAGGCTGATCGAGATCGCGGCACACGAGTTCTTCAAGAAGGTGGCCGACAACGCCACCACCGTCTTCCTGGACAGCATCCTCGATCTCCAGGGTATCCTCATCGGAGGTCCCGGATCCACCAAGGACTTCTTCATCAAGGAAGGATACCTGCACCACGAGCTTCAGAAGAAGGTCGTCAGCCCCCTGTTCGATACCGGATACACGGACGAGTTCGGACTGAAGGAACTGGTCGACAACGCTAAGGATGCCATCATAGGCATGGACCTTCTGAAGGAGAAGACTCTCGTCCAGAGACTGCTCACCGAGATCAGGAAGCCCGACGGAGGATTATCCTCATACGGAGAGAACATCGTCAGGGATGCACTCAACATGAGTGCCGTCGATACCCTCCTGCTCTCCGAGGGACTCAGCAAGAGGCGCATATACGTGTCCTGTCCCGCCGGACACGTGTACGAGGATACCGTCAACGATGCAGACGACAAGGTCCAGTGCAAGGTCTGCGGTGCCAACGCCGAAGTGACCAAGAACGAGGACCTGGTCGATGATTTCTTCGAGCTCGCCGAGCCTTACAACACCAAGGTTGAGATTATCTCCATGGATTCGGAGGAGGGTCAGATGCTGATGGCCGCCTTCGGAGGTATCGCAGCCATCCTCAGATACAAAATCCAGTGATGTGATCAATATGTCCGCAAAAGATCAATTCGAGGCCGAGGTAGTGTCCTCGGTGAAGAATGCGTTGAAAGACATGGGTGCGGCAGACATCGAGTTCCGTACGGAGGTACCTCCCACGGACGCAGCCGATCTTGCCGTACCTTGCTTCCAGATGTCCAAGGCACTCAGGAAGGCACCCGCCGCCATCGCGGAGGACATAGCATCCAGGATCCCGGTATCCGGCACCATTTCCGCGGTATCCGCCGTCAACGGATATCTCAACTTCAAGATGGACGAGAAGCTTCTGGTGGAAGGTACCCTCAAGGAAATCCTCGGTTCCGGGGTCTGCTACGGCTCCGGACCCAAGAAGAACGTCAGGGTCAACGTGGAACACACATCCACCAACCCCACCGGACCCATCCACGTCGGACGTGCAAGGAACCCTGTCATCGGAGACACGCTCGCACGTGCGTTCGCCATGTGCGGATACGACGTATCCACCGAGTACTACGTCAACGATGTTGGAAAGCAGGTGGTCATCCTCACATGGGGTGTCAACAACCTCACCGAGGAGCAGGCCAAGGAGGAGCGCGACAGGTGGGCCAAGGAGCACGAGAAGGACGGACAGATCGAGGATCGCGACAAGACCGATCACAAGTGGGTCGCGTTCTACCGTCTCGCCAACAGGATGATGGAGTCCGATCCCAAGGTACAGGCGGAGATCTCCGACATGCTCAGGAGGTTCGAGGCCGGGGACCATGAGGTCATAGACATAGTCAGAGAGACCGCCGAAGGCATGCTCGACGGACTCAGGACCACACTCGGGAACATCGGCGTCACCCTCGACACCTACACCTGGGAATCCCGTTTCATAGCGGACGGTTCCGCCAAGGAGGTCGTGGAAAGGATCAAGGGATCCAAGGATGCCGGTCAGGAGGAGAACGGTGCATGGTACGTGGATCTCAAGGATTACGGTATCCACGGAAAGAACACCAAGTTCACCTTCACCAGGGCGGACGGTACCACCCTGTACACCACCAGGGACATCGCGTACCATCTGGACAAGTTCAAGAGGGCCGACAGGGTCATCGACGTCCTTGGAGAGGACCAGAAGCTCGGAAGCAAGCAGCTCTGTTCGGTCCTGGACATCCTGGGATGCGAGAGGATGCCGGAACCCATGTTCTATTCGTTCGTATCCCTGCCCGAGGGCAAGATGTCCACCAGGAAGGGTGTGGTCGTATATCTGGACGATCTGATCGACGAGGCCGTTGCACGCGCATACGAGGAGATCGCCAAGAGGCGCACCGACATCCCCGAGGAGAAGATGCGCGAGATCGCAAAGGCGGTCGGAATCGGAGCCATCAGGTACAACATCGTACGTGTCCAGCCCGAGAAGCAGTTCGTCTTCACCTGGGACGATGCCCTCAACTTCGACGGTAACAGCGGACCCTTCGTGCAGTACGCTCACGCCAGGGCCTGCAGTCTCCTGAGGAAGTCCGGAGGTTACGAGGCCGATACCGATGCATCCAAACTCTCCGACGTATCCGAGATCAGGTTGGTCAAGGCGTTGTCCAGGTTCCCCGATGTGGTCAGATCCGCCGCGGAGGATAGGCGCATACACCTCCTTCCGGCATACGCACACGAGGTCGCATCCGCGTTCAACCAGTTCTACGCATCCGTACCCATCCTGACCGCGGGCGAGTCCAAGGATGCCCGCATGACACTTGTGGACTGCACTAGGATCGTTCTCGCCAACGTCCTGCGCACCATGGGTATCGCCGCACCGGAGGAGATGTGAGATGGAGATCCGCCCCATGAAGCTCAAGGACCTGGTGAAGGTTCGCGATCTGGAGATGGATTGTATCAAGGAATACTTCTCCAAGACCCTTGAGAACAAATGGGAGGATCTTCCGCAGGAATGGAAGGACGGTCTTGGTGCAAGCTGCAGGGGATCGTACCAGCTCTACATCGACTCGGGGCTGAGTTTCGTGGCAGAGGAGGACGGAGAGATCATGGGCTTCATCTTCGCACAGATGCTGCACCATGTATACAACGTCGAGAACCTCGTCTGGATCGAGAACATGGGCGTACATCCGTACTTCAGGCGCATGGGGATCGGTTACAAGCTCCTGCGCAAGGTGGCGGAGACCGGTATGGAGATGGGTTCCACCGTCGTGCACAGCGCGATACAGCCCGATAACCTTCCATCCATCATGCTCCACAAGAAGCTGGGATTCTTCATGGACAGACGTGAGGTCGCTCTTCTCGATCTCAACGATCTCCGCAAGAAGGGACACCCCGGTTCTGTGTGAGAACATCGAAAACCCTTTCATTATCAATCTTTTTCATGTTATTATTGATATTTCAGACTCTTTGATGAATCGTGTGGTTACATGGGTATGGTCTTCGCTTCGTGAGGACATACTTTGTGAGAACTCGATTACCCACACAAAACATCGAAGAGGCGAAAACATCATAGACGGTCCGCCCCCTTCCGGGGGCAGGGCCGTCCTAAGAAAGAAATCGTTTTGCTATCAGTTGCGTTTGGACTTCCTGCCGTCTTCGTACTTGGTCTTCGCGGCCCCCTTGCCCTTGACGGACTCGAGTGCCTTGGCTTCCTTCCTGGCCGCCCTCTCGGGTGCTCCGCGGAAGTAGAAGTATGCGATCAGAAGGATCGCGATGATGATGACCACGACGATGACATAAGTGACCCAGTCCTTCCAGATGGAGTGCGATACGCTGATCTCGAAGGGTCCGTCCACGTTGAGTTCGACGGGAGATGCAGGATCGGTGTTGTCGTAGAGGTACACCTTGACGTACTTGTTGCCGGCGGAACCGTATCCGAATCCGAGGGTGATCTCTTTGTTCGCCGTCTCGGGGTCGATGGTGGCGGTGGCGCTGGCAAGCTCGTTACCGTCAAGGTCCTTGATGACGACCTTGACATCCATCGAATTGGTGGTACTGTCGTTGGAGACGTATACGGTGAAGCTTCCGTTGTCCATGTCGGTGAAGCCGCCGTATGTGGCGGAATTTCCGAAGTGTACATTCGCCGCGTCCGCACCGTCCGCAAATGCCATGCCTGCGAATGCGGCAACGAACAGGCACAGTGCTACGCTTATTATTGCTCTGTTGGTCGTGTTCAAATCTCTGCACCTCACGTGATGATCTCGTCCACGCGCTCTTCGTCGATGGCCCTTCTGATCTCCATGGCCAGCCTCCTTCCGGTGCTCATCTCCCTTCTCCAGAGGGCGTTACCGTACGGGTGACCGACGGCCATGTGGATGTTGGTGCCTCCTCCGATACGGGGGGCGACATCGTAGATGTAGAAGTTCAGATCCTTGTCGACACAGGTCTGCAGGCAGAAAGGTCCGATGATTCCGGGTTCGTAGTACTTCTCCGCGGCCTTGACGTATTTCTCCGCGAGAGCGAATGCCTTGTCGAGCAGGGACTCCCTGAGGGTGGCTGCGTTGTGTCCGCAGACGGTGTACTCGGGGAAGATTCCATCGTTCTCGAGCTCGACCTGCTGTTTTCCGGGGAGCCTGCAGTATCCGTCGAGGGAGGACTCGAACCTCCAGTCGATACCGAGGAGCTCCACCTGCTCTCCCTTCTCCTCCAACGGGGAGCGGAAGAAGTCCAGGTTGAACACGGGACCGATGATGTACTGTTCCATCCTTGCGGATTCGAGGAAGTTCTCCTCGATGACACCCTGCTTGATAAGGTCGGTGGACTTCTCCACGAACTGGTCGTAGGACTGTGCGGTGAAGAATCCCCTCTCGAGTTTCTTCTGCTTGTGGTGAACCTTGATGATGGTCAATCCGTCGATGTCCTCGGGCTTCTCCACCTTCTTGGGTGCCGGCAGTCCGGCCTTCTCGAGAATCCAGTAGTAGTCCCTCTCGTCTCCGCGCTCCTCGGACCTGAGAAGGTTCCTGCTTCCGACCATGGGGACCTTGAAATCGTTCTCGACGGCATCGATACCGCTGTAGGATACGAAGGACCTGTTGGGGATGAACAGGACGTTGTCCTTCATCAGTCTCTCCTGCACCGCGGGATCCATGACATCCGCATACTTGTTGAGGATGATGGTCTCGTCCACCACTCCGCGGTAGACGCTTCCGTCGTCGTTGTAGATCTTCTTGAAGTAGTTGTTGAAGGTCTTCTCCCTGCCGTTCTGGCAGATGGCGACGGTGCGGAATCCTTCGGAGGTCGCTCCGTCACAGGTGTCCAGACCGGAGTGGGATCCGACGACACCGATCTTGGCCTTCTTGAGATCGTATTTCTCAAGATTTGCCAGAATCTCGTTCCTGTCGATCATTTCGATACCTCTGATTAATTGCCTTTCGATATTCAGTCGTGCGATAATAAGGTTACTAAGAATACGCGCGCAAAATCAGATGAACACTGCGATTATACTCATCAGCACCACGGTACTCACCACGTCCATGATGGACGAGGTTATGGGTATGCAGTGGTCGTCCGGATCCATACCGAAACGCAGGGCGGCAAGTGCCACGTAGTACGACAGGAGGTTGATGACGGTGGTGATTATCGATGCGGACGCCAGAACTATCGCCAGGAGTACCAGATAGGAGATGTCGTCGGGTTGTACGGCGAACGCGACGGTCATGATGTAGATGAAGGTGATCATTGCCAGTATGTACATCACGCCGAAGTTCTCCCCGGCCTCCTTGGGAGGGGCGGAGCTCCTGGGCAGCGTACCGATGTGCAGCATGGAGCTGAGTCTGGATGTCAGCATGCCCGATAGCGCGTTACCCTCGTTCAGGAACGCGGTCATCATCAGCATGAGCACGGCGTGCTCGATCAGCTTGACCTTCTCGCCCTCGATCAGGAGTCCGGTGATCAGTTCGAGGAACACGCATGCCAGCAGGACAGGGAGGGACTGCTCGATGATCCTCTTGGCCTCGTTGATCTTTCTCTTGCGCTTGGACTTGCGTGTCAAGACGCGGAACGAGAAGTATGCCGTCAGGACCATCATCACAACGGACAGTATCTTGGTGACCGCATCGTCCAAAATCTCGTGTGCCAGTATGGCGGAGATGTAGATCATCGGGACGGTTATCACATCCCCGGCGGCCGCGATCAGCGGAGCGGTGATGTTGTCCACGTCCCAGTTGCGTTTGGAACCTATGTACGCTATTACGAGGTTGACCACAAGTACCAGTACGCCTGCCAGGAATCCTCCCAGCGTGGAGATGAAGATGAATTTCAACAGGTCGTAGGTGTTACCGAAGACCACCGATACTATGATCCAGCCGATGACCGCCATGAGTATGGACATGATCATGGTCAGGACCATGGCGGATTCCACGTTGGACCTCAGGACCCCGCCCTTCTTGAAGTTCATATGGAACGTACCCATATGCATGGCGGTACCGAGACGGCTACCCATCGCACCGAAGATATTCCCGCGCATGCCTATCGCGGCGTAGATCAGGACGATCATGCCCGGGATCATCACGATGTAATCCTCCATCGTGACCATGAAGAATCCGGCGAAGAGGTCGGCCGTACCGGCGATTACAAGAGCCAGGAGTCCCATTACGAGTGTGGGTTTGTTACGGATGAAGAATCCGCTCAGTCTCCTTTTCCCGGCCTCCTCCAAAAAATCACCTCATGACATATGTCCAATCGACATGTCATCGGGTACATCCTATAAAATCAGTACGTAATACGTCATGGAATGTGAAACATGGCGGTACCGTCGGTGAACGTACCACGCTTCGGTCCTGGGTCGGTTCCCTCTGTTAATCCATTTTATATATCGGTATCTGTTTTTGAATGTAGGAAAAGAACATGACCGATTTATCGATCAATTCCGACAACGAGGACAGTGCACGTAGGTCGCGGCGGAATGCCGCTACAGGGAGGTCTTACCAATGACCGATGACGACCACGTCGACCTCGATCGCATAGATATGACCGTTCAGGAACTTCTCACGGAGATGAAGGACATCTCCGAGGTCATCGTCGATCTGGCATATGCATCTTTGATGTACAACAGCAGGGAGCTCGCCCTCCGCGTCAACGAGCTGGAGGACGAGATGGAGGAGCTGAAGTACGCCATGCGCGTGAAGACGCTAATGGCGGCAAGGACCCGCGAGGATGCCAAACAGCTCTCGGGAATCCTTCAGATCGCATCCGCCGCGGACCGCATCTCGCACGCGGCCGGAGAGATCGTGGAACTTCTCGATGTGGCTCCGGAGAAGAGGCCCTTCATCACCAATCTAATCAACGAATCCGACGAGAAGATCCGCATGGTGAGGATCAGCCCGTCCTCGGACATGGCAGGGAACACCATCGGAAAGCTCGGTGTGGAGGCCAACACCGGGATGAAGATCATCGCTCTCAAGAACCGTTACGGATGGTCCTACGATCCCGATGATGATGTCAAGCTCCGTGCCGGAGACGATATCATCGTCAGCGGTACGGAGGACGGAGGCAACCGTCTTGCGGAGTTCGCATCCGGCAGGATCCCATGGGAATTCGACGAATCCGACGAGGAGGATGAACATGAATAAGATAGAATCCATGCTTCTGGAGCTCAAGGACACCTCCGAGTTCATGATAGATCTGGCATATTCCTCCTTGCTGTACAACAACGTGGAGATCGCCGAGGAGGTCGAGTTCCTGGAGAAGAAGATGGACGAGCTCAGCGCTGACATACAGGAGGCGATCGTCAATCTGGGTATGCAGCAGCCGCAGGAGATCGCCAAGTTCTCCGTCATCCTCAGGTTGCAGATGGCCATAGAGGACATCGCTAACGCCGCGGCATCCATCGCGGACGTGGTCCTCCGCGGACTGGGCGACCACCCCGTCATCCAGATGAGCATCCAGGAATCCGACGTCACCATCGAGAAGGTGGTCATAGCACCCGACTCGATCCTGAAGGACAGGTCCCTCGGGGACATCAGGCTGGGAAGCCATTGCGGAATGTACGTGATCGCGATAAAGCGCGACGGTATGTTCATCTACAATCCTGGCAGGGACGAGATCCTCCGTGAGGGCGATATGCTCATCGCGAACGGTCCGGACGATGCCGCCGATTTCTTCATAGGTCTGGCTGACGGAACGGAAAGGGAGATCTGAGTCCTCCTTTCTCAAAACGATTTTCCCAATTCTTTACTTTTTTGATCTATAACGGTCCGATTTCAAAGGTACGCCTTGAATGTAACGACCAAACTCATGAAAGAGGATGCAAAATGTCCCCTTATGCCTTGAAGATCTGAAGAGAAGTGGTAGCCCCGTGCAGATTCGAACTGCAGTCGCATGATCCAGAGTCACGCATGATTGACCACTACACTACGGGGCTGTTGTGTGAAACGCTCAATACCGAACTTATTTTAATAG
>JAEDGA010000020.1 GCA_016297775.1 Candidatus Methanomethylophilaceae archaeon
TTATCAATCTATTAGATTAATTAATTATGTATATATCAATTTATAAATTGAATCATCAATTACATTCAATTTTTTGAAATAATGTCATTCATACCAATTTGTCTTATTGAGCACATCTTAAATGAATACATTATTTATATTGTAAATAAAGTTATCAATTTAATTAATAAAGTGAATATGTGTCCCATTTCAAGATCATGCACTGTATGTGCTGCCATATGCATTTGAAAATAATGCCACAACAATTAATTATTTTAATTAAGTAACTAACTTAATTAATTAATGTAGATTAAATAATCGAAATTCCGATAATCTTCAGCTGAATACCATTGCAGTGACAGCTGTTCCGACGAAGAGCAGAACAACGAATACGGCACAGAACTTGATCAGGTTCTCCTTTTTCTTCTTTGACATTGTAACGGTCTAGTGTATATTTGATATTAAATCTATTGTAAGCATGAGTGGGATGCAATTCATGTTCTTCGGGAATTGATTGTATGCATCATATTGCTAGATTTTTCATTACCATCGTACGACTTATCTAAATACTTAGTTGGCTATATCATCCAATTATTGGATGTATAATCCAATTATACGGATATGAATGCAATCAAGATAAAAGTTGTAATTTCGATATCGATTCTGATCGCAGTATGTGTAATCACACCGCTCATCGGGATTACCGAACCTACACGTGATGAGAGGGAAGGTGTGATGATCGATTTTGGCTACTATAATGTGACATGGGTGCCGCTGGAATTGAATGATGGAATGAATGGAATCGATGCCCTATATGATGCATGCGACATCAAAGGCTATGCGATCGGTACTGATGCTTACGGAAACATCACATCCATCGATGGTGAGGCCAATCTTGTGGCATCCTCCTGGTCCATGTATGTCCTTCGCGGTAACGACCTTGATGTACAATGGTCCAAGGTCGATGATCCCTTCTCTTTCTCCCTTTCCGATGAACGCATAATCTCTTGGGCACGCACATCCGCACCGGAGAACATGATGCCTGCCGTGGACAGTCTCGGTCACACATACTATAGTTACGCAGAAGCCGGGAAGAATCTGATGGGGGCGGACCTGCGTATCGTCACTATGGCCCCCTCGGTAACGGAGACGGTCGCCGCCGTGGGCGGTGCCGGACTCATCGTTGCCACCGATCGTTACAGCAATTATCCTTCATCAATATCCGAGGCACAGGAAGCCGGTGATATAGAGTTCGTCGGAGGTTATACCGATCCCAACTTCGAATTGATAGTATCCGTTTCCCCAGACCTAGTATTCCTGGACGGAAGTGTAGGCGAACATATCTCCATGGCCGATAAACTCCGTAAATCCGGCATCTCTGCGGTCGTAATGTATGAGGTCATAGAGGTCTCCGACCTTCTGAAGAACATCTGGATAGCATCCAGTGCATTAGGTATGTCCGATAACGGGAACATCTACATCAAAAATCTATCTAAGACGATAGAATCCGTCTGTGCCGTCACCAACATCGTATCGGATAAAGTATTCATTTCGCTTTCCGCATCGGAATCCCCTTATGTCGCAGGTTCGGGCACCTATGCGGATACCATTCTTACATCAATCGGTGCCACCAATGTGTTCTCCAACATCCAATCATGGGGTATGGTGGACAAGGAAGCGATCTATGTCAAACAACCTGATGCGATCATCATCGTATATCAGAACGGCAAGGTAGAGACGGATGTGCAATACAATGCACTACTCCAATCCATGAACAGGGTGTGGAAGGACACTCCTGCGTTTCAGGATAAGAGGATATTCGTATTCTCCGGTGCATCTGCAGATCTCATCTCACGTCCGGGTGCGAGATTGGGTGCCGCTGTGGAGCTCATTGCCAAGGTCCTGGATCCGGATTCGTTCGTCAAGGCGGATTATTGGGACAGATCGCCCAAGTACTTTGCTGATGATTATTCAGATTATCTGAAATATCAGGGTCCGGAGGGGGTGCTACTGATATGAACATCCTAAGGATCATGGCCATCCCTGTAGCGATCGTTCTTATGATCACCACTGTGGTTCCGGTGACATCCGGCGGATCCGAAACGGAGGACATGTTGCTCCTAGACAACGGTGACGGATCCTATGCATGGTATCGGATAATGCCGGGATCCACCTTGACGGACACCGTCGTTAATACACTTGTATCCAACGGCATCCACGTATCCGTGGATGGCGACCGCATCCTATCCGTGGATGGGCGTTCAGAGGTGACCATGGGCAGTACGGTGTGTTCGTGGAGATTCTACATCTGGGATTACTACTGCTGGAGTTACGGCGGTATCGAAGGAGGCATGTCCTACGTTTCCGGGGATCTATGTCTGGGATTCAGACCATCCCCATCCTCATTGCCCGCACCTACGCCCGTGTTCAGGGATGTATGGGTAAGCATACGTGGGGATTCCTCATGTACAGGCATCTCCGGATCGCATATGCCCGATTCCGTAGCGACTCCCTTGGAATGGTACATCCAATCCGAAGCGGGTGCGGTATGCGGTTCCATCCTTGCCGCGGATGGACTCATCTATTACGTCACATCCGGTGATTATTACGGTACGGGCGTTAATCGTGACCCGCACCTCTATTGTGTGGACGCCGTCAACAAGGAGGTGGTATGGTATCTGTCATATTCCGTGGACAGGTCCCACGGTTCCACGCAGTATGAGCTCAATTCTCCTCTGATAGTGGATGATATGATCATAGTCACCTCGGCGAACAGACACATCTATTGTATCGATCGCATGGACGGTTCTGTCCTTCATGAGATGGTGCCCAGAGGGGATACGGCACATTTCACTGGAGTATTCAACACACAGGAATATGAATATCTGCCAATAATGGATGAGGAATGGTCCATCGAAGGCATAACAAGTACCAACGGACCATCATCCGCCATATACGATTCCGGTGCGATATATTTCACGACCCATGACGGGCGCATACGCTGTTATTCCGTCGATCGTACCAACGGGTTCGAGGAGATATGGACATATACACCTTCCAGGGAGGACAGAGGATGTTTCTACTGTTCCACTCCGTCGGTATGCTACGTGGACGGACTCCGCACGATTGTGTGCGGAGGATATTCCGGCAACATGTACTGTGTTAACGCATCCACTGGCGAGGAGATCTCCGTCACGCATGTGGCCGACATACCCGGACATGCCTCCGGCGTGGTGTCCAAGGTCATATGTGCCGGCGACGGCAGGGTGATCGTCAGCTGCGATGACGGCAGCATGACGCCCAGGAACGGTTCGTTGTCGTGTTATGATTTACGTGATACATCCGAGCCATTGTGGAGGACGGATGTGTACGGGGGATCCTCCATCGTCGTCGGGGGTACAGTATACGGTTATCTCAGACCGGCGTTGACATCCCATGATGGCACCGGTAAGGCGCAGGTGTACGACAAGAACGGGGAATATTTCGATGCAGAATCCGGCTATTACGCATTATCCGTCACCGATGGACATGTCATATGGTCGGTACCAAACGGTGCATCCTGCAAATCATCCATGGTGTACTGTGATGGAAGGCTGTACTGTGTCGATTATTCTCCGTTGTCCGTGTGGCCTAACGGCGGTGCCGCAAGGTGCCTGGATCCGGACACCGGCGACCTCATATGGAGGATGAGGCTGGAACCTGGTTCCGTAACCGCGTACAACATGTGCTCCCCCACCATAGTTGACGGCAGGATCTATGTGGGGAACGATGATGGAACGGTGTATTGCATCTCGGATGTTCCGGGATCCCCGGTGTCGGTCACATCGGATATCGATTATAGATCGCAGGGTCTCGCCCATTGGTCATGGGTGACCCTTTTCCTGGCCATGGGGGCCACGCTCCTGGCGGCCGTGATTTTATACAGGAGAGGATAGGATGGGCGTAAATGATGATAATGTACCTAAAGGGAAGGGTCCTCTGGCAGGGATCGCCGGAAGGATAGGACGTTCGCTGTCACGTATGAACGAGGACATGTCGGATGTGGAATCCGACGAAAGCGAGATATCTCTCAAGAGACGCAGATTCCTGATAGTGGCGGTCGCCGGTGCGCTGTTCTGTCTTTTCATGTTCTTGATCAGTATGTCCATATCATCGGGCGGGATAATCCCGATAAGCGATGCCTTGGGATCCCTGATGTCCGCCATAGGCAAGGGTGGACAGAATCTGAACACGGAGGAGCTGTACATATACCATTCCAGGTTGCCCAGAGCAGTGGCCGCAGTCGGCGTGGGTGCGGGTCTGGCTGTCGCAGGGTGCATATTCCAGGCTCTGATACGCAATCCTCTGGTGGACCCCTATATAACAGGTGTGTCATCGGGCGCTGGTTGTTTCGCCGTCGCCGTGACATCCGTAGGTGTTGCAGCCATCCCTTTCCTATCGGAACACAGCACCTATATCATTCCGCTCGGTGCCATATTGGGTGGTTTGATCGCATTCGGTATCACCCTGACGGTATCTGAGGGTGCCGGAGGTTCCGCGACCAACTACATACTCGCGGGAGTCATCGTTGGTTTTGCATTCTCGTCCATACAGACGGTGTTCCTGGCCATGAACAAAGACAATCTGGCCGATGTAATGTGGTGGCTGTACGGATCCTTCGCCAGCATAACCTGGGAGAACGCCTTCCTGGTCCTGGTACCGGCCATAGGGATCTCGATACTCGCCCTGATGTGGGCGAGGGAGTTCAACCTGTTCATGATGGGAGAGGATCAGGCCAGCCAACTCGGGTTGGATGTTAGGAGATTCAAGGCCGTTATGATGGTGGTGGCATCCGTACTCACCTCGGTCTGTGTAGCTTTCGTGGGCATCATAGGGTTCGTGGGTCTGGTGATCCCTCACGCCTGCAGGATGTGTCTTGGTGGGGATCACCGTCTGATCATGCCTGCATCCATGATCCTGGGTGCATGTCTCATGTTGTTCTCCGATCTCATCGCCAGGGTTGCCATGGCCCCCACCGAGATACCCGTGGGTGCCATCACCGCTATGATCGGTACCCCTGTGTTCGCTTACATGCTCATGAGGAGGGGGCGTGAATATGATGGATGAGATGCTCAAGATAGAGGGGCTCAGAATCAGTTTTGGGGACTTCGAGGCTTTGCACGGTATAGATCTGTCCCTTCCCAAGGGGAAATTGATCGGGTTGATAGGCCCGAACGGATGCGGCAAATCCACGATGATGAAATGCATATCCAAGATCAACAAGGGATGGACCGGTCGCATAATCATCGATGGGGAGGACATAGGTCCAATGAGGCCGATGGATGTGGCCCACAGGGTGGCCAACGTTCCCGCAGAGGCAGGTCAGACATTCGGTATGTCGGTGATGGACATGGTGATGTTGGGAAGATATCCCTTCGTCAACCGTGTATGGTGGGAGTCCAGAGAGGATGAGAGGAAGGTCCGCGAAGCGTTGAAGGCATTCGGTCTCGATCATTATAGAAGGAAACAGGTCTCTTTGCTATCCTCCGGAGAGAAACAGCGCGCACTGATCGCCAAAGCATACGTCCAGGAACCGAAGGTCATGCTCGTAGATGAACCCACATCCCATCTGGACATGAAATACAAACTCAATGTGATGGAATATCTCAAACGGATGTCCCGCGGGGATATGACCGTCCTTGTCGCCGAACACGATATCTCGCTGATGGCCAGGTACTGCGATCTGTGCATAATCATGAAGAAGGGGCAGGTGGTCGGATACGGGGATCCGAAGACCGTGGTCACCGAGGAACTGATACGCGATGTCTACGAGGTGGATGCCCGCATAGGATTGGATGCGGACGGTGAAATCTACGTCCTGCCGAAGACCGCGATAGGAGACTGAAATGTCCCGCAACGTGTTGTTCATCCTGTCGTCACTCATCATCCTGCTGTCTTTGACCTTCATTATGTCCGATGATACGGATGCGGCATATTCGGAGGATGTACGCGTCTTCGTACAGACGGACGACGGATATGTGATGACATATTCCCAAGGGGGTACAGTGAAAGAGATCATGGAGGCCGGGTGCAAGAGTCTCGGTCTGAAGATCGTCTATTCCAAACTGGGTGCGATAGAATCCGTGGGCGGTATGAGTCCGTCATCGTCATCGGAGAATTGGAACATACATCAATGGATGCCTCTCGGCGTACACGACTGGTATGAGGTGGGATTCAACGATGCATCGGATTCGTTAGCCATAACGGGCACGTCGTATTGTCTCCACATATCCGGACATTCCATGGAGAACGGCGTGAACGTATATGGTAAGCCGGATTTCAAACCAACATCCGACGGGTATGTGTTCATCAGATTCGATTACGGATATGACAGTACCGATCCCCTTGTGCAGGAAGCATTCACTACCGAGGATAGGATGAACGGATTCTGGATCAAAGGTCACGGATCCAACATGGGTGAGGTCGTGGCCGATGCCATGGATCGCAACGGTTTCGAATGCAGCTTCACCATAGGGGATTACGGAGGCAACGATCTCCAGTACTGGATAGACACATTCTTCGGAATAGAGGGCGATACGAACATCGGCGGCCCTATGGATTGGGCATATTGGTCCCAATACATGTACATAAACGATGTGTGGTCATACAACCAGAAGACACTCGGGTATTACGATCCTGCCGTGTACAGATACATCGCGATCGTGTATATCATATCCTTGGAATATTCGGAGGGATCCGGAGGTGCCGAGATCGATGTTCTGGATACGTTGCCGCGTATAACCGATACATCATCCGTGGATGCTCTGGTCAAGAGGAACATGGTGGACGTCACCTTCGAGTTGGACGGTGTGAAGATGACCTCGGTCAGGGTGAAGTTCAATACTACCCTGAATAGGGACATCATACCGTCCCCGCAGATCCCCGAAGGGATGTACTTCACCGGATGGGGGGATACCGGTGCACCCATCACGAGTGACACTGTATTCAAAGGTTACCTGCTGCCGATGACACATACGCTGACATATATGTCATATGACGGTACGGTGATGTTCACCGAACAGGTGATCAACGGCAATGCCGCATCATATGATACAGTACCTGTCAGACCGGAAACGGAAGGGTATGCTTTCCAATTCAAAGGGTGGAGTTCCGACGGCGGGACATCCGTGGACGACCTCACCGATGTCAGGGGGAGCATGATCCTTGTCCCGGTCTTCGAACCCATAACGAAAAGTTTTGATGTCGTATTCATATCGAACGATGTTGTTCTTAAGAGGATGTCCGTACCGTACGGTACGTCAATCCCTCCCTCAGAGATCCCGTCATGCTCTGTCGATGACGGATATTACTTCACCGGATGGGGTGACACTTCCAAGACAATAGAGGGTGTGACGGAGTTTCGCGGATACACCGGGGCGATCATAGGCCCCATGATCACATACATGGACGCTTACGGTAACGTAATGTGGCGTGAATCTGTGAAGAACGGAGATCCTGCTTCTTTCACAGGCATACCGTCCAAACACGATTCCGACGGACTGGTCTTCGGTTTCGTAGGATGGAGTGAGGACGCCTCCTCTGTGTACGGCGGATTGGATGCGGTCACGCGCGATCTGACGTTATTCCCCATATTCGACAGCGGCAAGAGGATGTTCACCGTCACGTTCATGATCGATGGTATCGTGTTCGGCACCCCGTTCGAGGTGGAGGGCGGCACGATATTATCAAACTCACAGATACCTATTCCCGACATACCGCCGGGAAAGCATTTCTCCGGATGGGGCAACACATCGGCACCGATCGTCGGAGACACCATATTCAGGGGTACGATGGTCCGGGATGCATGGCATACCCTGACGTTCATGGATGCGGAAGGAGGGATATTCAACACCGAGATCGTTGCCGACAGGGAGTCCTCAGTATTCGCGGGCATACCTTCCAAGTCGGAATCCGTCTCGGAAACATTCTCCTTCAAATGGTGGAGCATCGACGGTTCTTCCATGGCGGATTTATCGTCGATAGAGTACGATATGACTCTCATTCCGTTGTTCGAATCGTCCCTGAAGACTTTCAGGATAACCTTCTTCTCGTATGACGGGTCGAGATATGCCGAAAGGTATGTGGAATATGGAAAGGCCCTGACAGATTATCCGTCAGGTCCCGAACGTCCGGATACGATTGACAAGATATACACTTTCAAGGGATGGAGCATGACGTTGAACGGATACCTCCCGTTAGATCTGACATCTGTAACATCATCCAAGGTCCTGTATGCATCGTATACCTATGTGAGGCATCCGTACATCCTCACCCTGATCGAGAACGGCGAAGTACTCCACACTATCGACATGGCATATGGGGATTTCATCACCGAGGAAATCATGACAGGTACATCGGACGGGTATCTGTTGAGGCTGTATCGCGATCGTACCTTGTCGGAACGTGTAGGGACATCGTTCATGATCTCCGGGGATACCACGTTATACGTATCGCGTCTGTTCGGTACCTATTCGGTGTCGGATACAGACAGGAACGGGATCCGCGTATCACTCGCAGGGATGACTTCCGAAGGGCTGATCGAGGAGAGGGGTGCATACACGATCTGTGACCTTTCCGCATTCGCTGATGGGAAGTATGCGGTCATGGATACTTCGGATCTCAAGAGGATATGCGATATCACCGACATCGATGCCATGGCACGCATCATCCTGTATCGCGGGGAGATGGTGTTCCGCGCATCGGACCTGTGTGGTGTGGCGGAGGGAGAAATCTCGTTCTCCATAGGGAAGGGACCCACATCCTCGGTGAGGATAAATTCTGCATTAAAGAGGGTGTCATGGGATTCATCGTTCACCGTAGGATTGAAGTCGGGAGGGCGTACGATCGGCGATACATCCATGGTACGTTTGAGTTTCCCGTACGTTTCCGATCCCGACCCATCCGTATCTGCGGCAGCGTGGTCGGCGGATGCCAACACGGGCATACTCACATCGCTTGTATGTGATGTGTCCGAGGGATACATATCGTTCCGTGCGGTCGGTCTCCCGTATGTGGTGATCGGTACCGATCGTGAACGTACATCCGATATCCGTTTCGGAGATCCGTGTCCGTACGGTGATGTTTCGTATTCCAAAGGGGGCGCCGTTCTGGACCGCATGGATATCGACGGTGCCTCGGAGACCCTGCATATACCATCAGCATTCGAAGGTACAGTCCTCACCATCATAGGCGAGGGTGCGTTCTCAGGTGTCAGAAACGTATCTGCGTTGGTGATACCAGCTACAATAACATCGTTCTGTTGGGATTCCCTACTGGGTTCGGATGTGTCCGATGTATATTTCCTCGGAGATATGCCCGAATTCATAGGTGATAGGCCATCGTCCATAGAGGTGCATCGCGCATCAGACGCATCCGGATGGGATGAGGATACGGATGTGCTCAACATCATGACATACTCGGTCAAAAGATCGGTGATGACATACTATCTGATAGACGGAGAGATCACCATACGTTCCTGGGTGTCCGGTACGGATGCGGAGATACCCGCATCCATAAACGTTGGAGGTACCGGATATCCCGTAACCGGGATAGGATGCTGTGCGTTCATGGACAGCCCGGTGATCAACGTCAGCATACCGTCCTCGGTGCTTCGCGTACACACACGTGCGTTCTATGGGTGCACATCCCTTACGGGATTGACATGGGTCCAGGGCGGTTCTGCCATATCCTTGGCCGATGAGGCGTTCAGGAAATGTTCGGAACTCCGGAGCAATCCCGATACCATCCCTGACACCGTACGTTTCATAGGTTTCGAGACGTTCAGGGATTGTCATTATCTGAGGTCGCTGTCGATACCCGATTCAGTCACCGACATCCGTGCAGGTGCGTTCTACGACTGCATAAGGTTGGCGGATGTATCCATCGGGAAAGGTATCGATACGATACCGGCCAGATGTTTCGAATACTGCACGGTATTGAACGGCATCCTGATCCCGGATAATGTGGTACGTATCGATTCCCGTGCATTCGGAGAATGTTACGCCCTATCATATATCGACCTCAATCATGTTACGGATGTCGGTGTGTTCGCATTCACTCAATGCCGTACGCTTTCGGATGTCACGTTCGGAAGTTCGTTGACATCTCTGGGAAGGGGATGTTTCTCTTCGTGCAACATGATGGGATCGGTCACTGCATATTGTGCTCAGCCTGAGGGATTCACGGATGCTTTCGATTCTGCAGGCGAGATTCCTGAAAAACTGAAGATCGATGTTGATAGCGCAATGTCCCCGCACTGGGCTGTGGCCCATGGGACTATCGCAGAAGAGGATGATCTCATGGAAAGCTTCGAGGCACGTACGATGCCTTATGTGATCGGTTCGATGATCGTTTTCTTCCTGATCGCCGGTGCGATCACATGGAGGTACCACAGGTAACACGGGATTCAGATGTCCTGTGGCCGGATTCGGAGTGAATGTATCAGCGGACGCTGGATTTTATGATACAATTTTTTTAGTTGGATTATACAACCAACTACTTATACTCTGATTTAGTTGTCATATACATCCAACTGCCTTTGTGCAGTGGGAGGATGAAATGACAAAGAACAAGAGCATCATGCTCATGTCATTGATCTGTCTGTGCCTGTTGTGCGTTTGTACGATAGGCGCATTCGCATCGGATGATTCCTATGCGGAAGAGAATGTGACCGTAACGGAGAACGGCCTCACATTCCAACTGATCGATGGCGAGAGCGGTAAAATCGCAAAGCTGACGAATACTGGTTCGCTGAGCGGGGAGATAACCGTTCCTGCTACTGTGAATTACCGTGGCGTGCCCTATCCCGTCGCGGATTCGGATTCTTTCTCCGGTAACAACAATGTTACCAAGGTCGTTTTCCTTGGAGAGATGTCCAAAATCCCTTCCGAGATTTTCAGCAATTGTACCGGTATCGTCAGTGTCGAATTCTCCAAGGTCGGTTCCATCGGTGACAAGGCATTCTACAGATGCACTTCGCTCACTGATGTTAAGATCTCTGGTGATGTTAAGGATATTGGAACCAACGCATTCTACGGTTGTTCCTCACTCAAATCGATGAAGTTGTCCGGAGTCGTCAATATCGGATCCAACGCATTCTACAACTCCGCACTGGAGACCATCGATGTGGGTACCGGTGTGGAGACCATCGGCAGTTCTGCATTCTACGGAACAAGGATAACATCCTTCAACCTTCCCAATCTCAAAGCTATAAATGGCTCATTCAACGGGATGAAACTGCTTGTGGAGGTCAATGCACCTTCCGTCACATCCGTCAAATCCAATGCGTTCTATCAGTGTGCTTCCCTTGAAAAGGTGAAATTATCCGATAAAGTTACCGAGTTCAATTCCACCAACGCATTCAGCGGATGCAACAAGCTCACTTCCTTGGTCATCGGTTTCACCGATTCCGCCAATATATCTAACGGTGCATTCGCATCGCTCAAGATCGAGAACACCATCCTTTCCGATACGAAGGTGATCTACGTCCCCAGGACAGCGACCTCCTTTACCATCCCCGATGGTACCGTCGAGATATGTCATTCCGCGTTCAGATACGGAATCATCGAGACCATAACCATCCCTTCCACGGTAAAGACCATCGGCATGTATGCATTTGCAGATTGTACCGCGTTGAAAGCGGTCACCATCGAAGGCAACGGACTGGAATCTCTGCAGTCGTATGCGTTCAAAGGATGTAAGTCACTTACCGACATGATCCTGCCCGATTCTGTCACTGAAGTAGGTTCATACGCTATCAACGAGACGAAATTGTCCAAATCTGTGATTCTGAATCTCTCCGGCGTAAGGACTCTTGTGTACCTTTCAGTGGGTTCTACCATACCTGATGATGTCGTATGCATCGGAAGCAGATCCATCCCGGGAGGAATCGATACTCTGACGATACCTGCATCCGTGAGGACCCTGTCGTCATATGCGTTCAGCGGATCCACTCTGAAAGATGTGACCATCCCCTCCACCGTGGAGGTCATGGACAACTACACCTTCGCGCAGTGCACATCCCTGAAAGAAGTGGAATTCGAGAGCGGCATCACCTACCTGCCTGCCTATTGTTTCAGCGGATGCACGGGCCTCGAAAAGGTCACCATCCCCGACAGCGTTTCCGCTTTGAACAACAATGTGTTCTACAACTGTTCGTCCCTTGGAACCATCATCGTACCTGCATCCGTGAAGACCATCGGCGGTTCCGCATTCTACGGTTGCAAATCTCTAACGTCAGTGGATATCAAGGGTAATCCCGATATCACCGGTGCATCGGTGTTCAACGGTTGCAGCTCTCTCGCAAGCATCAATCTGTGGGAGGGTATCGGTTCCATCCAGAGCAACATGTTCCGCAACTGTACCAAACTCAGTAGCATAACAATCCCCTCCACGGTTGAGAGCATCGGCAGTTATGCATTCTACGGATGCGGACTCAAATCGATAACACTGCCCGCATCAGTGAAGGTCATCGATTCCAGTTCGTTCGCATCCTGTGCTTCACTCGAATCCGTAACGATTCGTGGAACACATGTGGATATCAAAGGCTCTGCGTTCAGTAAATGTACCAATATCAAGACCTTGGACATCTACGGAATGCTGAAGCTCACCTCCTCGTCCTTCAGCAACGTCACAGGTATCGAGAATCTCATCATCCATACATCTGTGCCACTTTACAACGATTATCTCGTATCCGCTCTCGCGTCCATCACGGCCGTGGAGAACGGCGTGAAAACGGTCAGCGTGACTTATGATAACGGAACTCCAGTCAAAGGCAAGATGATAATATCCACCGGAAGCACCCTTGTTCTGGGTGACGATATCGTGGCTACCACATTCTCCTGTCTTGATACCGCGGTATCCGGAAAATCCATCTCTGTCTCACCCGGTAACAAGGTGTTCTCCATCGTCGGAGATACCGTCGTATCCGGCAACGTGTTGATACACGCAGGAAACGGAACATCCGACCTTTCCATAGCGAAAGGCGTTGTGTCTGCCGCCCCCTATTCCTTCTCCGTATCGGGCGCATCCGTGATCACACTGCCCGCCGGTATGACCGATGTCCTCAGTAACGCCTTCGTAGGCAACACCGCTGTCAGGAACGTTATGATCAACAGCGATGTGCAGTTCGCATCCGACTCCGGTATCGAATCCTCGGTCAAGTTCTTCAAGAACAGTATCGTCGATGTGGTGACCGGTGATCTGCCTCTGTACGGAGTGTTCACCGTCGTAGGCGACAGTACTGTGATCATGGAGATGAACGATATCCATGCATCCATCTCCGTCATCACCGATGGTACCGCCATAGCATTCTCCGTAACTCCCGATAATTCCTATAACAGGTCCAAGATCGTCGTGAAGAACGGTGATGTCACCCTCAACCTTATGGCGGCGGACTCCGAAACGAAGATCGGTGAGAACTCCGTCGCTGGAATGTATTACATGTCCTCCGTCGCCGGAGATACCAAACTGAGCATCACCGGTATAGAGCTCAACAGATATGGTGTTACATATCCTGCAGATATGACGGGATTCATCATGGAGACCTTCGGAGGTTCCAAGGATATCCCCCACGGCAATAAGATAAGTTTCTCCGTTCTCGCCAAGCCCGGATATGTCATCGATGGTATATCGGTAACATCCAATGCTGTTCCCCTGACGCCCACATCGACGCTTAACGGACTGTACTGTTATTCTATCGAGGTTACGGACGATATCGAGATCGCGATCTCCGGTATAGTGCCTGACAGATCGTTCACCGTCACCTTCGACACGGACGGTGGTACCGCAGTCGATCCGAAGACCGTATACAACGGTATGACCGTGGGTGCACCCGTTACCGAAAAACCCGGATATATCATCGAAGGATGGTATACTGATTCCTCCAAGACCGTCGCTTACGACTTCGCGGCACCTGTCATAGCAGATATGACACTTTATGCGAAATGGGTCGTCGACACATCTTCCATGGTCACCGTCGTTTTCTCCGGGGATAACGGTGCAGTGTCCGCCATAATCAATGGATACAGGGAGATCGCAAGCGGCACCAAGGTGCCCGCAGGCAGCAACGTCATGTTCGTCTATGATGCGGATCTCAGATACGAGTTTGCATCCTGGATGGTGAACGGCAATGTCGTGGAGTCCGCCGGGCCCATGTATGCGATGTCCGTTGCATCCGATGTCACCGTCAAGGCGACATCCATCTACCTCGCGTCCACACCCTACGTGAACCACTACGATTCGTACACACCCGTGAATGGACACTATTCAAACATCTGGAACAGCGGAAAGGGTAACACCACCGGTGCACAGTTCACGGGAATGACCTACTTACCCGCGATCATGGGCGGATATGCGTATGCGAAGGTCGATAATTATCTGGAAAAGATCGATATAGAGACAGGAGTGATTGTAAAGACAGTAAAGACGGCAGATTCATACAGCGGATTCTATAACTATACATGTACAGGTAACGGACTCATACTGGATTGTCTGACCGGAAAGGTGTTCGATCAGGATCTGGAACAGGTGTTCTCCATAGGTTCCACGTCCGCAAGGTCGTACTACTACGATCAGAAGTTCTTCGTTGCGACGAAGGACGGTACATTCTGTTATTCCGCCGTGGATGCGGACACCAAGGTATCCGACAACGTTCACAAGCCCCTTTGGAACGTCAAGGTCGATCAGGTCGTCTCCAACTACGAAGGTAGCTCCACCATGTTCTTCTTCAAAGATTACATGTACGGAGTGGCCATGGTGAACAAGGTCATATCCCTGATCACCCTGGATGTGGACACAGGCGCATTGATCGATACTGTGACGATCCCGGAGTTCGAAGGAAAGTCCATCAACACCGGATACATGGATTTCAACGAGGGATATGCGACCATAACCGCATACGGTGCGGGAATATTCGATTCCACATCTCCCGAATCGATCATCAACATCGCATCTGTCAAGATCGATGACAATGGTTACTTCAACAGGGCATCCCTCAGGGCGATCTCGTCCAACACCGGCAACAGCTATTGCAGCGCACTCATCGTAGAGGGCGGTCTGGGATATGTGTTCGCATCCGGTGTGTTCCAGGTGTACGACATGGAGACCATGAAGCTCCTGGCATCGTCCTCGAAATATTCTGCGGGAGGATCAAACATAAGTAGCCATGGTTCCATGGCCATCACCACCGGTCATTCCGGAAAGGTGATCGGATACGTGATACCGTACAATAGTAGCAAGGATCTCTGTGTGTTCGAGTACACGATATCCACCAACACCCTGGAATCCTACATGCTCAAGGACGCGGCCATCACCTCACAGTACGCATCCGGACAGGTACGTATCGCGGAGAACGGTTACATCCTGTGGGTGAACGATTCCGGTACGATGTTCTGCATCGCACCGACCAATGATGTCACCATCGTATACCCGGACGGTAACAGCACGGTCCTCAAGGTGATCGAAGGCAAGACACTTGCTGCAGATCCCGCGATATCCGGATATTACACCGACGAGGCCTGTAAGAATGCATTCGACCCCTCCACCGCCATAACCGACGAACTCAAACTGTACGTCAAACTCAGCGAATGGTATGTGGATGACGGAACGTTGCATGTGGTAGATGGATCCGTGATGTCCGATCTCGGTACTACAGATCAGCCCTGGAGGTCCGAGGCCTTCACCAAGGTGATCATCGAGGACGGTGTGACATCCATCGGAGCCAACGCGTTCTATGGATTCATCGGCATAGAGGAGGTCACCGTTCCAGGTACGGTGAGAACTATCGGAGCCAATGCATTCTACGGATGCATAGCGCTGGATACATTCACATACATATCCGGATTCGATTCCGTAGATGTCTCCGCATTCTCGGGATGCATATCTCTGACGTACAGTGTCAGATTCGTATCCGACGGGGACACGTATGCTGAGGTCATCGGTATGCCTTTCAGCACTATCGATGTACCCAGGGATCCTGTGCGTGAAGGATACACCTTCGCAGGATGGGATGTGACCATTCCCGATGTGATGCCTCTGAAGGATACCATCGTCACCGCAAAGTGGAACATCAACAGCTATACTGTTACATTCATCCTCGACGGAGAGGTATACGGCACACCCACATTGGTAGAATACGGGACAGAGATAATACTCCCCAAGACACCTTCCAAGGCCACCGACAGGGTTTACACCTACAAGTTCAGCGGATGGGAGGGCTACACCGACGGAATGATCGTCTCCAAGGACGTCGTATTCAACGGATCCATCGTGGCATCCGAACGTCCGGTGGACAGGTACAGCTTCTGGTTGATCGACTCCACCGGTGAATACGATTCCATCAACGGATGGTACACCGCCGACGGTACGGATGCGCTCGATGCGTTCATCACCGCCATGGATACCGCGAAGATCTCCATCGGTATCGAGTACAGCACCAACGGACACTTCTTCAACGATTCGTCCATCGATGTCTGGTCCGTGGGATCCTGGGCATCCGACGGTAACTTGTACAACCCCAACTACGCCGTATGGAATTGGAACGAGACCAGAGGTTGGTACCTGGGCAACACGTTCGGTACAGACGATGATAAGGTGTACATCATATCGCATGAGAGATACATCGACTCTCTGTACAACGGTGAGGCATCCGTCGAAGCCGGATACGTCGGACCATATAGGTTCAACACCGGTGCGGATGCGTTCTTCGTATACGACGGAAGCAAATCCTACAAGAATGTGGATGAGGCTGTCAAGGCCGCATACCTGAAGTATATGTCCGTCTACAGCGTGAACATCTCCGAGTTCGGCCTCAGGATGACTGACGAGACGAACGAGATGTGCGACGGCGACGAGGAGACCGCTCTGTTCCTGTGGTTCTCCGAATGCGTGGAATCTGGAACTGCAGATTCATCCGCACTGAAGCCCGGATATGATATATCATGCGCTTCATGGGGTTGGATCCAGTACGCACCTCAGAACCGTGCAGTGGATGATTACATGGACACCGTGTTCGGACCCTCCGTTCACGAAGTGAGGTTCGTCTCCGAAGGAAAGACCGTTGCGACATCAAAGTTCGCCTACGGTGAGACCATCGTTCTTCCCAAGGATCCTGTGAAGGCATCCGATTGGATGTACAGTTACAAATTCTCCTCCTGGGGTGGTTACGAGGCTGGAATGAAATTCTCCAACGAGAGCGAATTCATTGCCGTTTTCGAAAGGTCATTCCTTCCCACAAGCGAGGATAAAAACACCGTGTTCGAATCCGACAACGGAAGCTTCAACATCTCTACTGAAGAGATAGAGCACATCACGGAGACCGGAAAGACCGTCACCATCGACACCGGAAGCAGTAACATCGTATTCTCTGCCGATTCCCTGAGTACGATCGTTTCCGGATTCGGAGGCGAGATGACCTTCACCGCATCCGTGGCAGAGGAGGGTTCCGTCACCGAGGCACAGAAGGCGGTGGCCGGCGACTCCGTATTGTTCTCCATCGAACTCCGTGCGGGAGGACGTAACGTCCACGATCTCGGAGATACGGTGAAGATCACCGTCACGTACGGAAAGACCGTTGAGGAAGGAAAGAAGGTTATCGTTTACTATCTGGATGACGACGGACGCAAGACCATTGTGGATTCTGCGTACGATCCTGTCACCGGAAAGGTCACGATCTTCACCAACCATCTGTCCGTGTACATGATCGATGAGATCGATGACGGCAACGGACCCGATATAGGGATCTATGTCGGTATCGGAGCGGTCATCGTGGTACTTGCGATATTCGTAGGATTACAGGTGACAAGAAAAGAGGAGTGATCCGAGATCCGGACATATGGGGCTCCGGCCCCGTAAAACCATTTCATCGGAGGCGGCCCCTGTTCCCCTTCACGGGAAGCTGGATACCGAATGCCTCATAGATGTCGCGGCATTCCTTGGGGATCTCGTTAATGTACCATCCTGATCTCAATTGGGTCGCGTTCATCAATCTCAGCCTCTTGAGTATCTTGGGGATGTCTAGAGCCTGCATCTCCTTGTTCATCCTCTGACGCATGTACTTCCTTATCGATAGTGCAATGAACTG
>JAEDGA010000005.1 GCA_016297775.1 Candidatus Methanomethylophilaceae archaeon
AGGAGGTCATCCTGTCCATGATCCGCGATCCCCAGTACGGACCCGTCATCTCCTTCGGACTCGGAGGAATCTTCGTCGAGATCCTCAGGGAGATCTCCCAGGCCCACGTGCCCATGACCGAGGAGCAGCTGGACGAGATGATCCAGTCCACCAAGGCCTACAAGCTGATGTCCGGTGCCCGCGGAATGGCCAAGTCCGATATCACCGCGATGAAGGACACCATCAGGAAGATCGTCAAGATCTCCGTCGAGAACCCCGAGATCAAGGAGCTCGAGATCAACCCCGTCATCGTCGGTGACGAGGGCAAGGGATGTTGGGCGGTCGACGCATTGGTCACCCTCATCTGAGACCGTCACGGGGCTACGGCCCCGTGAAAAACATCTTTCCGTCTTTTGATTCCGATTGTATTCATATATGCTGGCACATCGATATTTCGTCGTATGGTGACATGATTTGAAACCTGTTTTTGTACGAGAGGCATATGCCAATAAACGGATCGCATAATATGCTGAAGAGAAGGATCTACAAACCATTTGATTTTGGAGAATGACCAATACCATATGGATGAGAACAACATGGAACATTTTCCGTCATATGCCGCCGCATTCTTCGACAGCATATGGGCATCCAAGATGGAAAGGTAATGAATAACAACAGACCCAGATCACAGAATCTCGCTCAGGATATGGTCTCCAGATAGAACGAGACTGGTCTGAATCCATCGTTGCATGAAATCATGGCGGAATGAGGGTCCTTCATCCACCCGTCGAAGAAGTTCCCGCCTCCGCACGCAAGTGCCAGTACAAAACGTTCCATGGATTTCCAGGCCTCTTCGCACATACCTTCCGGTCTCTGCGCATCCACGGAGATGAACTCCTGTCCCAGCACCATATCGCATGCGTGTTCTATCGGATTCTCATAGATCTCTATGAGATCGCTGTGACAACAGATCTTCTTCACAGTTATCCTCACATCCTTCATGACGGCATCTCCGATGTATAGAACAATACAGCAGATATAAAACAAAGGTTGACGTCACCGGCGGGTACCCCCGCCGGATCCGTTCTCAGCATCTTGCCTGCACACCGAGTTCCTTTATCCTGGCTATGATCGAATCGATCATGTCATGTGTCAGATTGGGATTGAGCAAGGTGAACTTGAGCATCACACGTCCGTCCTTGACGGTCTGACCGATCACGGTACCTTCGGAAAGTAGCATGCGCCTGACCCTCTTGTTGACATCATCCCCCATATCCAAAGCGAATACGACGGACGAGAGCTCGGGCTCCACCGGTGCGATGAACGCATCGTCCGAGGATATCCTGTCGAAGAAATAGGATGCGTTGCCAACAGCGGTGTCGATGATCCTGGAGAACCCTTCGACACCTCTGGTCTGGAATGCCATGAACACCTTCAATGCATCGAAACGGCGGGTGGTCTGCATCGATTTGCCTACGAGGTTGATGTAACCGTCCTCCTCGTCCTCCTCACGGTTGAGATAATCCGCGTGGAGTTCGAAGCACTTCAGTCTCTCCCCGTCCTTCATGAGTATCGCGGAACACGATATGGGAAGGAGGAACATCTTGTGGAAATCGATGGTTATCGAATCGCAAAGGGATATCGCTGACAACCTATCGCGATACCGTCTGCTCATGATGAGTCCGGAACCGTATGCGGCGTCCCCATGCAGATGCATACCGTAACGGTCGCAAAGCTCCCTCATGCCCTTTGCATCATCTATGGAACCGAAATCTGTGGTACCGAATGTGGCCACCGCACAATACGGATATAGGCCCGCATCCACATCCTCCTTCAACATCCTCTCGAATTCCTTCAGATCGATACGACACTTGGAATCCACCGGGATCTTGCGTACAGCGGAATACCCCATACCCAGGATGTGGCTTGCCTTGTCCATGGAGAAGTGGGAGATCTCCGAAGTGTACACGCGCAGCTTCCCATACTCGGGCGGAAGACCGTTCATCTTCACATCCCATCCGAACCTCTCCATACAGTACCAGTCACGCGCCGCGATGATGGCGGATATGTTGGATTGGGACCCTCCCGATGTGAAGCATCCGTCGGATGTGTCAGGCACATAGCCGAACAGTCCGGCAAGACCGCGGATCATGCTCACCTCCAGTTCGGTGGCGGCCGGACCCTGGTCCCAACTGTCCATACTGTCGTTGAAGCAGGAGATTATCAATTCCGAACAGATGGTCTCGGTGAGCACCGGGGAATGGAGATGCGGCATGTACTTTGTGGACCAGGTGCGCAGCATATGGGGAAGGATGACCTTCTCGGTGTCCTTCAACACCTGTTCGAATCCCCTTCCATTTTCGGGAAGGAATCCTAGTTCACCCACCTTGTCCCTGAGTTCGTATGGATCTATCCCGGAGAACGCGCTGTCATCGGAGTAGGATCTGAATACGGAAGACAGTGTCTCCGCGATCATCTCGGAGAACCTATCCTGGATCTCCTTGGATTCGGAAAGAAGTACCGGATCAGTTGCAGACATCGGCATCGACCTGTCTTACCACTTTCTCGAATATGGACATTGCCTTGTCTATATCCTCGTCCGTTATGTTGAGCGCGCAAAGGCATCTCATGACGGATCCGTTGCGTCCGCCCTTCTCCATGATGAACTTGTTCTCGAAGCACAGTCTCTGGACCTTTGCGGCGATCTCTCCGCTCGGTTCGGGGACGCCCATGAGGTCGAGTGGGCCATTGGGATCGATGAACTCGATACCGAACATCAGACCCGTGCCACGTACATCGCCGATGATCCTGACCTCCTTCTGAAGCTTCCTGATGCGTTCCATCATCATGTCGCCCTTGCGGGTCACATCCGCAAGGAATTCCGGTCTGCTGATCCTCTTCATGATGACCGTACCGCATACCATGGCGAGCTGGTTCCCGCGGAATGTTCCGGCGTGTGCACCCGGACCCCATTTGTCCAGGTCCTTGTCGTATACCACGACGGACATGGGTTGTGCCCCTCCGATGGCCTTGGAGATGAGGATGACATCGGGAACGATGCCTGCGTGTTCGAACGCGAACACCTTGCCGGAACGTCCCATTCCACACTGGATCTCGTCGCAGATCAGAGGGATGCCCAGTTCCTTCGTCACCCTGCGTACCGCCTGAAGGAATTCGACGGGGGCGGGGATGGCCCCTCCTTCCCCCTGGATCGGTTCTATGATGACTGCGGCAGGTTTGGTGACCCCGCTCTCGGGATCCTTCAGAAGGCGCTCGAAATAGTTGATGCATGCCTTGGTCCCCGCCTCTCCTCCGATACCCATGGGACAGCGGTACGAATACGGATACGGCATGAACTGTACGCCGGGCATGACATTGGCGACGTGGTTCTTCGCGTTGCAATTACCGGTAAGTGCCATGGCACCATGACCCATACCGTGGTATCCTCCGGAGAATGCTATGACGGTGCTCCTGCCTGTCGCGGTCTTGCAGAGTTTGATCGCGGCATCCGTAGCATCCGTACCGGATGGGGAACAGAACTGCACCTTCGCCCGGGACGCCATTTCTTTCGGCAGGATGGAGAACAACGTCTCGACGAACATGTCCTTGATGGGGGTGGTGAGATCGAGGGTGTGAAGGGGTGCACCGGACTGGATGTGCTCGATCATCGCCCTGTTGATCTCATCATCGTTGTGTCCGAGCGCGAGGGTGCCGGCACCGTTAAGGAAATCGATGTACTTGTTCCCGTCCATATCCTCAAGATAGGATCCTTTGGCGGATCTGATCGCGATGGGGAACCTGCGGGGATAGCTCCTGGCTGATGATTCGTACTCGCTCTGACGGTCGACGAAGTACTGGTTGGACTGCATACGGACTGGAAAAGTCCAACGTATAAAAAACAATTGTCTAGTACAATAATAAACCATTAGACATTTGTCTAATTAAATTTTACACTTACCAGTAACCATCTACTGAACAAGGAGATACCAAACAATTGATCATTCACGCGTATGCACCCGGACCGGGAATTATGACATCGCCGAATGTGTGGATATACGGAAATGAAGAGATGAATCAAATCACGTAACTTCGCGAAGATAGAACCAGGCCCGAGAATGTAACTGTCAACCCAATTATTCAACATGCTTCTTTGCGATGATTACGATTGCCGTGATCAGGTCCGCCGATGATATCCGACGAAGTCCAGTCACCTAATATGCCGATGGCCCCCAAGATATTTAAAAACAGCCACCGGACATCCGGACCTGAAATGCCACCATCACCAGACATCATATATTATGTGCCAGATTGTACCAGCATACGCATGTCCGCATCCATATGCATACGATATCGACGACACCGTCCGGAATGACGGCTGTCCTTCCAATGAAGATTATATACAGATTCCTTGATTGAGCGCTCAGATAATATGGCAGACATCAGAGCAGCACTCGTAGGAGCATGCGGAAGGATGGGAACAGGCATCGTCCGCAAGATCATGTCCACTGATGGAATCACCGTCGCGGCCGCATTCGATCTCGTCAGGATCGGAGACGACATCGGAGAGGTCGCAGGCATCGGAAAGATCGGAGTCCCGGTCTCGGACGCAAAGGACCTGAGCACCGTCCTCAAGGAGGCGAAGGTTGACGTCATCCTCGATTTCACCATCGCCAAGGCGACCGCGGTCAACGCACCTATCGCGGCAGCGGCGGGTGTCAACCTCATCATCGGTACAACCGGACTCACGCCCGAGATCATGGCCGACATACAGAAGGCCGTCGAGGAGAACGATGTCGCGGCAGTACAGTCCACCAACTACTCCATCGGAGTCGGTGTCTTCATCAAACTCTGCAGGGAGGCTGCAAGGAATCTCGGTCTCGACTATGACGTGGAGATCGTAGAGGCACACCACAACCAGAAGAAGGATGCCCCCAGCGGTACCGCGCTGTCCACCGCGGAAGCCATCAGCGAGGAGCTCGGAGGAAAGGAGTTCGTCCACGGACGCCAGGGACTCTGCCCACGCGGAAAGGAGATAGGGATCCACGCGGTACGCGGAGGGGACATCGTCGGTGACCACACCGCAATGTTCATCGGGAACTGCGAGAGGATCGAGATCAAGCATCAGGCACACTCCCGTGAGGTCTTCATCGCCGGAGCCGTACTTGCAGCGAAATGGGTCTGCTCTCAGAAGAAGGGTAAGATCTATTCCATGACCGACGTACTTGCCTGAAACCGATTAAGGGGCTTCGGCCCCGCTTCATTTCTTCACGGTGGCACATGTCATCCAACAAGAGCGTGGACATACTTCTGGGCGATCCCAAGAAGGCCATACTGGCGATGTCCGTACCGATCATGGTCGCACTGTTCGTGGCCGAGATAAACACCATCGTAGACCGCGCATGGTGCTCAGGGATGGGATCCGATACGTTGGCAGCCGTGGCTGTCGTGAGACCCATCTATAACGTGCTGGTGGGATTGGGTGCCGGATTGGGTGTCGGTGCTTCCGCCGTGATATCCAGATACATAGGTGCCGGTAAGAAGGGTGATGCCGTATCCGGTTGCGTACAGACGCTGATCTTGGCGGCCGCTATAGGTCTGGCACTTACACCATTACTTCTCATCGCCCAGCCGTACATACTGTCCATGCTGGGTGCCGGAAGCGTCATAGACGAATCCACTGCGTACATGTCCGCGTACTCCTTCTTCGTGGTACTGATAATCATCAACGGTGCCATAGGCGGGATACTCAACGGCCAAGGGGCATCCACACTATCCACGGCGATGATGGTGACCCTCGCGGTATCCAACATGGTCCTGGATCCGATATTCATCTACATGCTGGGCATGGGGATAACGGGAGCATCCGTGGCGACCGTGACCGCCACCATGATATCCCTCCTGCTGGGTCTGTTCTTCCTCCTTGGAAGGAGGACCTACCTCGATATATCCAAGGCGGACATCGTATGGGACCGTACGCACTCGCGTGCCGTGATGACCGCGGGCGTACCGCAGATGATGGAATATCTGGTACTGTACGGCATGGATGCCATACTTAACTATCTGGTCATCCTCTGTGCCGGTACCGACGGATTGACGATATTCTCTACAGTGGACGGATTGATAATCCTGATGACCGTCCCGGCCATGGCAGTGGGGTCCGCATTGGTCCCCGTGGCATCATCCGCATACGGACAGAAGGACATACAGCGTTTGAACAGATCCTTCGGTTATGCTCTGCTGTTCGGTATCGGATTGGTTACCGCTCTGATCCTCGTTCTGGAGATCTTCCCCGAGCAACTGCTCTATATCTTCACATATTCGGACAATATGGAGGCGTACCGTCCGCAGATGGTCCATCTGCTGTCCTTCATGTGCCTCTACATGCCGTTGTTCTCTTTCAACCCCATATGTTCCGGATACCTCCAGGCGGTGAAACACCCCAACTATTCCGTGGGCATGGCCGTATGGAGGAACATCGTCCTGATAACGTTCTTCTGGATCGCATCGTCCTACACACTGGACGAGATAGGTCTGGCACTCATCGTGGGACACTTCGTCGGGATGTCCTGCATGTGTACTCTGACCTACATCACATCCAAAAGGGTCGGAAGGGAGATGTCCGTATCCGAATGACATCATTCGGAATACGTACGTTTGTGCCTGGGGAACAGCATTATCGATAGTGCCAGACAGATCAACAATATGAACGGGTACACCAGATTGGGCAGGACATCGAATGCGGAGTATGCGTATCCCGCAGCGGATATCGCGGACAATGCCACAAGGATCTGGGCGCCGTAAGGGATGATCCCCTGGAACACGCAGGACACGGTATCCAATATCGAAGCGGCCTCCCTCGGGGAGATACCGTATGATTCGGAGATGTCCTTGGCGAGCGGATTCGCCATGACGATCGCCACGGTGTTGTTGGCCGTGGATATGTCCATGATTCCGACAAGGAAACCGATACCGCACATACCTCCGCGGAATCCGCTGAATCTGCTCTTGATCCATCTGAGGACGGCCTCGAATCCACCGTATTCGATGACCAATGCAACTATGCATGCCACCAGTATCGCGACCATGGATGTCTCGAACATCCCGGACATTCCGCGACCGATGCTGCCCATCAGTCCGATGGCATCCGCTCCCCCGGTACCCAGCATGATGATCGCTCCGCTGACCATCCCCATAAGGAGTGCCAGGAACACATTGAGGCCCGCGACGCTGGCCACGAACACCAGTATGTACGGGACCATCAGCAACAGATCGTACTCGCATACGACGGATCCTCCGGAATATGAGGGAACGGACATCAGAGAGAAGATCACCAATGAGATCAAAGCCGCAGGTATGGCGAACCATACGTTCTCCAGGAACTTGTCCTTCATCCTGCAACCCTGTCCCTGACATGCCGCTATCGTGGTATCCGATATGAACGACAGGTTGTCGCCGAACATGGCACCGCCGACGACCGCACCGACGGAAAGAGGTACCGAGAACCCGGTCGCACCGGACACCGCTATCGCGATGGGGGCGATGAGTGTGATGGTCCCGACGGACGTTCCCATGGCCAATGAAACCAATGCAGCCACAATGAACAGGACGACGACCGCATACTCTGGTGGGAACACCGACAGGAAGAAGTATGCCACACTCTCGGCGCTGGAACGACCGACTATACCGACGAACGCACCGGCACACAGGAAGATCAGCAACATCATGACGATATTCGGATTCCCTATGCCTTTGGCCATCACGCTTACCTTGGAATTGAAATCCAGCTTCCTGTTCTGCAGACATGCCACCATCAAGGCCACAAGGAAGACACCGATCACAGGCACTTCGTAGAATCCCATCGCTATGCCCATTCCGTATTCTACAACTATTCCCAGTCCCAGATACAGGACTACGAAGACCAGGATCGGGAGCATTGCTTTGATATTGGGTTCCGAACTCATTGTATGACCTTGTTGGATTCGTACACCGCACCGGCGGTGCGACAAAAGGGTCCGTGGTACATCCGTATCGGGATGTGCACGCCCTAACGTTGTGCGGATGTCCTATTCCGATAAAAACCCCTAGGCCAGCATGTAAGGTGATTAAGGGATGTTACGTAACAAAAGGTCCGTTGCGGACACGCCCATAGACGGAACGCGGATACTCATGATGATCCTAGATTGATGGGGTCCCGGAATGCATCCAGAATGGACCGTGAGGGCGATGATATGAAAATGACCGGACACGGCCCGACGACCGTGCCCGGGGATGATAAGAAAGGCCTTGCGGCCGTGTTTCGATCAGAGCTTGGAGAGCGCCAGAAGCCTCTCCCACTTGCGGTCGATCTCCGCCTGGATCTTGTCGACGATGTCGGCGTTTCCTTCGGCAAGGAGATGCTTGTACCTGCCCTGTGCCTTGAACCACTCGGTGACCGGCTTCTTCTCGGACTTGCCCTCTGCGATCCTCTTTGATTCGGAGGTGAGCACGTACTTTCCGTTCTCGAACTCGTAGAGAGGCCATACACAGGTCTCGACGGCCAGCTTGGCCACCATCATACAGTCCTCGGAGTTGAACCTCCATCCTCTGGGACAGGGGGAGAGAGCGTTGATGAACGCGGGTCCGCCACACTCGAATCCCTTCTCGGCCTTGGAGATCAGGTCACGCCAGTAGTAGGGAGAGACCTGTGCCGCATAGGGGATGTCGTGGGCCGCCATGATCATTGTGAGGTCCTTGGGGTACTCGGTCTTTCCGGGAACGGCCTTTCCTGCGGGAGAGGTGGTGGTGGATGCACCGAATCCGGTGGCACCGGATCTCTGGATACCGGTGTTCATGTATGCCTCGTTGTTGAAACAGACGTACATGAGCTGGTGTCCCCTCTCGACGGCTCCGGACAATGCCTGGAATCCGATATCGTAGGTGGCTCCGTCTCCTCCGAAGGTGACGAACCTCATCTCCTCGGTGATCTTTCCCTTCCTCTTGAGGGCCTGGTATGCGGCCTCGGTACCTGCACCGGTGGCCGCTCCGTTACCGAAAGCGGTGTGTATCCATGGGATGTTCCAGGAGGTGTAGGGGAAGATAGTGGTAGATACCTCGAAACAACCGGTCGCGCTGGAAGCGATGATCGGCTTGTCGGTGGCCATGAGGACCTGCCTCGCGATGATGCTCTCCGCGCATCCTGCGCAGAGCCTGTGTCCGGATGTGAGTTTCACATCCCCTTTGATGAGATCCTTGATGGGTTTGCTGCTCATTCGTCCACCCCCAGATAATTGACGGTCTTTGCTTTGCCTGCGATGACATCCTCGAAGACACCCTCGAATCCGGAGACCTTGGTGTCCTTTCCTCCGAGACCGTAGATGTAGTTGTAAGCGGCAGGGACCTTCTTGCACTTGATGAGGGCAGCGGCGACCTCGGGGTACATGGGTCCGTATGCTCCGACGGACAGATGCTTGTCCATGACGATGACGGCCTTCTTTCCGTCGAGGATCTTGGCGAGCTGCTCTGCGGGCCAGGGCCTGAAAATCCTGGGCATGCAGACTCCGACCTTGAGTCCCTTCTTTTCGCGGAGCTCATCGACGGCGGCCTTCATGGTTCCGTAGGAGGAACCGAGGACGACGGCGACATACTCCGCATCATCGCACCTGTACTGCTCTACGATGTGGTATTCCCTTCCGGAGATCTTCTTGAAGTCGGCGAACACCTGTTCGATGACCGCGAAGGACTTCTCCATGGCCTGCACCATCTGGTACTTGTGCTCGTAGTAGAAGTCCGGTCCATCCATGAGTCCGTGGGACACGGGGTTCTTGTAGTCGAGCAGGGGCTTGAAGGGCTTGAACTCTCCGACGAACTTCTTGACGACGGCGTCGTCGAGAGGGGTCATCCTCTCGATGGCGTGGGTGAGGATGAATCCGTCCAGGTTGGTCATGATGGGGAGCTGCACATCGGGGTGCTCCGCGATCCTGGGTGCGATGATAGCGTTGTCGTACGCCTCCTGGACGTTCTCCGCGAAGATCTGGATCCAACCGCAGTCCCTTGCGGACATGACGTCTCCGTGATCGTTGTTGATGTTGATGGGTCCGCTGATGGCCCTGTTGGCAACAGCCATGACGAGGGGCACTCTCATTGCGGATGTGATGGGGAGCATCTCCCACATGTATGCGAGTCCCTGGGAGGATGTCGCGGTGAAGGTCCTTGCTCCTGCGGAGCAGGAACCGGTACATACTGTGAGTGCGGAGTGCTCGGACTCCACGCAGACGAACTCCGTTCCGACGTCGCCGTCCGCGACGTAATCGGAGAACTTCTCCACGATGATGGTCTGAGGTGTGATGGGGTATGCCGCACACACGTCGGGGTCGATCTGTTTCCATGCGAGCGCTACCGCGCTGTCTCCGTTGATTGCCAAGTCTCCCATAATCATTCCTCCGACATGGTGATGGCGTCCTTGGGACACATCTTGGCGCAGATTCCGCAGCCCTTGCAGTGTGTCAGTTTGAATCCGACCATCTTGTTGTTCTCGAAGATAATGCAGTCGTCGGGGCAGTACATCCAGCAGGTCATGCAATCGATGCAGGTCTCCCTGTCCACGATGGGTGTGAGAGATCTCCAGTCCCCGGTCTCGAACTGCGCTGCGGTCCCGCCGTTGACGCGGGATCCGATGATCATATCCTTGTGATTCATCAGGCCACCTCCTTGTTAGCCCTGTTGAGTGCGGCGAGGTTCTTCTTGATGACCTTCTCCGAAAGCTTACCGGTGAACTTCGATACGATCTCGAGCTCAAGAGCCTCGTAACGGACGATGTCCGGGACGATCTTGACGAGCGCACCGAGCATGGCGGTGTTCGCAACGGGACGGCCGATCTCCTCCATGGAAATCTTGGTGGCGTCGAGAGTGTGACACTCTGCATCCGTACCCAATGCCTTCTTGAGGTCCTCGGGCGTACCATCGTAGTTGGCTATGATGATTCCCCCCTTCTTCAGACCCTTGGTGACATCGACCTTTCCGATGAGGGTACCGTCCAGTACGATGACCACGTCGGGCTCGTAAACCTGTGTGTGGACCCTGATGGGCTGCTCGGAGATCCTTGTGAATGCCCTGATGGGCGCCCCCATCCTCTCCGGTCCGAACTCTGGGAACGCTTTGACGTACTTGCCTTCCCCCACTACGGTCTCGGCGAGAATTTCGCTGGCGGTAACAACTCCTTGTCCGCCTCTTCCGTGCCAACATATTTCCATATCCATTTAGACCGAGTCCCACTATATTATTTGCTTTATTAAGTCTTATGTCGAAAAAATTGGTAGGTACTCTGATAATGTACGATTTTCATATCTTGTTTACGAAAAACGTATTAATAATATGAAAATCGTAGGAAAATGGCGAATAAAAAAGGTTTTAAGGAAAATGGTTTGTGAAATCCGTTTATTCTGCGATTGCTTCCTTCGCAGGTGCGGACTTGGACCTCAGAACGAGGAGGGACACGGCCATCACGATGGCGGAGACGGGGAGCGCGATGATGAGCGCATCCACGAACATCAGGGATCCATCGAACAGGACCTGCTTTCCGGTGAGCATCTTGCAGATTGGCAGGAAGACGGAGGTACCCTTGTTGACGAACAGGGCCCAGAACAGGTACACGGCGGTTCCTGCGACGATACTGTTGAAGGCCGCGCTCCTGTTGGGAGTCTTGGAGTAGAGTCCGTGTACGTATGCGGGCAGGAGTGCAGCAGCGGTCATTCCCATGAAGACCGATGTCGCCTTCGCGATGATATCGGAGGGCATCAGGTAGCAGTAAACGACCACCAGGACCATCATGACCATGGTGACCGCCCTGTTGATGCCGACGGACTGGGAATCCACGTCCTTTCCTGCCTTTCTGGAGAGGATGGCGGAGTAGACGTCGTATCCTCCTGCGGATCCGATGGTATGCATCAGCGCACTGATGGTGGAGATGGATGCACAGATCAGGGACACCAGGAACAGGGAGACGAACAGGTCTCCGAAGGTGAAGGACTGGAAGACCTCCACGATATATGTGGGTATGATGAAATCGGTACCTTTGGTGACATACTGGATGGCGTTCATACCGTGCTCGTTGTAGAAGTACAGGTTGCTGAGGGTACCGCAAGTGTATGCGGAACCGACGATGACCAGGATGAACACGGAACCGATGACCATGGACCTGCTGAGGGTCCTGTCGTCCTTGGCGGACATGAATCTGACGGCCAGCTGAGGCTGGGTCAGTGCACCGATACCGACTCCGAGGATGAATGTGGTAACGACGGTGAGCCATTCCGCACTTCCGAAGTCTGCGAACTCGGTCCATCCGTTGGAACCGGGCAGAACGTTGGTCTGGGATATGGCACCGGAGATGGTGAGGTCGGTGAGCTGCTGGAATGCATCGAATCCGAGCGTACCCATGGTGACCAGGAAGATGACTACCATTCCGGCGAACATGATGACGGCCTGGAGCGCATCGTTGTACATGACGGCGATGATTCCTCCGTATACCACGTAGATGGCGACGATGATGGAGAGTACCACAAGCATCATGTTGTAATCGAGACCGGTGATGACGGCGAGGGAGTTGACACCGCCCTTGAGGACGGCCGCACAATAGATGGGCATCATGACGATGATGATGACCGCGGTGAACAGACGGATACCTTTGGACTTGTAGATCTTTCCGAGAAGATCGGCAAATGTGGATGCGCCGAGCTTGCGTCCGATCCTGCGGGTCCTGGTTCCGAAGACGACGAATGCCACGATGACACCGACCGCCAGGTTGAGGAAGCAGAGCCACATGAGCGATGCCCCGTGCACGGCGGCCTGTCCGCCGAATCCTATGACGGCGGATGCGCTGAGGAATGTCGCACCATATGAGAGTGCGATGATGACAGGATTCGTCTTGTTCCTTCCGAGGAGATATTCTTCGTTGTTCTTTGTGTTGCGGTACCCGTACCAACCGAGTGCCAGGGTTGCGATCACGAACAGTACGGCCATTATTCCGAAGGTCCAAAGATCGACTCCATCAGTCATCTTCGGGAGCCTCCTTGTCCTTCATATGTGCCCAGACCGCACAGAATACGACGCACAGCACGGAGCCGACGTACGCAAGCCAGACGGCGGGATCGGGTATTCCAAACAGAGACATTCTCGTTCACCTTGTTGCGTGCTAACATTTAGCACGGGACTACACCATGCCACTATTGTATATAACCTTTCACATGAATTCACATATCATGAGCGTGGTCGACAGAGTGATGTCCTTCATCAAAGGCCAAGAAGGTGTGGTAGGAGTGTTCGAGATGGATGATGATGTCTCCAAAGAGATCGATCGCATCGAGAAGAGCATTGTCACGCGTACCAATCACGAGTACAAGAGCGTAGGATACGAGATTGCCATGAAACGCAGGCACAGACTATGCGTGTTCTACACCAACGACTTCACCGTGGATATGAGATCCAGATTGAAGCTCATGTCCTCCGACGGTACCGTCATGGGGACCACACTCATGAAGGACGAACTCGAAGAGTACAGGAAACGCGACGATGTCCTGTGGATATCCGACGATTTCATAGTGTTCCCCGAGATCCGCGGAGAAGGCGACGAGATGTTCGTCCTATATCCATATGAATACAAGGATCTGCAAAAGAATGCGGAAGGATGTTTGGATCCGATAGGGATCTCGCCCACACCGTCATCCGACCATTTTCTGAAGCAGTACACCGGGACTCCGGAGAGTTCGATGATATTCTCCACGATAATAGCATTCGATGAATGATACCCGGAACGATCAGGATCTGTAGAACGGGCATCTCTCGCGGATACATTCTTTGTTGGAGTCGGAAAGTCCGCAGACGGGATCATCGGGAACATCCATCTCGCTTCCGAACTTGTCCCTGGCGATCGACGCTCCGACCTGTATCGCTATTATGGAGTTCCTCTTGCAGCAACGTGGCCCGCCTATGATGCCCATCCTCACGAGACATTGTGCCGTGGCTAGATTCACATCACCCCACGTATCCTCCGAATAAGGTGTGGTACCGGACAGTATGCTCAGGAAAGTCCCTACACTGACGGCCGCACCGCAGTTTCCCATCAGACCGCATGAACCCGGAGGCACCTGTCTCGCACGTTTGCAGAGTTCGTCCAACATGCTACCGAGGTCTATGTTGGTCCCCGCATTGCGGTGTGCGGCCAACAGGGCCGAACCGACAGCGACGTGGTGTCTGAAATCATGCATCCTCATCCTTCCGGAATCCACTATGGTCCTGAATATCTCATAAGGATCCGATGACACGGAATCCATGCAAATCCTGCGGATCTCCCCGAACACGACGTTATCCGAACAGGAGCGACAGAGCCTGTGTCCGGAATCACACACGGTCAGCTTCGATTCCTTACCGCACACAGTACAGATTCCTTCCGACTCCGTTACCGAGCCTGAACCGCACATAGAACAAACACCTGCCATTTGAGGACCCTCGCATCATATAACGGTGTATGTGACGTAAATACACACCGTATTCTCAAGAAATACTATTGTATTTATATTGATGATTAAGATATAAAATGGGGTTCACACCCTAGGTGATTAACAATGAACAACATTAAGATAGGGAAGACGGAGATGTCCATCGGGGACCTTCTCATCTATTTGGGTGCACTCGTTGCGATCATTGCCATCTTCCTCACGTATGTCGAATCCACAATGTTTCCAAACAACACAACCACATTGACCGGAATAGATATCATCACCGGCAAGGATGGGGACGTGGACGATCTGTCCTTCGTCCATCTGGCGCCTCTCTTCACCCTGATCTTTGCGATCGTAGGTGCCATAGCGGCAATCCTCCAGATGTTCGTCAAGAATGTCGACGCGAAGGTGTTCAGCTTCGTTGAGGTCGGCGTATTCGCACTTGCTGCAATCTTTGCCATCGTATTCGTTGCGATGGGGGCAGGACCCGACCTCTACGACGGTACCGCGAAAGACATCATTAAAATGGCCATCGATTCCGGTGCACTCAAGATGAACCTCGGTATCGGAGCATACCTCGGTCTCATCGCATCCATCGTCGGTGTCATCGGCGCAGGTGTCAACGTCAAAGAGAATCTTTGATCCTCAAAACCGAGGATTCCAAACCTTTTACAATCAATTATTACGAATTTTAAAATAATATTGAATCTTTATCCATTTTTTTAATCCAAAAATATACACATATTCAAATATCATTAGAAAAATCGACGATACAGTGAGGTGTACTTAACACCTATTATAAGGAAAGTGAAAACAAATGTATGGAAAGAAGATTCGTATGGAAAGGATCCTCGACAGGAAGACCGGTAACGCCGTCATCGTCCCCATGGATCACGGGATCTCCGTCGGTCCGCTCAGCGGACTCGTGGACATGAAGAAGACGGTCAACGACGTCTCCCTCGGAGGCGCCACCGCGGTCCTCATGCACAAGGGACTCGTGAGATACTCCTACCGTATGTCCGGAAAGGATGTGGGCCTCATCATGCACCTGTCCGCATCCACCGATCTCGGACCCACCACAAACAGCAAGGTCCTCGTCGGAAGCATAGAGGAGGCCATCAAGATCGGTGCCGATGCCGTATCCGTCCATATCAACTTCGGTTCCGAGGACGAGCCTAACATGCTCGAGTCCATCGGGGACATCTCCCGCAAATGCAGCGAGTGGGGAATGCCCCTCCTCGTAATGGCATATCCCCGCGGTCCGCAGATCAAGAACCAGTACGACCCAGATGCGATCGCACACTGTGCAAGGGCGGCCACCGAGCTCGGAGCGGACCTCGTCAAGGTCAGCTACACCGGAGACATCGATTCCTTCAGAGAGGTCTGCAGGGGAGCTCTCGCACCCATCGTCATCGCAGGCGGACCCAAGATGGATTCCGACATGGACATCCTGAACATGGTCCACGACTCCATGGAGGCCGGAGGTCACGGAGTTTCCATCGGACGCAACGTGTTCCAGAACAACAACGTGCAGGGAATCATGAAGGCGATCTCCAGCATCGTCCTCGATGGATACTCTGTCGACGAGGCCGCACAGTACCTGAAGTGATCGGATGAACAAGAAGATGATCGTTCGCGCGGACCTCCACGAGGACGCGGAATACAGGAAGAGGATGGTCACCGACGGACTCGAAGCCGGATTCTGCGCATTCATGCTCAGAGAAGGGGACGAGAGATACGCCGAACTCGGAAGGATGGATGTCATCTACACTCGCAACGGAGTACCCAAGGACAAGGACATCGTATATGCCAATGTCACCACCCCGGAAGAGCAGGATGCAGTACTGGCACTTGCAGGTACGAAGAAGGCAGTCATCGCAGAGACCGGCGAATGGAGGATCATTCCCCTGGAGAACATGATCGCGAAGTTCAGAGGAAGCGGTACCGAGGTGTACGCCGTCGCACATAACGCGGAAGATGCGGAGACCTTCCTCAAGACCATGGAGAACGGTACCGACGGTGTCGTCATCGCCGTCGACGATCCCTCCGAGATCTCGTCGTTCCGTTCGATAATCACATCCTGCGGCGAAGAGGATCTGGTCCCCCTCAAGGTGATGTCCGTCAGGCCAGTGGATCTCGGCGACAGGGTCTGCATCGACACTTGCTCCATGATGGTCCCCGGAGAGGGTATGCTCATCGGATCCTCATCCAACTGTCTGTTCCTGGTACAGTCCGAGAGCGAGGACAACGGATACGTCGCAGCCAGGCCATTCAGGGTCAATGCAGGTGCCGTTCACTCTTACATACTCGTACCCGGCGGAGGCACCAGATACCTTTCCGAGCTTGCAGGGGGAGACCCGGTGCTTATCTGCGGAAGGGATGGTACCACCCGTGCCGCATCCGTCGGAAGATGCAAGGTGGAGATCAGACCGCTCCTCATGGTGGAGGCCACCGACGGAAACGCCACCTATAACGTGATCCTCCAGAACGCGGAGACCATCAAACTGGTGACCCCCACAGGTTCCAAATCGGTCACCGTACTGAACGAGGGTGACGAGATCCTTGCAAAAGTCTCGTCCGGAGGCAGGCACTTCGGAATGGCCGTCGAAGAGACGATCACGGAGAAGTAGATGAGAGTCTGCTCCACCTACAGATCATCCACGGACTACGACGGCAGAAAAGGATGCCGCGAGTACAGGCTGGACGCGTTCGACGAACTTCCCGAATGGGATGAGGAGACCGTGATCACACTATGCGGGAAGGATGTTTCATCCGTACCCGAAGGTTTCACGGGACTGGTCGATGTTGGGGACGACGACATCCCCTGCGGATTCAGGAAGATAGTGTCCCATCATGACTTCGACGGCACACCTTCCGCGGATGAGATAGTGTCCATACTATCAGCCAACGGCGCAGAGGTCACCAAGGGCGCCTTCATGGTCCGTTCCTTCGGGGACCTGTGCTCCCTTCTGGACGCATCAGCATCCATCGGAAGAAGACATGTGATACTGGGGATGGGAGAGACCGGTACCGTCACCAGACTGAGACAGAGGATACTCGGCAACGAGTTCACCTTCGGATACGTGGGCGAACCCACAGCACCCGGACAGCTGGGTGCGGACGAGATGTCCGACCTGGGAGATGACTGTACCGTCCTTGGTATAACCGGCAACCCTCTGGGACACAGCATGTCCCCCTTGATGCAGGGCGCCGCCATGAAGGCCGCCGGGATCAAAGGGGTCTATCTTCGCTTCCAGTCCGATTCCCTGGACAGGATCGAGGATGCCATCAGAGGATACGACATACGCGGAATGAACGTGACCATCCCGTACAAAACCGATATTCTGGCACATCTGGATCGCGTGGATGATGTCGCGGGATCCGTAGGTGCTGTGAACACGATAGTCAACGACAACGGCACGCTTAAGGGATACAACACCGACGTCGCCGGTATCGTGCATGCATTCAGAGATGGATGTCCCGACAAGGGATCCAAGGCGTTGATCATGGGATCCGGAGGTGCCGCAAGAGCGGCCGTGGCCGCGATGACGGGCATGGGATGCGAGGTAACCGTTGTAGGAAGGAACCCTGTGACAGTGAACACCATCAGCGAGGACTTCTCCGTATCCGGCGTGCTGTCCGCAGATGTGTCTGATTACGATATAGTGATGAACTGCACCCCCATCGGCATGAAGGAGGATACTCCGTATCCCGCTGATATATCTGGCATATGCGACAGACACATCGTGTTCGATGCCGTATACAACCGTACCACCGAGCTGATGTCCAAGGCCCGCTCCGCAGGTGCCACGATACTCAGCGGAAGGGACATGCTGATAGGTCAGGGTGCGGAAGCGTTCAGACTGTGGTTCGGCATGGATGCAGATATAGATGCCATGGAGGCAGTGTTCAGATGATCGGACACGGGAGATCCCACGGTGCCATCTCCGTGATAAACGCCATCCCCTGCGGTATCGGATCCACCATAGGTGTGGACCTCACTACGGATGTCACATTCTCGGATGATGTTGATGCCACGAACATAAGGATCGAAGGTAGTCCCGACATGGACGACGGATTGGTACGTCTCTGCGTGAGAAATACGATGGAAAGGATCGGCATCGATACCGATACCCCATACAGTCTCGCAGTGAGATCGATGATACCCCCGTCAAGGGGTCTGAAGAGTTCCAGTTCCGTCTGCAATGCCACGATCGCCGCTGTCCTGGACGCATACGGTGAGTCCATGGACGAGATGGAGATGCTCAGGATAGGTGTGAACTGTGCCAAGGAGGCGGGTGTGACCATCACTGGTGCCTTCGACGACGTGTGCGGATGTCATTTCGGAGGGGTTGTGTTCACGGACAATTCCAAGAACGAACTCATCGGAAGGAACGATATCGGAAGATATGATGTCGTACTCAGGATACCCGACAGGATAATCCCAAAGAACAGGGTATCCGTGGACAGATACAGGGAGAGGAAGGACGAATTCTCCGAAGCATTGAGAATTGCATACGAGAGACCCTTCGAAGCACTCACCATCAACGGAAGACTGGTGGCAGAGATAATCGGTGCAGACACATCGATAATAGATATGGCACTTGAGAACGGCGCCATAGCCGCAGGGATCTCCGGTACCGGACCGGCGATCGCGGCGGTTACGGAACACGGAAAGGGGAAGGAATTGGCATCCATCCTCGGCGGCAAAACGATCGTCACGGTGACAAGATGACAGACATTACATTCAACGGCGGAAAGGTTTCCGGAACGGTCACCCCTCCGTCATCCAAGAGTTTCACACACAGAGCGATAATCCTCGCGGCACTGTCCGGAGGAAGATGCAGGATAGACAACCCTCTGATCTCCTTCGATACGGAGGCCACCATGGATGCGGTACGCTCCATGGGTGCGGATGTATCCAAGGACGGCGGTTCGGTGATAGTGGATGCGTCCGCAGGACTTCATGCGCCGTCCGGCACCATAGATGTACTCAACTCCGGTACCACCCTCAGACTGATGACGGGTGTGGCATCCACCTTCGGTTCCGAGACCGAACTGACCGGCGACGAATCCATAAGGAAGAGACCGATGGGGCCGCTCCTGGATGCGCTGGCACTCAACGGTGTCGTATGTTCGTCCTCCGACGGTAGGCCTCCGGTACGTGTCAGAGGCCCTCTGAAAGGAGGCAGGATGGAGATCGACGGAGGGATGAGTTCCCAGTTCGTATCATCGATAATGATATCCGCACCACTGGCACAGTCCCCCGTGGACATACATGTCGTAGGTGAACTGGTATCCAAACCGTATGCGGACATCACTCTGTCCATGATGAAGCGCTTCGGTGCCGACATCGAGGAGATCGGATACGGATACCATGTCGGAAGCAAGGGATACACCCCGATAGACTACAGCGTACCCTCGGACTACTCCTCAGCAGCATTCCCGCTGGTCGCGGGCGCATTGGGCGGAGAGGCCACCGTGCGCAACATGGACCCTGAATCCAAACAGGGCGACAAGAGGATCGCCGACATCCTGGAGGATGCCGGCATGAATGTCATCAGAGAGAAGGATACCATCACCTGCATCGGGACCGGGAGACCGAAGGCGATCGATGTGGACATGTCCGACATACCTGATCTGTTCCCTATCGTGTCCGTACTGCTGAGTACGGCGAACGGGGAGAGCAGGCTCTACGGTGCACCCCATCTCAGGTTCAAAGAGAGCGACCGCATACAGCTCACCACCGACATGATATCCGCACTCGGCGGGGACATCACCGGTACGGATGACGGATGTGTGATCAGAGGTGTGGAAAGACTCAAAGGCGGAAGGATCGAACATGCAGGGGACCATCGCATGATGATGTCCGCCGCGATCGCATCGCTTGTGAGCGAGGGGCCGGTGTCCATGGAGGACGATGCGTGTTGGAACGTATCCTATCCCGGATTCCCCGAACAGATGATCTCCCTGGGTATGAGGTGTGACAGATGTACTCGGTAGGCAACAGACTTAGGATCTCCCTCTTCGGAAAGAGCCATGCGGATTGCATCGGTTGCATAATGGAGGGCGTGCCGATCGGTATGCCTGTCGACGTCGGTCACGTGAGGGAGCAGATGTCCCTCAGAAAGCCGTCCGACGGTATCGGTACGCCCAGGAAGGAGGCCGACGAGGTCGTCTTCGAATACGGCCTCAACGACGGTATCGCTACTGACGGGACTCTGCTGATGACCATATACAACGGCAACAGGAACAGTGCCGCATATGACAAGTTCAAGATAAGACCCAGACCGGGACACGCAGACCTCCCCGCGCTCTTCAAGTTCAAAGATTACGACGTGGCAGGAGGTGCACAGTTCTCCGGAAGGATGACCGCCCCGTTGGTCGCCGCAGGCGCAGTGGCAAAACAATATCTGAAGAAAAAGGGGATCGATATAGCCGCATTCACCAGATCGATCGGCGACATCAGGGACGTGAAGCAATACGATGTGTCCGAATACGGAAGGTCCGTATCATACAGGACCCGCGCGATGGATGCCGATATGGACAGGATGATGACCGACACCATAACGAAGGCCGGAAGCGAAGGTGACAGTGTCGGAGGCATCATAGAATGTGCCGTTACCGGCCTCCCCATCGGATTCGGCGGAGAATGGTTCGACGCATTGGACGTGAGTGTCGCAAGGATGATGTTCTCCATACCTGCGGTCAAGGGCGTGGAGTTCGGAGCAGGTTTCGGGATCACGGAGATGAAGGGTTCCGAAAGCAACGATCAGTACACCGTGAAAGACGGAAGGATAACCGCCAAGAGCAACAACATGGGCGGAGTCACCGGAGGGTTGAGCAACGGTATGCCCCTGGTATTCAGAGTTGCGATCAAACCCACCCCGTCCATAGCGAAGGAACAGCGGACCGTCAACCTGGAGACCATGGAGGAGGACAGCATATCCGTCACCGGACGCCACGACCCGTGCATAGTGCCGAGGGCAGTGGCCGTGGTGGAGGCCATGGCGGCCATCGCGATAATGGATCAGGAGCTGTCCTTCACACCCTTCTGATGATCGAGAACTGGGTCATATTCTCCTTGTTGTCCTCGACGTTCTCGTGTGCAAGGTACAGTCCGTAGTGCTCACCGGCATCCCTCCTGCAGACCGCCGCACAATCATCGGACAATGTACCGTCCGCAAGCATCTCTGCCGCGTATGCGGTATCCTCGCACTCCGAGAACTCCGCGTTGGGATACAGTCTGTGAAGGTTGTCCTTGGACTGGAGCAATGCCTGTATGTGGGACACGAGCTTTGTGACCTTTGCATCCTTGTGCTTCAGGAAGACACAGTGGTGTATATGGGTCCATTCCATGCGGATGGATTCGATAGGTTTGCCTTCGAGGGCCTCCCTCGTCTCCATGACAGGGCCCGCGAAACGGTTGCAGACGGCAAGTACGCCGTAATCGATGCTCCCGTCCATAAGTGCGGATACGACACCCGCGGCGGACATCAGTGCGACATGTTCGCACTCCTCCAGACCTATGGCCTTGGCAAGCCTTTCCGACATCTCTGCCGAGTTGGAGAAAGGTATCCCCATATATCCTACCCTGATCATGCGGCGACCTCCGTGCGCTTCACGCCGAATTCCATGTTTAGGAGGATGACGGACACCAATATAAGGAATATACCCAGACAGTTGGAGAATGTCAGCATCTCGCCGTATATCGCTATGCCCGCGATGGTCGCCACCATGGGTTCTATGAACGCTATGACGGATGCCTTTCCGGCATCCATACCCTTGAGACCCTTGGCATACAGGAAGTACGGGATCAGGGTGATCAGGATACCGAGACCGAGCATGTACATCGTACCATTCGCGGAAGATGCGGCGATACCTATGATACCTGCGGGATCGGAGAAAGGCAGGATGCACAGCGATGCCACCAGGAAGGTATACATGGTCATCGTCATCGGGTGATACTTCCTCAAAGCGAACTTGCCGAAGATGGAGTACAGGGAATAACTGATACCCGAACCGAGACCTAACAGGAAACCCTTCATGTTGAATGCGTCGGATCCTCCGATCAGCCCTGCCGTCAGCACGCATCCGATGAATGCGAACACCAGTGCCAGAATCTTCTGTATGGTCAGGACCTCCTTGAATATGAGAACGGACAGGATCATCACGAAACACGGTGCCGTATAGAGAAGGACGGCGGTCATGGAAAGGGACACCAGTTCCGCGGTCTCGAAGTACAGTATGTTGAAGATCACGATACTGAGAAAACCGGTACCGATGAACATCCAGATGTCCCTGGGATCGATACGGAGGAGTTTCCTGTCATACACGGACAATATCGCCGCCATCATGGCGGCCGTGATGAAACACCTCACTTCGGTTATCTGAAGGGATGTGAGCCCCACGGCATTCAATTCACGGGAGAATACACCTATCACACCCCAGAGGGATGCTGCTGCTACGATGAACAACGCAGACAACTTAGACGAGTCCATTATATTCCCCACGGCCTAACAATATGGCCTATATGATTGTTTTGCAACTACGCCCCATCACCTCTCGGGATGGTATGGGATGATGTTGTAACTGCAAAAACCATTTCAAATGAATGATACTGCCTATGGTCATGATCTATGGATTGTTCGAGATCCTCATGCTCCTGTGCTTCGCTACCGCATGGCCCTTCTCCATCTACAAACTGTACAAATCCGGCAGCAACCAGGGTAAGAGCATCGTATTCTCCTACGTCGTGCTGTTGGGATATGTCTTCGGAATGACCAACAAGGTGATCAACAACGATGTGAACTATGTCTTAGCGTTCTACATCCTGGACTTCGTGTTGGTATCCCTGGACATGGTCATGTATTACAGGAACGTGCGCAGACAGAAAGAATGACACGGATCGGGATGGAAATCCTCGATACCGTATACGTGTGGATGTGATGCACACCTTCGCTCCGATGCCACCGTCCGTATCGCATACATCCAAAAGAGAAGGGGAATGCCTGCCATAGACAGGCGTTTTTATGACGTGGTCACAGAGCCTTGCGTATGCCCGACACATACTCGAAGATCTCGGATTCGGCATCGCCGTTGCCGATGATCTCCACTACGCCGGACCCTATGACCAGACCGTCCGCGGAACCCATGCGGCTCGCGGCATCCTCCGGTCTTCCGGAACCGAATGCGACCAATACCGGTACATCGGTCCTTCCCTTGATGAGGGACACCATCCTATCCACCTCCCCGGGATCCTTGTCCATGGGAACGAGATAGATGAATCCCTCCGCCTTGTCCGCGAGAAGTGCCAACCTCCCGTCGGATGCCGGATACACAGCAGTGATCAGCGAGATCCCGTTCTTCTTTGCGAAAGATGATACCTCGGTCCTTTCCTCGTACGGCATATCGATTATGAAGACTGATGATACATGACCTTCCGCACAGCATCCGAAGAAACGGTCGTATCCGTACTCGAATATCGGATTGAGGTAGCTGACTATGGACACAGGTATGTCGCTCTGCGACCTGACCTTCTCCAACACCGAGAATGCCGTATCGATATTGGCACCGGAGGCCATTCCGCGCAATGCTGCATCCTTCTGGGCGGGTTCATCGGCTATCGGATCGGAGAATGGTATCCCTATCTCCACCATGTCGGCTCCAGCCTTCTCAAGTGCCAGAATGTACTTCACAGTACTGTCCGCATCGGGATCCCCGACGACCACGTACGGCACAACGGCCTTCCTGTCCCTGAACGATTCACTCATCGATAGCCTCTCCTCTGTAACGTGCGATGGCGGCCACATCCTTGTCCCCGCGTCCGGACAACGTGACCATGATAATCTTGTCGCGACCCATCGTAGGCGCCAACTTCATGGCGTACGCGACCGCGTGCGCACTCTCGATGGCACAGATGATACCTTCGGTCCTTGCTATGTACTCGAATGCGCAAACGGCCTCCTCGTCGGTGATCGGATAGTATTCTGCGCGCCCCATGTCGTGGAGGTTCGCATGCTCCGGCCCCACACCCGGATAATCCAGACCTGCGGATATCGAATATACAGGTGCGATCTGACCATTCTCATCCTGGCAGAAATACGATTTCATGCCATGGAAGACACCGACCCTTCCGGTGGCTATGGTGGCGGCAGTCTCCTTTGTGTCCACACCCTTTCCGGCGGCCTCGCATCCGATAAGTCTCACACCCTTATCATCGATGTAATTGAAGAAAGAACCGATGGCATTGCTTCCGCCTCCCACGCATGCGATGACCGCATCCGGAAGCCTTCCCTCAAGTGCCAGTATCTGTTGCTTGGACTCCCTGCTGATGACACTCTGGAAGTCACGGACGATCATCGGGAACGGGTGCGGACCCATGACGGATCCCAACACATAGAACGTATCCTCCTTGTTAGCGGCCCAGTCGCCCATGGCGGCATTGACCGCATCCTTCAGAACACGGGTACCTGTGGTGACAGCGTTTACCTTCGCGCCGAGGAGCTTCATGCGGTAGACGTTCAACGCCTGACGTACCGTATCCTCCTCCCCCATGTATATCTCACACTCGAGACCCAGCAGTGCGGCCGCAGTGGCTGTTGCGACACCGTGCTGACCCGCACCGGTCTCGGCGATCACTCTCTTCTTGCCGAGATGCTTGGCCATGAGCACTTGACCCAGGACGTTGTTGATCTTGTGCGATCCAGTATGGTTCAGATCCTCCCTCTTGAGATAGATCTTGGCTCCGCCAAGGTCCTCGGTCATCTTCTTGGCATAGTACAGCATGGACGGGCGTCCGGCATATTCCTTCAGAAGGGTCTCGAATTCACGATTGAACTCCTCGTCCTCCCTGAAGCGCTCATACGCCTCATCGATCATGTTGACCTCTTCCATCAGCACCTCGGGAATGAATTGACCCCCATGGATGCCGTATCTACCTTTTGACATGGTGTCAGCTAGAAAATATACGCTATAATAAAATGTTGTCCAATGATGTACCATTCGGTACATCATGAAACCTGAATGATGTTCAGATGAGCGGATTCGGGGATTCGTCCAGAATATCGTCTGGGGATTTTCCCAATTCATCCAGTTTCATACGTATGATCTCCGCACCCAGTTCGGAAGCGCCGTATACCGGCACCTTGGTACCGGCCTGTATGGTCGCCCTGTCCTTGGCCAATTCGCGTATCCATTTGGACGCACATGCGGTTATCACATCCGCATTGTCGTAGTAGCGTACCGTATCCTCCCTGGAGATCCCGGTGGTGTGTACGGCGAATATGACCACGGCATCGCCGTACCTCTTCCTGAGATATTCCGCATCGTCGGCGAATGCGACAGTGACCGCCAGTCTCTTGTATCCCATGGAGAACGCCTTCTCGACGCCCGCACGCGTATCGATCGGCACCTTCTCCGGATCCAGGACGTTGTCCCTTCCGATCTCGTCGAGTACCTTCTCTATCGGCGATGTCTCCACTATTGCGGATATCCTTCCGCCCATACCCTGAATGATCTCCGGATCCGTCAGGATGCATGTGCCGCATCCATCGGCCGCCATGACCACGGCATCGATGATCCCTTTGGACATGGCAAGACTCATTATCTCGGAAATTCCGAAGCTGAGGAAGTATGACATCCTCACATCCCTGTCGTCGCAACACATGCCGAAGGTATCCATACGGAAACGGATGTTCTCGCGTATCGTATCCTCGTTGAGTTCCTCTATGCCCCTGTGCTTCCTGAACAACGGACAATATTTCACCACAGGTTCCGAGACCTCGATCACCTTGCCGTCCTCCATGACCACACGGGACTTTCCCAGAGCCTCCATCACGTGTCTGCCCATGACGATAACCTACCTTCGATGCGGGAATCATCCTAAGGATATAAAAATCTGAAATCGGGAAGGAACGCGATAAATATCACGCGAATGGAACATATCGTGAACCGGTTGAAGATGTGAAGAAGAGTGGCGGGCTTGAGGGAACCCGCATGGTAGACTTATCGATTTTCCAGGAGTTTCGAAGTTCGGATTATTCTAACTATTCTAACTATCTCAACAGCCAGTGGACTAGTTGGAATAACGATAGATATGGGACAGCATCATGGTTGATGTTTGATTTGACCCAACTCCGTCTCAAGTTCCGAGATGTCCTTCAGAACATCATCGAAATTAGGAGGATTGCCGAATATCATGTCTGCCATCGAACCGTAGTCTTTTCTCAGAGCGGAACGTACGGAGTCCGGTGGGACGAGTTTCAGAATGCCTTCACATGCAAGATCGTATCCATAAGATGTACCGGGGAAGAAGCGCGATTTGAATTCAGCAATCTCCTTTATCAGGTCAAGGTTCGGCGATAATTTGTCGTATCTGTGAATGCACGAGACGTCGTAATAGTGTCTAGAATACCTCTCAGGTACTTTTTCCCTGCATGCAACTGTATGCAGAATCACCAGTTTCTCGCAGAATGTACGTTCCAAGGATAGTGTCCGCACGCTTATTTGCTCCCCGCATAGTTTCGGGAGTCTTTCTGCAACATATGATTGGATGCTTCTTGATACGGGTGAACCCCATAGCCCCCTGGGGCCGATTTCCATCAGAATCTCATTTTTTATTGTCGAAGTATCGAATGCGCAGGGGTACCTAAATATGATGTTGGGACCGTTGGTTTCAATCTCGAATTCTTTTTTCAAAATCTTGTCTAGATCGGATTTCATCCTGGGGCGCATATGCTCGAGAAGGAACATTTCGGTCTTAGCCATCAATTGATCATTGGATTGTTCCTGTTTTTTCCTTGTTTTTTCTTCTTTGGGGCCTTCTTCGGGATACCCGAGCTCGCGCCAGTCCAGAAGAAGATCGATGTCCTCGGAGAATCTATGGATTGCCCCATAGCATTTGGATAGGCTGGTGCCGCCTTTGAACAGCAACCTGTGTTTCCAAGGAGAGTCCGAGTACAGGTATTTCAGCATCAATGAAACCCAGAAATCCTTCTCAATCAACGAAGGCGGAATGTTCATTTCCGAACTCACCTGCAGAAATATGTCTCTGAGGTCCGAGTCGGGAAGGTTTGCTATCTCATAGTGGCTGTACACTGGCAATCCTCTGAAGCTCTTTCTTTATCCAGGGCGCGGTCCTGCTGTATTCGGCGGGATCCATAGCAACTCCGTGTGAACGGACATATTCAGACAGTGTACGGATGTCATCTTGGGTGAGGTTTCCATTTCCTTTGGTCTTCAAAGCGTGAATAAGTATCGCCAATCCGTCCGAATCGGGCATGTCTTTGGATTCCCTGCGTCTCATCTCGATGTTGGTGTTCCCTATATTGTATGTCTTGTAGGGCCCATCGGAATAGTATATGAAACGAGAAGGCACTTGGGTCGAAAGCCCTGTCAGGTTAAGACACGAATTCCCTCCGGGGATGATGTGCCAGCCGTTATTTCTGGCAATCGCATATGCAACATCGTCTGGATTGTAGGGGATCATGGTTTCTAAGAGTTTGTTGTATTTGGGTTTGTAATATATCCCACGCATGATGCGCACGATGCGGCCCCTCTTACATGCAACAGATAGTTGAGTCTTCAGAGAATCGGAGCTGGAATCATTGGGTATGTCGCATATCGCAAAAACGGTCCCGTCATCGATGGAATCTATGTATTTTGCGACCGCTCCTGATTTCATTCTATCACCGAATATTTACTTTCTATATATGTAAAACATTAATCAATGATATAAAACTGGTGATGGCGGGATTGCAATATGGGAGGAATGAAATGGCGAATGAATAACTTCAAGGCTGACAGAAGGTTAAAGATATGGCGGGCTTGAGGGGATTCGAACCCCAGACCATTCGATTAAGAGTCGAACGCTCTACCTAGCTGAGCTACAAGCCCTTATGTTCAAAACGATGGATATCTTCCTTATTAATAAATCTTACTATCACACATACCGGGCCATACACATCCGACACACCCTTCGGAACGGAAATACGATATCGGGTACATGGATCCGATCGTTACGGCGATACCATATCTGCAAAGGATGATGACGAGGTGTCGTCACCGGTGCGGGCGCATACGCGCAACTATAATTAGTGCCTTTGTGATTGACGGCACATGGGTCAGTTGAAAGTCAGGGACATTATGACCACTCAGGTCATCACACTTCTCGGCAACGATACTGTGAAGGATGCAACAATCACGCTTGCCGTGGACAATCTTTCTGGAGCACCGGTCGTGGACGACGATTTCCACCTTGTAGGAATCCTAAGCGAATGTGACATCCTGAAATTGATCGTCAAATTCGAGGACCGCCTCAACATCGAGAACCCTGTACTTCACCTCCTCGCATTCCCCATGGATGCGAAGATCGAGGACCCCCAGCTTAAGGCCGCCGCGGAGAAGTTCTCCGAGATGAAGGTGGCCGACCTCATGATCAAGGATGTCATCACCACCACTCCCGATGCGGAGATCGTGGATGTTCTGCGCATCATGATCGAGAAGGATGTTAACCGCATACCCGTTCTCGAAAAGGGTGTGCTGGTCGGTATCGTCACCAGGGGAGACATCATCTTCTCGATATACAAGAGAAAGATCTGAGCACCATGGAGATACACGTACTCGCCAGCGGCAGCGACGGAAACTGCTACGTGATCAGGTCCGGCGAGCACACGGTCATGCTGGATCAGGGCATGACGTACAAACATCTGGTCGAACAGATGAACGTCAACGGCATCATGCCCGAGGAGATCGAGTGCATACTCGTCACCCACGAGCACAGCGACCACGTCAAAGGTGTCGGTACCGCCGCAAGGAAACTGAAATGTCCGGTGATGTCCACCGAAGGCACGTACAATGGCATGTGCCAGTGTATAGGCAAAGTTGATTTCGTACCCATCCGCAGAGAGGTCGGATTCTCCATCGGAGACATAGATGTGATGCCGATCCCCACGAAGCACGATGCAGCAGACCCGGTATGTTACAGATTCACATCCGGCGGGAAGAGTGCTTTCATCGCGACCGATACGGGCAGCGTGAGTTTCGGCATAAAGCAGGCGATACAGGATTCCGACCTGGTGGTGCTGGAATCCAACTACGATCCGCAAAGGCTCAGGAACAACCCACTGTATCCGGAATACCTGAAGATACGCATAGCCAGTGAGGATCGTGGACACCTGTCCAACTACCAATGCGGAGATGCTCTGGCATCCGTACGTACCGGACAGAAGATATTCCTGGGACATCTCAGCAAGAAGAACAATGACCCCGATCTTGCCAAGGATACCGTCGCACGCACGTCGGGTATGCATAGAGCCAGATTGGACTGTCTCGACTGTAATCTCGACGACACCAGGGTCCTGAGGATCTGATCACAGGAGTTTCACGGCCATCTTCCTGTTTATCAGGACGGTGGCCATGCCTGCGGGCATCCTTATGACATCCGCCTTCTTCAGTTTGTAATCGCGGGTGGGACCCACGAACTCTGGAATATCCTCGGTCACACGTATGGTGAGCATGGAATTGTCATCGAAGGGGTTGGCCGGACCATAGGATGTCTCGTCCTGACATGTGTCTACTCCGTCATCCGGGACCTGCACACATTCCGCTGTCTCCGCGGTATCGCACACAGGCTCCGGGATCGTGTCGACCGTCACCTCTGCGGTAACTGGTTCGATCCCGACCTCACCCGCTGGCACTATGTCGCCGATATCGTCGATGAGATCGAAATCATCGGACATGTCCGGTTCGGGTTGCATATCCTCGGGATCGTCGGGAAGTATGGGCATGTCGCTCAGGGTCTCCGCCGTCACAGCCTTCGCCTTGGGAGGTTCGGTCTCGCGTACCGGTTCAGCAACCGGTTCCGGTTCCTCGATACGATCGACATCGGGTTCTCCGATACGATCTATATCCGGCACGACCACGTTGCGCTTCTTGCCCTCGATGTTGGACCAGTGGATCCTGGAGGCCTCCAATATGGAGTCATAATACTGTTTCTCCTCGGGAGGCAGAGTCTCCGTGGAGTTTACACAACCCATGGCGGTCCTGAGTGCCAGTGCCGCCACCTTGTTCATCCTGTGCTCCACGATCAGCTTGATGTAACTGAAGATCTTCTTCCTCCTCTCGTTGGCCGCGGCAGCCGCAAGGGAACCGATGTCTATACCGATCTGTCTCTCGCACTCCCTGTTCTGTTTGTCCAGAAGCTTGACCATCGCCGGATAAAGATCCCTGCGTACCTCGGACAACGAACCGAGTGTTCTCTCCTTCCTCATAATCATCGTGAGTTCTTCGAAGGTCAGGTCGGTGTACGCAGCGTCTCCCATCACGGATGAGGTTATCTCCCGTGCATATTTTAGTGTAACGCAAGCCGGGGACACGAGGGACATATCCGCATATCCTACCGTCGAAAACGCCGTTATCGCCGCTCTCGAACAAGGCCGTCGTTTCTGGAAGATTATAAATCGATACATATCGGTCCATGACCGATGACCGACTTCACAGTGGGAGAAAGGCTCCTCCTCCATCTCTACAGATACAAGGATCTCGACCAGAACGAGATATACAACATCCCCTGGGAATTGACACAGGATGGTATCGCGACCACGTTGCGCATATCCCGTGCACACGCATCCATAGAGCTCAAGAAACTCAAGGGAAAGGACAGGGTCACCGAGTATCAGGCCCATGTGAAAGGCGGCAAAGTGAAGAGATATGTGTATTATCTGAACACCAACGGACTGGCTGCCGCATACGAGGTACAGAAGAAGGCCGACGATGCCGGAGTGGATGTCAAATCCCTCCTGGATCTGAAGTGCCAGGATCCCACTGCCGTGTTCGACAGCATGACACCCAATGACAGATTCGCGCTCGGTTGCGCATGTGCGTTCAGGATCCCCGTACCGCTCACCATACTGAAGGAACACGAGAGTTCCGTGATCCCGTCGGACGTTTCCGGCATGACGGTCATCTCCAAGGATGTCAGGGACAAGTATCTGTCCGCGGCCGATCCAAAAGAGGTCAGGAGCTGGCACTTGTTCGCCGCCGAACAATGGATGGACAACACCACCGAATTGAAGGGATACGACTCCCGTTTCAGGGATACCGAGAGGATCTACCACCTGATCATGTGCGGTATGAAGAAGGAGGCATGCAAGAAGATCTCCCTCTGCAGATACGACATACAGTATCTCGATGACAGGGAACTCTTCGATGCGCTGATGACCATCGACAGCTATCCCGAGAGATATGCATTGGATGTTATGTCCCTGAAATGCGAGATGGCCATCAATCTCAAGGAATACAAGATAGCCAGAGAGATCGCGGAGGAGATGACAGGGACCGTCGTCCTCCGCGGAGAGGAGGATGAGATGTCCGGAGAGGCGGACGGATATGCCTACCTCGCCGAGATATACACGTTGAGAGGACTGAAGGAAGAGGCGGAAAGATGCATATCCATGATAAGGGAGAGCGACAGCGCCATGGCTAGGCTCACCCTTGCGGATATATTCATTGATATGGGAAGATATCGGGATGCGATAGACGAGATCGAAGGTGTAGGTATGATCCCTCGCAAGAACGCACACAGTGTGTTCCGCAGATTCTATGTGACCGCAAAACTGAAGATGGCTATATCCAGGGATGCGGATGCAGATATCGGAAAAACCGAACTTCTGCCGAACATACCGCCCACGGAATCCGACATAGCCAAAGCCATCAGCAAGGCGTTCAGTTCATCCAACGAGAAAGAGAAGACCATGCTCCTGGCGATGGCCAAGAGCTATGGTTACGAAGACGCATTCAGAGAATGCGGTTCTTCTTGAGGAGATCCACATCCGAGATGTAGAGATCGCGGATGTCGGTTATTCCCCACTTGAGCATGGCGAGTCTCTCGAAACCGAATCCCCATGCCAGCACGGGTTTATCGATACCGAAGGGTGCCACCACCTCGGGCCTGAACACTCCGGCCCCTCCGAGCTCCATCCACTTTCCGTTGAAGAAGACCTCCAACTCCAGAGAGGGCTCTGTGTAGGGGAAGTACGCGGGCCTGATCCTTATCTGATCGAATCCCATCTTGGCGTAGAACTCCCTGATGATGGAGATCAGCATATCGAAATTGGCGTTGTCATCGATGATGTACCCCTCGATCTGTGTGAACTCGGGAAGATGCGTGGCATCGATGGATTCCTTCCTGAATATCCTGGAGAGCGAGAACACCTTGGACGGTACCTTCGGATCCATGGCGATGGATTCGATGGTGTTCACGGTGGTGTGGGTCCTGAGCATACCCTGTTCAGCCATCTCCCTGGACCATTTTCCTCCCCATCCGGTGGAACCCGTGTCCCCTCCGTTCTCGTGGATGTTCTTGACGGTCTCCAACAGCTTCTCGTCGGTTACGGGTATCTTGGCAGGGTTGCTCAGATAGAACGTGTCCTGAAGGTCCCTTGCGGGGTGGTCCTGAGGCACGAACAGCATATCCAGATCCCAGAATGCGGGATGTACGTACTCTCCGTCGTATTCGGTGAATCCCATGTCGGTGAATATCCTCTTCACATCGGCGGCCAGACGGGACAGCGGGTGTTTCTTCGCGGGATAGAAAGCGGGTGCGAAGGTCTGAACATCGTACTTCCTGAACTCCGCATCCTTCCACCTGCCGCTCTGGATCAGGTTATCGGTGACCTGTACGGTCTCCTCCTTGAGCTCTATCCCTTCGGCGAGCGCCTCCTTTCCGAGGTCGGTGAGATCGATGTGTCTCTTGGTGACGATGTCCTCGACGATCATACCCTGACGTCCCTTGAGGTCCTTTATGATACGTGGGTCCGCATCCTTCTCCGAGATGGGCGCGACAACCATCCTGGCGAGAAGGGCCTCGTCGTCCATCTCCTTGGAGAGGTAACCCTTTCCGAGATCGGTGAGCACCAGGAACTTGGATCCGTCCTCGGCTACGATATCGGCGAGCTTCTTCCTCTTGAGCCATCCCACCGCGATCTTGTCCTCCCCTCCGGGAAGTGCGTCCGCGAGAGCGGCCATATCCATCTTCCCTCCGACGGAGTCGATCGCCTTGAGTGCCTTCCTCTCAGGAAGACCGTTCTCCATGACGGACATGTCCGCCACCGCGAAGGACTTGGTCACCTGCTCGTCGATGGTCACAAGCCCCTTGGACGCGAGCCAGGATGCGGCTCCCATGACCTCCACCTCGAGCTCGAAGTTACCTGCGGAGATGAGGTCCGCGGGTGCGGCCCCTCCGCCTACGGACTGTAGTGCCAGGAGCAGTCTTCTTTCGTTGTAGCTAAGTCCTTCAAGAATCTCGGAAATACTCATTGGGATCACCATTTGAAATTATCGAACGCCATGGAGTCGATGACCTCCTTGGCCTCCTCCCTCTTTGCCTGATGCTCCTCGAGGAAGACATTGATCTTCTCGGTCAGACACATCTTGCACTCTCCGCACAGGATCTCTCCGTTGCGACATTTGCGTGCCATCTCCTCGATCTTCTCGTCGTCCTTCTCGAACATGTAATAGTTGTACTTGAAAACGGCACAGACTTCGGGATTGCCTCCGTCCCTCCTCTGTTCCTCCACGCTGACCTTTCCGCCGGTGAACGCGCGTCCGACCTTCTTCTTCACCATCTTGGGAGTGTCGGTGGTGTAGATCGTGGCATTCTCGTCCGAGGACGACATCTTATCCGCACCGTTGAGTCCGGGGAACATCTTGCAGTACATGGTGGCCGGTTTGGGGTAGTTGAGTCCCGGTGCCACGTCCCTGCATGCCCTGAAGTGCGGATCCTGATCGATACCGCAGGGGATCAAAGTGGGCATCTGTTTCCCGTATTCCTCGGTACCGAGGAACGCGGGCGCGGCCTGGATGGCCGTGAAGAAGATCTGACCGATGTTGGTGGAATTCTCGAAACCGAAGATCGCCTTGGCAGTGGAGAACGTGATCTTCTTGGCTACCTTGAGAGCGATCGGGTAGAGCTTGTGCATGCACTTGGTGTCGACTATAATCTTGGTCTTCTCGGGATCGAATCCGAGGGCGATGAAGTCCAGTGCGTTCTCGTACGCCATGGAACCGGTATCATGGAGGGTGAGGTCCTTGAAGAGGAACTTCTCGTCATCGGTCATCTGGAAGTACATGGGTACGTCGAACGTGTCCTGCACCCACTTGTTGAATATCCAGGGCATCATGTGACCCAGATGCGTGTTCCCAGACGGACCCCTTCCGGTATAAAGGATGAACTTGTTCCCCTTATCGTATTCGTTGAGGATGACATCAAGGTCCCTGTGGGAATAGAATATGCCCCTTCTGATCATGGGGTGGACCTCTCCGTACTTCGCGAGTCTCTTGACGAGTGCGTCATCCAAAGGTGTCGTACCGAACTTCTTCTGAAGAAGGTCGTAATCGATGTCCCCCGTTACCTCCCAGGGGGTGACTGTGAATCCGTCTGCCATATGGTTCAGCTCGAACGGTGATTGGCACACTCCTTAAAAACGTATGCGCGCACGCACCCTTATAAAGAGGGGGCACGATTACCGGGCTATGGCAGAAAACGTATGGAAGATACTCGGCAAGGAGGCCATGTACATCGAGTTCGCCGATGTGCTCAAGGAGCGTCTCCTCGAGATCGCACCCGGTATCGAGAACAGCGAGAGGTTCGTCGACCTCCTGAAGGGTTCCGAGATAACCCACATATTCAACGGATCCACCGAGACCCACGGATTCAACATCCGTCCCGAGGAAACTATCACACCCGAGGACATCCAGTACATGGCGGACATCATCCTCGCCATAGCCCAGCAGGACACCGACCGCTTCTTCGTCTCCCTCGACGATGAGTACCAGAAATGCGTCGTCAACGTCAGGAACGACGTGGAACCCGAGCTCATCGGAGCCAACAGGACCGAGGGATACGGATCCGGAAAGATCTTCATGCCCATCCTGGATTCGCTCTGCAAACCCGGACGCACCAACGAATCATTCCTGTGATTCGGCGAACACCATCACACCGAGGTCGGACATGTCCCTCCTCGGTGTGTCTGGCACATCCTCTTTCATCACAGATTTCTCATCCTCTATGATCATCGTCAGGGAATACGGACGGAACCTGTACCATCCGGAACGCACATCGTTGACCACTCCGCTCTCGAACCATCTGTAGAAGATCAGACAGGCAGCGGTGTTGATGATGAGGTTGAACAGAACGGACAGCATGATGAACATCAGGACTGCCATGATACCGCTCTCGTTCACTGCCAACAATATGTAGATGAATGCCGCGAAGATCGGTACGACCATCCTGTACAGCGTCATCTTCACTCCGTCGTAGATCATGAAATCCTTGTATCTGGTACTTATCCTGGCGTTCATAGACATGAATATGGAGAACGGCATGACGATCAACGGGATGTACAGCATGACCGAGAAAAGGTACACGGGGACACTGGACAGCGAACCGTAGGACATCCAAGACGGGTTCATGGAGATGTATATCCAGATGAACAATCCTGCCATGAAACTGATCCTTAGGGTGGATGCCACCTCCTTCCAGGGGATGGATGCCCTGTTGAGATTGTAATCGATCTCTATGTTGCGTGTATCGATATCCCCGGATATACTGAACAGGAACGATACCATGCGATCGAAGAGTGTGAGCTTTCCCTTGATGTTGATCAATTCTATGGATGCGATGACCGGATAGAATATCGCCCTCTGCAATATGGACACGAGTGCCAGTACACCGACCAGACCTATCATGATGGATACCGTCACCAATATCCAATTGAAATCGATCTTCAGAAGTAGCATGATTATTGGGGTGACCACCGCAAGTGCCAGCACATACCTCTTCCTGTTGTAGATGCAATACGCTATCCCCACCATGGCGAGCGGTACGGAAGCGAATGTGGCCGGAACTATGACGGACTGGTTCTGTACACGGAACAGGACTATGGCCGCCACGCAGACGGCGAAGGAAACGGCGAACAGCAGAAGGAACAATCTGTCGATGTTGGTGAGAAGCTCGATACGCTCCCTCTTCCCGAATTCGACATTCTTTCCGGACAGGTTGCGCATACTCATTCCATCCAGGCCGACATGCGGACATCCGTCCTGTCGCCGGCGAAGACACCGAGGATGAGTGCCATGGTGCCTTTGATCTTCACAGGCACCGGCCCGATGACCTCCTCGGACGTCACATGCTCCTTGAACTTTACATTCATACCGGATGCGTCGACGATGGATACATCCACACCGTTGGTGGACTCCACGCGGACATACACGGATCTTCCCACCTTTGTCTCCAATGGATAGGTGCGTATGTTGTCATAGAGACTCTGCGTTGTGTAATCCACCTCCCCCATGTGGAAGGATGTCTCCTCAATAAGGACAGTCTTACGCGAGAACAGTGACATGATACTACCCTCGATGATGTAACAAGTAGATAAGGGTACTTCATTCGGAGGGGAACGGATCCTCTTCGAGATCCGTGGAGAACTTCCACATGCTGGGATAGTGTCCAGCACTCATCAGTACGCGTTCCGTTTTGACAGCCACGCCCTTCTCGGACGCCATGATCTTGGGGGTGGACATCATCATCCTGCCGATGGCTATGAGCTCGCCTCTGGCGGTCATAAGTGCCACCAGAGCGTTCTTCCGGATATCCTCGTCCAACATGTGCACTCCGCTTATGTACAGGTCGGAACCCCTGCATACGGCATCCACAGCGGTCGCCTTGACGATGATCTTCGGCAAAGGTGCCACAAGTACCTCCGCAGGTTTGACGATGGAACGGAGCCATGCATCCCTCCCATGCTGCTGCCAGAACACATAGGCATCGGTGATGTCCTGCAATGTCACGGCAGAAGATTCCTCCATCTTGCCGGATCTGGATCTTCTGAGTTCAAGCATGTTGGCACCGCATCCGAGCGCCTCACCTATATCCGTACAGAGGGTCCTGATATACGTACCGGCGTCGCAACCGACCTTGAACAGGACGTTCCTGTCATCCATCTCCAGGATGTCGATGTAGGCGATCGTCCTTATACGGAGCTGTCTCTTGACGGCGGAACGCACCGGAGGGGTCTGATATATCTTGCCCACGAAACGTGAGATCACCTCTCTGACCTTCTCCTCAGGACGGGGCCTGTGCAACCTCATGAGACACACATACTCCTTGTCCGACGAAAGTACCAAATCGGTGAGCCTCACGGCCTTGCCGAGACACAGAGGGAGCACTCCGCTGACATACGGGTCCAAGGTACCCCCATGGCCGATCTTATCCATGTGGAGCGCCTGCTTGGCCCATGCGGTGACCTGATGGGATGTGGGCCCACACTGCTTGTCGAGATAGACGACACCGAAAGAAAGCAACTCGCCCATGGAACGGTCGGAAGGACGTTTGCCCCACCTGTCCTTGATGGCATTCGGATCCTTTACAAGCACTTGGATCCCCCGATTGCATCCATGATGACTTCGATGACCTGATCGGGATTGAGATTGTCGGTGTCCACGACGAGGTCGTAGACGGAGAGGTCGTTGATGTCTATGCCGTAATACATCATGTACCTCTTGGCCTCGGAGGCCTCACGCTCCTTGGTGACCTTTGCAGCCTCCTCGGCGGTCTCGCCCTCCCTGAGTCCCACACGGCTCATACGGACTTCCGGACTGGCACTCAGATAGATCTTGAACGCAGGGATGGAGTTCCTGGAGAGCATGTACGCGGAAAGACGGGATTCAAGGATCACATCCTCATTGGATCTGGCTATGTCCAGAATGGTGGAGTCGATGTGTTCGTCGATGGACGGATCCCTCTCGGCAAGATCGCCGAATTCTATGAGGGACATGTTCCTGTCGGCAGCCATCTGTCTGAAGATCTTGCCGAACACGACGGCTTCAAGACCGAGTTTTTCGGAAAGGGTTTTGCAGGCAGTGGTCTTCCCGGAACCGGGAGGACCGCTGATGGTTATTCTCATGATACCTCGATGCTGGTGCCGTTCTCTATCTCGGCGAGCTTCTTCTTGAAGAGATACCACCTGATGATCTTGTTGATCACCTGACCGAGAGGTACGCTGATCAGCATGTACACGAACACCCAGACAGGGAACACGAACATGTCGAGCAGGTTCACGGATGCCCACGGGAACACGATGGTGCGCATGGCATCGGTGAACAGCGTCACGTTGACGTAGTACCTGACCCAGAGGAACAGGGGGATGATGACGATCATGGTATAGGGCATGGTCTTCATGGACTTCTGACTGACCTCCATGTTCTTGGCCATCATCACGGGCTGGAGCTCCTCCAGTTTCTTCATGGCGTAAGTGTTGTTGGTCATCATCGCCTTGCGCCTCTCCTTGTTGAACTCGGACATGACGTGTTGCGATTTCGCCTGCTCGAACTGATCGGTGGTGAACGCCCTCAGGAGTGTGGTGAAGAGGGACATGATCACACCGGCCAACATGAGTGTGAGGATGGGGTACTCCCCACCGAAGCTCAGGAACCCGAAGACGGGATCCAGGAGGGCTCCGATGACGTGGTCGCTCCCGTCGATGAAGTACACCAGGAGGATCACGATCATCGTGATCATCATGTACTTCATCGGGCCCATGTCGGGCATCGGGGGTTGCTGGGGCTGGCCTTCGGCCACGATCACTCACCGCCGAGGATACCCCTCATGACGGGGTGCATCTCCATCATCTGCTCACGACCCATGGCTTCGTAGAAGTGGATCATGATACTGACAGCCAGCAACACTCCGGTTCCGCTCGCGCTTCCCACGGTACCGACGAGATCGGACAATGCCGCGAGGGCTCCGATGATGGCACCAGAGAGGATCGTGATGGTTGGGATGTACTTGTCGAGGACACGCTCGAGGATACGGGGATCCTTACGGAATCCGGGCATCTGCATTCCGCTCCTCTGGATCTGTCTTGCGACGGAGTCTGCCCCCATACCGGTCGTACTGATCCAGAACTTGGCGAACAGGATCGAACCGAGGACCATCACTGCGAAATAGATCAACACGTGCATCATGTTGAGCAGGGGCGTGTGGCCATTGGAGTAGTTGACGGGATCGAGGATGGGCATGAGCCAGGAGGACACTCCCTGAGGTGCGGACAGGTACCATGCGATACCTCCGGACGCGGATGTCTCACCGGCTGCGAAGTACCCGATGTTGCCATTGCTTCCGAGGAGCGGGATTCCGCTGAGGAAGTCATTGCTGTAGAACAGCAGAGCGACCATGCTGACATTGGCCAACAGTGCGGACATGAGGATGACCGGGATGTTGCTTGCGTACAGCAGTTTGATAGGATACCTACCCCTGGCACCTCTGGCACCACCATGTGCCAGCGGCAGCTCTATGCGTGTGGATTCCAGGTATGCGACGAACAGGAAGATCGCTATCGTACCGATCAGTGCGATCATCGGGTTCGGCTGCTGCAGGAATATGATATCGTAACCCTGCGCTGCCATCTCTGCAGGCGAACAGTTCATTATGACGTAGATTGCCTTGGGGATGGCTCCTGCGGGAGGATTGGAAAGGCTCATGGCCTGCGAAGCGTCCACTGCGTACCAGTTGAAGGTTCCCGTGAACAGCTGCTGAGCCACTCCTGCTGCGATGAACAGCGAGATACCGCTTCCGATACCCCATTTGGAGATGAGCTCGTCCATGAGGAAAACGATATAGGATCCCAGGAAGAGCTGAAGGACGATGAGACCTTTGGCACCGAAACTGCCGAACATCGACACGAACTGACTCGAGGGCACCAGGTAACCGAATACCTGAGGCACTGCCTCGAATATGATCATGAAGATGACGACGAGCTTGAGCACCGACTGGTAACACGCTTTGTCTTTCTTGTTCGTGAGATCCAGTTTAATGATTTTTGCACCGGTGAACAACTGCATTATGATGGATGCAGTGACTATCGGACCGATTCCGAGTTGGAGGAGGGATCCGGAAGATCCTGCCATGATCGTTCTGTACTGAGCGAACAGGTCCAACGTCTCGGCCTGGTCCAGACCGTAGATGTAGACGTTCGTCATTACGAAGTATAGCACGAGTACGACGACGACCCACATCATCTTGGTCCTGAAGTGCACGTGGCCTTCAGGACGGGTGACTGTGGGGAGTCTGTCGGAGATCGGCTTCAGCTTGTAAAGCATACTGACCGTTTCTTCCGCCATATCCCTCTCCTCGTGTTTACTCGTCCTCAGATTCGACTGCGTCACCGGTATCGACGGATCCGCCTGCCGCCTCGACCTTCTCGACGGCACCTGCGGAAGCCTGGGAAACGGAGACGTTCACCTTGATGGCGATGTTTCCGGTTCCAAGCAGCTTGTCGATACCTGCCTCGCTGAGATCGACGTCATATGCACCGTCATCGCCCTTGGTGGCGAATCCGAGAGCTACGAAGCGCTCAATCTGCTCTTCGAGTTCGGATACGTTGATGGTGCTGTTGGCCTCGACCATGCACTGAGGTCTCTTGAATCCGTGGCGTCCGAAGTGATCCCTGTCGTACTTCAACATGTGGATCTTCTTGGTCTTGCCGAGACCGGCCTGACCGTGTCCACCGATGATACCGGCACCCCTTCCGGACTTCTTACCGCGTCCGTGAGTCCTCAGTCCCCTGAACTTCTTTGTTCTGCTAGGCATGTCTATCCCTCACAGCATCCTGGCGATGAGCGCGTTGATCGCGTCGCCCCTGTATCCGAGTGCTCCACCATTCTTGTACGAGCGCTTGTTACCCTCGTATCCCTTGACAGGGGGGTGAAGACGGAAGACAGGCTTTCCCTTCTCCAGGTCCTTCATCTTGTAGTCGTTCTCGATGATCGCCTTTGCGAGCTCCTCGACGGTCTTGAAGTCGGAGTTCTCTGCAAGGTACTCATCGGTGATCATCTTGTCACCCTCGAGCCTTCCGCGGACACGGATGAGCTTTGCGAGGGTCTCCTCGTTGATCTCGCCGTAGGTCGTGTAGTCCTTGATCTTCTGGAGCATACCCTTGGTGACAGCGTTCTCGGGAACGATGGCACAGTGGTTCACCTTGTTGATTCCAAGGAGCTTCATCGTGTACTCGATGTCGTAGTTGACATCGGGCTGACCGCGGACACGAATAACTGCGTAAGCCATGCTCACACCTCCGTGGTTTCGGACTCCGCATCTGCGATTCCCACAGGTCCGGAGACGATGTTCTGCTTCTTTGCCTGTTCCTCGGTGACCCTGAGTGTGGAGGTCATCCTGAGTGCCTCGAAGGTTGCCATCGCGTAGTTGACCTTCGTCTGGGTGTTACCCCTGGCGAATCCCCATGCATCACGGATACCCGCGAGCTTGAAGAGCTTCTTCGCGACATCACCGACTGCGAGACCGATTCCGCGGGGAGCGGGCTTGATGGACACGGTGACGGATCCGCAGGATCCCTGTACCTCGAACGGGAGCGAGTGGGGCTGACCGCATCCGCACTCCCAGGATCCGCATCCTCTCTTGATCTCGATGATGTTGAGCTTGGCGTTGTCGATGGCCTTCCTGATGGCAGGTCCGACTTCCTTTCCCTTGGCCCTTCCGATTCCGATGAAACCGTCGCCGTTTCCGACGATACAGGTGACAGCGAACCTGACCCTCCTACCGGAGTCGGTCATCCTCTGAACCATGTTCAGGTCGATGACCTCATCCTGAAGGTCTCCGAGGAGCTCGTCGACGATCTGGGGCTCACGGAGCGGGAGCTTTGTAGCGAGAGCTTCGCTCATCGTTGTGATCTCACCGCTGTAGACCATTCTTCCCAGCCTGGTCTTGGGAACCCACAGGGGCTCCTTCCTCTCTCTTCTGTCTTCCATATTACTCGGCCTCCATCTTCTCTTTGAGGCTGTTGACTGCTGCTTCGATGGCTTCGTCGATGTGCTTTCCGTTCAGCCTGTCCTCGGTGGGGAGAACGTCCTCGCTGCACGGGACTTCGACTCCGGCATCGATCATACCGGAAACGGTAGCGAACAGAACTCCTCCGTACTGGGGGTTCTGCATACCGATATCGAGGACAGCGTAATCGATGCCCTCTTTCACTGCCTTCTTTCCCGCGAGGTATCCGGTGAGGTAGGCTGCAGGGATGGAGGAGCATGAGAACTCCCATCCGAGTGCCTTGAGCTCTCTGGACGATGCGGAAACGACGATCTGGTCACCGTTCATGTCGAAATCGGCGAACTGGATCGTCACATTCTTGTTGGATCTCCTGACGATAGCTCTGGTCTCTCCGCCCCTGAGGAGTTTGCGGCGCACGTAGTAATCGGTGCGTCCCTCTCTTCTCCTGCGGAAAGCGACTCTGTATCTGGGTCCTGTTGCCATTTCACTCCTCCTCCTTGAGGTATCCTGCGTTGATCATGTGCATCCTGAGGTGGCTGCGGCTCTTGTAGACTCCTCCCTTTGCCTTCCTGTAGTACATACGGTAGACGGAGGGGGTGATCTTGCCCTCGTCGCGGAGGGTCTTGAGCTCGTCACGGATGGGCCTGATGATGGAGATCCATCTCCTCTTCTCGGGAACACGTGCGTTGGCGGTTCCCTCCCTGGATCCGGGTCCCTTCCTCTTTCCTTTGGCCTTCTGGATGGATGCCTTTCTGATCCTTCCGTAGGATGTTCCGTTCTTGGGCTTCGCCTTGATGATGCCGGACATGATCGCGGTGCGGATGTCTGCACGGGTGATGCAGTTGGAGACGTCCTCGATCTTCTCGGGGTCGATCCAGACACGGTTGACACCGCACTTGAGGACCTCTGCCGCCATTCTCTTCTGGTTCTTAAGGTCGACCATGTTCACACCATCCTGTTGAGAACCCTGATACCGAGTTCGTCTGCTCTTGCCTGGATAGCGAGCCTCTTCTTGACACCGACGGTTCCGCCGATGCGGACTGCCTGGACCTTGGGATCGACTCCCTCGAGTCCGTCGGTGTTGTATACGAGGACCTCCTCGAATCCCGAGGGGTGGAGGTTGCGGACTGCCGCGGGGCCGCGGTAACCGATGTCCACACAGTTCGGGCGCCTCTTGAGGCATCTCTTCATCTTGGAGTGGATACCCTTGGGTCTGCGCCAGCTCTCTCCGAGCTTGGAGTATCTGAACCACTCCTGCCTCTTGAAAGCGGGCCTGTGACCGTTGATGACCGCCCTCTTGGCGAGTGCATCCGTGGTGGCCTCGTCGAGCTCGGGTTTCGCCTTGACGACGTATGCCTTCTCAGATCCCTCGTCCTCGACGACCTCGACCTTCTTGGCCGGCTTCTCAGCGACGACCTCTCCGGCCAGCTGAGTCTTCCATTTCTCCACAGTCTTGGGACCGACACCGCTGAGGGCCTTGATGACTTCCTTGGCCTTCGCATCGTCGTTGATAGCGGCGGCGAGCTCCTCCACGGTCTTGATTCCGATGGAGTCGAGCTCTGCGATGTTGTCTTCCTTCAGACCTGTGAGGTCAGTGAACGTCTTGACGGTCATTCTTTCACCTTGTGAGATTTGTGGACGATGTAAATTCCATCCTGGAAGACCCTCTTGTCGAAGCCTCCCCTGGAGGTTGCCCTCTCGATGTTGGCTGCGGTCTGTCCGACCTTCTCGATGTCGATTCCGGTCACCGAGATGTCCGCGCCGCTCACCTTGACGGTGACGCCGGGGATGATGTCGGCGAAGCGGGGTGCGTGGCCTCCCATGTAGTTGTCTACCTGGAGCTTGTCACCCTTGACAGCGACCTTCATCGGGAAGTGGTTGAACACGACCTTCAGGTTGTAGGTGTAGCCCTCGGTGACTCCGCGGACCATGTTCCTCACATGGGCGTGGAAGGTACCGACCATGGCCTTCTCCTTGATCCTGGGGTATTCACACCAGACAGTTACCTGTCCTTCCTCAATGGCAACATTTACACTAGGGTGTGCGAAGTTTCTGCTCAATTCCCCCTTGGGTCCCTTGACGGTCAGGACGTTTCCGTCCTTGGTCACGGTGACGCCGGCGGGGATGGCGATGGTGCTTTCGATTTTCCCTGCAATTGTCATTTCTATTCCTCTTCAATATACGTACGCTAAGAGTTTTCCACCGATGCCGAGTTCCTTGGCACGAGTGTGCGTAACAACACCCTCAGTCGTTGATAGTATAAGAACACCGAAGTCCTGAGCGGGGAGGTACCTCGCCTCGAACTTCTCGAGATCTGCTACTTTGACCGAGTATCTGGGCTTGATAACACCACAGTTGTTGATCGCACCCTTCATCATTACGCGGAACATTCCCGCCTTGCCGTCCTCGACGTACTCGAACTGGTTGATGTATCCGTTGTCCTGCATAACCTTCAGCACACGGCCGATGAGTTTGGAGGAGGGCTGGATTACACACTCGCTCTTTCCGATCTCAGATGCATTCTTCATCACTGACATCGCGTCATTCAATGGGTCGCACTGCATCTTGTCACCTCACGAATATTTCTTGAAACCAAGCTCAGGGGCCATGTCCCTGAAGCACTGGCGGCAGAGGTGCAATCCGTACCTTCTGATGATTCCTCTGCGGCGGCCGCACCTGGTGCAACCGTTGACCCTTCCGAATTCCTTCTTGGGCTTCACTCAACCACCTCAACCTTGAACTTGTCTTTCATGAACTGGATCGCCTCGTCGCGTCCGACGCGGTGGTCCTTGGGGATCCTCCTCTTGAGGAGCGCCCTCTTGGTGATCCTGTTTCCAGGCCTCCTGAGGACGACGCTGATATCCATACCGAAGATTCCGATCTCGGGGTCGTATTTCATACCGTCGAAGTCGGTGTAATCGGTGATACCGAAGGACATGTTTCCCTCGGGATCGAAGGAGTACTCGGGAACGCGCATCTCCCTGATGGGGAGTGCCCTCTCGATGAACTCCTCTGCTGCCTCTCCCCTGAGGGTGACCTTGCATCCGAGGGGCATTCCCTTACGGATACCGAGGTCCCTGTTGATGGTCTTGGACATGGTCTGGACGGACTTCTGTCCGGTGACCATCTCGAGGACCTTCTGAGCCTTCACGAGCCTCTCTCCGGCCTCGCCGACACCGATGTTGACGACGACCTTCTCCACATAGAGATCTCTCATTCCGGACATCAGTTCTCAACCTCCGGGAGCTTGATGGCGGGAGCCGCTGCACCGACGATGAACACGTTGTGCTTGACGGTCTCGAATCCGCCCTCGAACCTTACGACGTTGGCGGAGGGTCCGCTGATGACGACGTACTCGGAAACGGTCTCGATGTCTCCTGCGTGGTTACCCTCGCAGATGAGCGCGGATGCGCCTGCCTCCATGGGGAAGCACTCGAGGATCTTCTGACCGTCGAATGCGACCTTGAGGACGTCTCCGGTCTTGTACTCGTTCTTGTCGAGGACGATGTTCCTTCCGTCGTGGAGGTTCAGCTGGATCTTTCCGTCCTTGACGACGGTCTTGTTCTCGATCCTGCAGAGCTTCCAGTCCTTCTCGGAATCCTCGATGGGGACGAGGGTGAGCTTTCCTTTGGAAGTGAGGAGGACGCGGTAGTTGGCCTTGATTCCGGGGATGCTGACGACATCCATCAGACCGATGGGGGCCTTTGCGCTCCTGATCGCCTTTCCGTCGACGAGGACATCGCGCTGACCGATGATCCTCTTCGCCTCCCTTGCGGTGTCGCAGAGCTTCAGGATGTCCCTGATGACGACTACGGCAGGCATGGAATTCTCGATGGAGTGGGAACCAGCGGACTGCTTGGCGATGAAGACGTTGGACTTCTTGTGGATGGGCCAAGTCCTGGGCGCTGTCAATCTCTTCATGTGTTCACTCATGCTTTAGCCTCCTTCTTCTTGGAGAGTGCTTCCTTCCTCCATGCATCGTCGAGGTTGAGCTTGACGATGACGAGGTTGGATGCGTGGATGGGGCGCTCTGCTGCGGTTCCGTCGGCCTGGTTGATGGTGATGCCGTCGATGGCTACACGACCGGTCTGGGTGTAGACGTTGACGACCTTTCCCTCAACGCCGCGGATGTCCTCGTTACCGCGGACGATAACGACGGTGTCTCCCTTGCAGACGCGTGCGGACCTGATTCCGTACTCCTTGCGGAGATCTGCGGACAGGTGGGCGGAAAGCATCTTCCTCTTGACGTGGAGAGGTGCGTTCGCCTGGTTGAACCTCTGTACTCTTGCTTTGCTGCTAACCATACATCACACCTCAAACGATGACGCTGGCGGTGGCCGAAATACGAGGCCACCTCTCGGCTGCTTCTCTGGCGACGGGACCCTTGATGTCGGTTCCCTTGGTCTCACCGGTCTCGGTGGTGATGACTGCTGCGTTGTCCTCGAAGAACACCATGGTTCCGTCGGGGCGCCTCATGGGCCTCCTCTGGCGGACGATGACTGCGTAGACAATCTGCCTCCTCATCTGGGGGGTTCCCTTCTTGACGGATGCGAGGACGAGGTCGCCGACACCCGCGGAGGGGACACGCCTGGCGACACCGTGGTAACCGGGAACGGTGATGATCTCGATGACCTTTGCTCCGGTGTTGTCGATGACGTCAAGGCGGGAGCCGTTCTGGAGACCTCTGGTCTGGTTTCCTGCGATTCCCTTCATCTTACTCCCTCTTCTCCACTACTACGAAGGATACGGTCTTGCTGAGGGGGCGGCACTCCATGATCTTGACACTGTCTCCGACCTTGAGGTCGAAGCATGCAGGTGCGTGAACGGAGTATCTGGAACTCCTCTTCTCGTATCTCTCGTATTTCTCCTGGTACTTCAGGTAGTTGCGCTCTACCACGATGGTGTTGTCCATTTTGATGGACGCGACGGTGCCCTCGATGACCTGGCCCCTGACGGACAGACTGCCGTGGAACGGGCAGTTGGGGTCCTTGCATTCTGCCTTGGGAGGGTTGACGCCGATTCCGATGTCTCTAACATTTGTTGTCATGTTTCTTTCACCTAACCTTTTTGATTCTGTCTTCTGGTCGGTGTTGAATCTCAGATCCTCTTACGGTGATCTGTTCTCCGTTGTATGTGAATTCGAACTCATTGCCCCTCTTGGGGACCATCTTCTCGGTTCCGGCCGATTCGATGATGAAGGTGTTCTTGGTCTCGTCCACGACCGTTCCGCTGACGGAACAGCCCTTGGACCTGACCTTTACGTACCTTCCGATGAGCTCTCCTCTCATGCGATCCAACCTCATCACTTGGATTCGGTGGTGAATCCCATGTCCTCCAGGACAGCCTTGACCTTCTTCTTGTGGTCGCCCTGGAGCTCTATGCGGCCGTCCTTGGCGGTACCTCCGGCGGCGCATTTGTTCTTCAGTTGCTTGGCGAGATCGTTGATATCGATGTCGTTCTCATCGATTCCATCGATGACTGTTACGGTCTTGCCGTACCTGCGGCTGTCGATGGAGATCCTGACGGTCTGCTGCTCACGCGCGATCTGCGCGCACATGCAGAGCTCGTCGGGTAATCCACATACGGGACAGATTGCCATTAGAGGTCTTCCTCCTCCTTCTGGATGGTCAGGATGCGGGCGATCTCGGTCCTCAGTGCGCGGATGGCACCGGGATTGGTGGGTGCACCGCCCATGGCGGATGCTCCCCTCTCGTGCATGAGCTCATCCCTCAGCTCCTTGAGCTTCTGGTTGCGCTCCTCTGCACTCATCTCCCTGATCTCTGCTGCCTTGAGAGCCATTACTGTCCCTCCTCGGCGGGTGCGTCCTCGACGACAGGTTCCTCTGCGGGTGCGAGACCTGCGAAGATCTCGGGGTACTTCTCCGCGACATCGGTCTTTCCGAGGACGTTGGTGTCCGCGGGCAGCCTTGCATCCTTCTGCATGATGTCGACGGTGACTCCGATGACTCCCATCTTGAGCTTCGCGACAGCGTATCCTCTGGTCATGAAGTTCTCCTTGGGCTCACCGCAGAACTTGATGTATCCGTCCTTGAACTTCTCGGTCCTGTGCCTCTGTCCGGTCAGCTTTCCTGCAAGGATGATGTGACATCCCTTGGCTCCGGAATCCATGATCCTGCGGACCGTGGAGTGTCCTGCCCTGCGGAAGTGCCAGCCCCTCTCAAGGGAGAATGCGAGCTTCTCTGCCATGATCTGGGCGTTGAGGTTGGGGTCCTTGACCTCCTTGACGTCGATTGCGGGGTTCTCGAATCCGTACTTCTCTTCGATAGCCGTGGTCAGGTTCTTGATGGTCTGTCCCTTCCTACCGATGACGAGTCCGGGGCGCTCGGTCTCGAGACATACACTGGTACCCATAGGGGTCCTCTTGATCTCGAGTCCTCCGAAACCTGCGCGCTTGACCTCGTTCATGAGGTATTCCTTGAGAAGGACCCTGCGAACGTTCTCGGCAACGAACTTTCTCTCTGATGCCATTTCACTCTACCTCCTCAATGATAACCTCGAGGTTTACGGTCTCCTGGTTCCACTGGGTGGCCCTTCCGTGTGCCCTGGGCATGTGACCGGGAATGGTCCTTCCCCTGGAAACGGTGATGGTCCTGAGAACCATGGAGTCCACGTCGAGTCCCTTGTACTCAGCGTTGGCAACGGCACTCTGGATGACGTTGAGGATGGCCTTTGCGGCCTTCTCGGGGTATCTTCCAGGTCCAACGCCCTGCTTGTGGGACACGCGCTTGTTGTATCTCTTCAAGGGGACGGGCCTCTTGAGGGCGATGACGTCCTCGAGTGCCTGAATCGCCTTGTCGACTTTCATTCCGCGGATCATGCCTGCGACCTCGCGAGAGAGCTTGGGGGAGACGGTGATCTCCCTTCCAAGGGCCTTCGCGGTGGTGTCGGGGTCTGCTGTTGCTGTGTAACCGTGCATTCTCTAACACCTCACTTCAGCGGCATGAACTTCGAGGATCTGGTAGCTCCGACTCCGGGTCCGGAGTGCTGCGGTGCGCGCCTGGTGAGGATGAACTCTCCGAGGTAGCATCCGATCATCTCGGGCTTGATCTCGAATTCCTTGAATTCCTTTCCGTTGTAGATGCTTACAGTCTTCCCAACGAACTCGGGGATGATGGGGACATCCCTGCGGTGGGTCCTGACGACCTCCCCAGGCTGTGCGGCCTTGAGGTTGTCGAAGAGCAGCTGCTGCTCGTAGTTGAGTCCGCGGAGGTAGGTCCTCCTTGCTCTAGAGGGCAGAAGTGCCAGGATCTCGTCGAAGGGCTTGGCGAGGAGCTGCTCCATGGTGAATCCGCGATAGAGGAACTCCTTCTTCCTCCTCGCCTGGATCGCCGTCGCCTTCTTCCTGGATCTTCTCCTAGAGGCTTTTGCGGAACCTGCAATGATTTTTGCCTTTGCCATGTAGTTCACTTCCTCTTAGTCTTCTTGTCTTTCTTCTTAGGAGACAAGCGTCCAACCTTCTGTCCGGGCCATGCGTTCCTTCCGATGGTGCTGGGTCCTCCGATGTGGGCGTGGCTTCCTCCTCCGTGGGGGTGGTCCACGGGGTTCATAGCGACTCCCTTGACCTTCTTGTTGGCCTTGGATCTGGACTGCAGTGTGTGGAAGTTCTTTCCTGCCTTAGCCAGGGGCTTATCGGTCCTTCCTCCTCCTGCGACGATACCGATTGCGGCACGGCAGTTGGGGGAGACCTCCTTGAGTGCTCCGGAGGGCAGCTCGACAACGACGACGGATCCTCTGCTGACGACAGTAGCGTATGCTCCTGCGGTCTTGACGAACTTTCCACCGTCTCCGGGGAGTGCCTCGATGTTGTGGACGAGGGTACCCTCGGGGATGTCTGCGAGCTTCATGATGTTACCTGCGACGATCGCGCCTGCTCCGACCTCGATCTTCTGGCCGACCTTGACTCCCTCTGCAGCGAGCTGGTAGTCGGTGGTGCCGTCGAAGTCGACGACTGCGAGAGGACAGGTCCTTCCGGGCGCGTGGATGAGGTCGACGATGACTCCGGGTCCGCTGACCTTTCCGGGGAGCCTGACGTCATCGACGTGCCTGTGGCTGGGCGAACGGTACTGGGAGCCTCCGCGGCCCCTCCTCTGTGGAATTAATCTCTTTCCCATGTTCACTCACCTTCAGAATACTCCGATCCTCATTCCGATGTCCTCCGCGGAGAATCCGGGAGCGAGCTTGATGATCGCGTGCTTTCCGTCCTTCTGAATTCTGGTCCAGACCTTCTCGACCTTGACGTTGAAACGGTCCTCGAAGGCTGCCTTGATGTCGGCCTTGTCGGCGTCCCTGTGGACGATGAACTGGATCTTGTTTCCGTCCTTGAGGTCCTGGGTCTGTGTACCGCTGAGCATGTTCATTGCCTTCTCGGAAACGAATGGCCTGATGAGAATATCGCTCTGCTTCATGTTTACCACTCTCCGATCTTTGCGAATGCGGACTCTGTGTAGACAGTGAGCCTTCCTGCGTCTCCTCCGGGTGCGAGGATGGATGCGGACAGGTTGCCGACAGCCTCGATCTGGACTCCGGGCAGGTTGGCTGCGCTCTTGAAGATGGGCACTTCGCGCTCGGAAACGACGATGAGTACGGAGACAGGGGTCCTGTACTTCCTGTTCCTCATGGTTCCCCTTCCGGCACGGATCTTGCGACCGTCCTTTGCGCGGTCGAGGTCGTATCCGAGTCCGATCTTCTCGAGGAATGCGGAGACCTCTGCGGTGGTCGCGATGTCCTGTGCGGCATCGGAGACCACGACGGGGAACGAGACGTTGTCATCGAACTGGTGTCCGCGTGCCTTGACGCACTCCGCACAGCCGGTGGCTGCGATGGCGGACTTGCGGGCGAGGACGCGCTCCTTCTGGTTGATCTTCATATCCCAGATTCTCTCGGGGACCGGGGGGTGTGCCCTGCGTCCGGAGACGTTGTTGGGGGACTCGGAAGCCTTACCGAGACCGTGTACCCTCTGGTTACGAGCGGAACCTGTTCCCTTTCCGCGGGTGCTGACGGCGTGCCTCATACCTGCCTTCTTGGCGGGTCCGTAGGGCTGCCTTCCGTTGGCTGCTGCGGCGAGAACGGCCTTCTTGATGATGTCGGGCCTGTACGGGGTGCTGAAGACGGCAGGGACGTCGATCTTCTGTGCGACGTCACCGTTGATTGAATAGACGTTGGTCTGTGTCATCTACTTATGCCCCCTGCTTCGATTCTGTCGAGATGTAGGTGATGTTCGCTGCCTCGGGTGCACCGGCCTTGTGGAGCCTGATGGGGTCCCTGATCCTGACGAGCCTCTTTGCGGGTCCGGGGACGGATCCGTGGATGAGGACGTAGCTGTTGGCGACATCTCCGTAGTTAAGGAAGCCTCCCTTGGGGGTGATCTCGGCTCCCTCTGTTCCGATCTTCATGAGCTGCTTGTTGAACTCGGTCCTCTGGTGGTATCCGAGCTGACCTGCCATGGGAACGGTTCCCCTGACGTATCCGGGTCTCTTGGGTCCGAGGTTGGCGACTCCGCGGCGGTGCTTGCTGTTCTTGTGAGACAGGAGCTTGATACCGAAACGCTTGGTCGCACCCTGGAATCCCTTACCCTTGGTGATGGCGATGACATCGACGAAACCGCCCTCGACTGCGAAGTCGTTGATTCCGACCTCGGTTCCGAGGATGGTCTTCGCGTACTGGATCCTCTCGTCGATGCTTCCTCCGCCGATCCTGAGCTCCATCATGTCGGGGACCTTCTTGGGGACTCCCTTGACGAGCTTGGGCTGGGTGTATGCAAGGACGCGGACATCCTCGACATCGACTGCATCGTACTTGGCAAAGGATGCCTCGTCGTGGTTCTTGGGAACGCACAGGCGCTTTCCGAGCAGGGGGTCGAGATCCTGGGCCCATACCTCACCTGCGGTCTTGAGACCGGTGATGGTGTTCTCGTAGAATCTGACAGCTGCGATCTTCATCGGGGGGACCTCGAGTACGGTGACGGGCACCTGGAGCTCCATTCCCGAAGTTGTGCTCTTCGCACGCTTATCGACTATGAAAGCGTGCGTCATTCCGGCCTTGTAACCGGCGAATCCCTGGATCTTGGGTGCACCGGTGATCTCGGGCCAAGAATCCAGCCTGGGGGTCTGCGACTGGGCTCTCTTGCGGGGGCCGTACGCGCGGGATCCTCTCTTTGGACGTCTTCTCTGTGACATATTTCACATCCTGTGAGGGTGTCTTCGCTAACCTCACTTAGTCGATTATTAACGTCTGACCGATCGACCGTGACGCCGTATTCCATCCCGATAAGCATCGACATGAGATTGAACGTGGGATGCGTCCGCATTGCCCGATACGTCTGGTCGAACTTTCTAGCGTTTAATCTAAAAATAGGGTAGTCCTACCCTATATATAAACCTACCTACTATAATATATTATAATAAAGGGAATGGGTTTCGGAAGGGCTCAGATCTTGCCTTCCTTGGCCTTCTTCTGCTCGCGCTTCATGCGGGCCTTGGCATCGAATCCGGTCGCCTGTTCCATGAACTTGTTGAGTGCCCTCTTGCTGTCGAGGATCATCTCGTCGCTGAAGCTTCCGTCCGCGTTCACCGTGTCAACGGCGATGAGGGTCTTGGAAAGTACCTTGGCCTCGATACGTGCCATCACTCCGAAACTGGAGACGAATGCACCGTCCTCCTCCTTCACGTTACCGAAGACTTCCTCCATTATCTTTGGAAGCTGTTCGCCCTCGATCTTGCTGTACCAGCCTTTCTTAATATCGAATTCCTTCATAGGTTCACTTCCTGATCATCAGGTCGCTGTCAAGTCCGCGGTCGAGGTCGGTTGCGGTACCGAGCGCCGATTCCGCGACGATGTAATCGTTCCATGCGTTTAAACACTCACATGAGACGTCCAGATCCGCGACGTCCTGCGAGAAGGAGAATCTCTCCACGGCCGCCAGTGCCTTCTCGTCACATCTCCCGCAATTGTGTACTCCTCTCTGACTACCTCCCCCGGAGGGTGAGGACATGAGTCTCGCATCGACTGTGCCAGCACATCTCTTCAGCACTTCGATGAGGGACCAGATCCAAGGCGATCTGTACTCGCCTCTCTTCCACAGCCTCTCGGTGACCGTGGCCTTCTGGACGTTCACGGGGTTGATGGAGATCTCATCGGAGAACGGTGCGGCGAATCTGACGGATTCGACCGCGCTGTCGATGGCACGCCCTTCCTGCATGTTGATCGGTTTCAGAAGCAGGTATGTCCTGACAGAGAGTCCCGCCGCCTTGATCATGGTACCCGCACGCCTGCTGTCCTCGGGGGTGAAACCCTTCCTGATGCAGACATCCATCACCTCGGGATCGGATGTCTCCATCCCCAGTGCTACGGTCACGTTCTTTGGCAGCTGTGCCAGCACATCCTCTGTGATGAACTCCGGACGGCTCTCGAACAGCAATCTCTCGCATCCGGAGAACGCCTCGAGGATCCTCTCCCTCACCGCGAGAGGGATCTCGTTCTCATCCAGGAAGCTTCCGGACGTGTAGATCTTGACGAAGGGTTCACCCTTGTATCTGGAGAGCGCCTGATCCAACTGTGCCAGGAGATCTTCCTCCGTGACGTTGTTCAGAGATGCGGTCTTGTATCCGCACATCGTGCACCCTCCGGTCTTGGCCCACACGCATCCGTTCGTACGCATGATCATGACCATGGCATCCACGGTCCTGCCTCCGGACATATCCTTCTCCTTCCAGAGCGTCTCAAGTTCTGACGGGGATCTCTTCGCCTTCATCTGTGTTCTCCTGACGCTTCGTAAGCAGGTGTGCAATAAATGTATGTCGCACGCATGCACGTCGCGCACGCGTTACATATATAACTGCGCTCCCAATCCGACACACAGGTAGACACATGTCGAAGAGCATCATTGTGATCGGTTCCGGTGCCGCAGGTATGACCGCCGCATCGGAGGCGAAGAGGAAGGACCCCTCCGCGAAAGTGACAGTGATCACAGAGGACGAGTACATCGCATACTCCCCCTGTGTGATCCCCTGGGCCATCGAGGGCTCCGCCAAGTGGGAGGACATCGTCATGCACGATGCGGACTTCTACGCCAAGGAAAGGGACATAACCGTACTGACCAAGACCAAGGTGGAATCCGTCAGCGATGCAGACAGGAAGGTCGTCACATCCGCAGGCGACGAGTTCGTCTACGACGCATTGGTGATCGCCACCGGAAGCACGGTGTTCGTACCCCCGATCGAGGGCAAGGATCAGAAGGGAGTCTTCGTGGTCAAGACCATCAACGACGGTAAGGCCATACAGGCCGCCCTCGCGGACACCGAGCGTGTGGTCATCGGAGGGGCCGGGGTCATAGGGCTCGAACTGGCGCTCGGACTCGTCAACCTCGGAAAGGATGTCACGATCATCGAGATGATGCCCCAGGTCATCCCCCGTATAGCGGATGCGGACATGGCGGCACCCATCCAGAAACATCTAGAGGAGAAGGGTGTCAAATTCGTGATGAACGCTCCCATCAGCAAGGTCTGCGGGGACGGGAAGGTCACCGGCGTCATCGCCGGAAAGGGGGACGATGCCAAGGAGTACCCCTGCGAGATGGTCATATTCGCCACCGGCGTACGTGCCAACCTTGCGATACCGAAGATGCTGGAGCTCGACATCGGACAGCTCGGAGCGGTCATCACCGCACCCACGATGCAGGCATACAAAAGGGGGAGGCTTGTGAACAACATCTTCCTCGCCGGAGATGTGGTCCAGTGCCAGTCCGCGGTCACCAGCGGTGCCACCATGAGCCAACTCGGATCCACCGCGGTCAAACAGGGTCTCGTCGCCGGAAGGAACGCCGCCGGGGACAGTGCCGTATGCGGGCCGGTCGCAAGCCCGTGGGTGAGCGCCATCGGCGACCTCCAGATCGCAGGTACCGGTATGTCGCAGGGACTCGCATCCTGGTACGGATTGAAGGTCGTCGAGGGAAAGGCGAAGGGACTGACCCGCGCCAGATACTATCCCGGAGGAAAACCGCTCACCGTCAAGGTGCTCGCGGATGCCGTCAGCCACAGGATCATCGGTGCACAGATCGTCTCCCAGGAGGACGTGACCGGACGTATCAACTGGCTCACTTCAGCCATCATCGATGGCAACACCGCCGAGGATTTCATCGTGAGAGCGGAGAACGCGTACTGTCCACCCACCAACCAGGTGAGGGATGTCGTCCTCGCCGCGGTCGATGACCTCATCTCAAAGCTGTAAGGTAATCAAATGGAATACGAAGAGTACAGACGCCTGTATAACGGACTCAAAGGTTTCGAGGACGTCGCCCGCCTGGAAGAGCTCGGTTACGACAGCAGACTCGTCAGGACACTGTACACACAGAAGACGAGCAGGGATGTCAAGAAGCGTTTCCACATCGTCAAACAGAACTCCAAGAAGATGCTCAAGGAGTGGAAGAACGGCAAGACCATGATGGAACTGGCCGAGAAATGGAGATTCCCGCCTGTGATGACCGCCATGTTCCTCTTCCTGGAGGACGGGGCCAGCAAGAAGGAGTTCTGGGGATACATCAACGATCCCGACCTTCTGAGGTCCGATGTGGCCGAGGAGCTGAGAGAGGTGATATCCAAGGATATCGTCTACTCACCCGCAGGGAACGAGGAACAGAGACAGAGAGGCATCTGGGGAGAGACCCTCCTGCAGAACTGGCTGGACGAACAGGGGATCGGATACCGTACCGAGAAGGACATCAGAGGCGAATACGAGAAGACACCCGACGCGCTTCTGGACGAGCCTATGATGTACGGCGACAAGAAGATCTACTGGGTCGAAAGCAAGGCCTCCTTCGGCGACAACACCGAGTTCAAGTACAACTCCCGTCACCAGCTCGAACCATATACGCGCATATTCGGACCCGGGGTGGTCGTGTATTGGGTAGGCAAACTCGACGATCTCGAATGCCCTCCCGATGTGTATGTCGAGGACATCTCCATCCTGAAGAAGAGACTCGGGCGCATCGAGGAATGACGTTCCGTCCAAACATCTTACGGACATCCGTCCGTCCTTATTTTTGATATATCTCTATAGGGGCCGCTACGTATCTGCGGGCCCATTTCCGATACCGGGTGGTGGATATCCCCATTCACAGATGCATTATACACTTTTTTATCATAAATTAGTTTTTTGAACATTAAGTTAAAATATAATTAGACATTTGTCTAATCTGTTACGATACATCATACAAATGGTGAGCAAAATGAAAACCAGCAAGATAATCGTCGCACTGACCCTGATGATCTGTGCGATCCCGTTCATCATGGTGCCGGAAGCATCCGCTGCCCCCGGTATCATCGACCCTTCCGATACCGCATGGGTGATGGTGTGCACCGCATTGGTGTTCATCATGACCCCGGGTGTAGCGCTGTTCTACGGCGGTATGCTCAGAAAACAGAGCATGACCTCGATACTGGCACAGACCCTCATGGCGACCTCCGTCATGACCGTCTCCTGGTTCGTCGTCGGATACTCCCTCGCCTTCAGCGGCGACGGGACCATCATCGGAAACCTGGATCAGATACTCCTTCAGGGGATCACGTACACAGATGTCAGCGGAAGCCTTCCCACCTTGGAGTTCATGCTGTTCCAGTGCGCATTCTCCGTGATAACCGCAGGTATCGTCCTCGGTGCATGTGCCGAGAGGATCAGATTCAAGGCGATCACTCTCTTCCTCATAGTGTGGTCCGTGCTCGTATACGCACCCATGGCACACTGGGTCTGGGGAGGGGGACTGTTCGATCAGTACCTGACCGTACTCGACTTCGCTGGAGGTACTGTTGTCCACATCTGTGCGGCATCCACCGGTCTCGCACTCGCGTTCTTCCTCGGAAGGCGCAGCAAGAGGATCATCACCGACCGTGCACACAGCATCCCGATGGTGTTCATCGGATTCCTGCTGCTCTGGTTCGGCTGGTTGGGATTCAACGGAGGATCCGGACTGGCATCCGACGGTATCGCGGTAAACGCGATGGTCTGCACCCAGATCGCAATGGCGATGGCGATGGCGTCCTGGGCAATCATACAGTACATCCACACCGGACGCGTTGGAGTGCTGGGTATGATCGCCGGAGGTGTCGCAGGACTCGTCGCCATAACACCCGGTGCTGGATACGTGAACCCCACCTATGCGATGATCATAGGACTCATCGGAGGTGCGATCTGTTACGGAGGAGTCATCTTCATGAGAAAGAAATCCGGAATGGATGATGCATTGGATGTATTCGGTGTGCACGGTCTCGGAGGAATCTGGGGAGGTATCGCAACCGGAATATTCGCCATACCCGAGATGAGTGGCGGAAAGGCAGGACTCATCTTCGGAAGCACAGACCTGTTCGTGGGACAGATCGTAGCGAGCTTCGCCACTCTGGCATTCTGTTTCGCTATGTCCTATGCGATCATCTGGATCATATCCAAGGTCACTCAGGTCAGGATGGAAGAGGACGAGGAGGTCATCGGAGCGGACATAGCCGAGCACGGAGAGCCCTCCTACGTGATTTGAAGGTGAATGAGATGAAAATGATAATCGCAATGATCAGACCGGAGAAACTCCAGAACGTGAAGGACGCCCTCAGTGCGGCCGGTCAACATGGTATGACCATCATAAGTGCCAGAGGTCGCGGTGAGCAGTCAGGTCTTCAGTTCACCACAAGGGTTGGCACCATAATGGTGGACGAACTGGAGAAGACCCGTATAGAGATATGTGTCGAGGACGAGATGGAGGGGCCATGCATCGATGCAATAATCTCCGCGGCCAACACCGGTCACATGGGTGACGGAAGGATATTCGTACTGCCTGTGGAGAAGTCCATTCGTATCAGACAGGATTGAGACCGTTCGGCGGAACGGCAAACCCCTTAACAAACACCATTCCCTCTTTTTTTGACGATCCTTCCGATCATGTGAAAGTCATGCAGAACACTGAACAGGATACGGTAAGTATGCTGATCCTGTGTAGATGTTGATAAAAAGTCCGCCTAAATCAAAAATAGTGACCAGTGCCCTTTCAAATTGCTACATA
>JAEDGA010000021.1 GCA_016297775.1 Candidatus Methanomethylophilaceae archaeon
CGTTCAAGTGCCTTCTGGAATCCGTGATGTCCTTCGACGTACATCATCAATAAATCCGGTGAGGACCTTAACATGGACGTATCCGCCCATGCGGTATGACCGCGTGAGACGGTAAGGAGACACTCATATGGCAGAGAAACGTCCCGAATCCATGGAAAGGATCAACACACCTGAGCTCGCCAGGAAATTCATAGACGAACAGATAACAACCCTTCGCGAACAGATCGGGGACAAAGGTGTCCTCCTCGCCCTGTCCGGAGGTGTGGATTCGTCCGTCGTTGCCGCACTCCTCATCAAGGCGGTCGGCAAGCAGCTCACCTGCGTACACGTGAACCACGGACTCCTGCGCAAGGGGGAGCCCGAACAGGTCATCAAGGTATTCCGTGACGAGATGGATGCCAACCTCGTGTATGTGGATGCATCCGAGAGGTTCCTCGAGAAGCTGAAGGATGTGGAGGAGCCCGAGAGGAAGAGGAAGATCATCGGTGCCGAATTCATCCGTGTGTTCGAAGAGGAGGCACGCAAGCTCGACGGTATCGAGTTCCTCGCACAGGGCACCATCTACCCCGACATCATCGAGAGCGGACCGGTCAAGGCCCACCACAACGTCGGAGGACTTCCCGACGACATGAAGTTCGAATTGGTGGAGCCCATCAAGTTCCTGTTCAAGGACGAGGTGCGTGTGGTCGGTAAGGAACTGGGACTTCCCGACAACATGGTGTTCAGGCAGCCCTTCCCCGGACCCGGACTCGGGGTCCGCTGTGTCGGAGCCATCACCCGCGACAGGCTCGAGGCGGTCAGGGAATCCGATGCCATCCTCAGAGAGGAGTTCGCCAAGGCCGGCCTCGAGGGCAAGGTATGGCAGTACTTCACCATAGTTCCAGACTTCAAGACCGTCGGTGTGAAGAACGACAAGAGGAGCTTCGAGTGGCCCGTCGTCATCCGTGCGGTGAACACCGTGGATGCGATGACCGCAACGATAGAGGAGATCCCCTACGCGCTCCTCAACAGGATCGTGGACCGCATCACCCACGAGGTGGACGGCGTCAACAGATGCCTCTACGACCTCACACCCAAACCCACCGGTACCATCGAGTGGGAGTGAGGCAAACACAGGTGCCTGCGGGCACCGTCAATCACTTTTATACTACGAAGTCTGGGAGATACCATGACAGATGTGGAACTCGTACCTCTGACCGATGATGACATGGATGCGTTCATCACCGAGAACCAGGAAGCATTCCGTTTCGGTGCGGTGGAGGAATTCGGCCTCCGTGACGACCATCTTGACGATAAGGGGGAGATAATATCCCGTTCCACCATCGAGAGATCCATCGCCGAAGGTACGGCGTACCGCATAGTATCCGAAGGGAGGCGCGTCGGGGGCCTGGTCGTGAATGTCAAAGATACACACGGGGAGTTGGAACTCCTGTTCGTATCGCCGAAGGAGCACAGCAAAGGCATCGGACATGCCGCATGGTGCGCCGTCGAGAACATGTATCCCAATGTCACCATGTGGGAGACCGTGACACCTTACTTCGAGAAGCGCAACATCCACTTCTACGTGAACAGATGCGGTTTCAGGATCGTGGAATTCTACAACGAGTTCAACAAAGGCCCCGATTCCAAGGATCATGACGATGAGGGACCTGACGAGATGTTCAGGTTCGTCAAAGAGATCCGCAGATGATGTGCATCAATCCACGAACATATCCGGGATCTCGGATATGGACGATACACTGAACTGTACCGGGTTGCCTCTAAGATCTATGTGTATGGGTTTCATCCCTGCCGACAACGATCCGTGATAGTCGTTGACCGGATCGTCGCCTATGAAGTACACATATCCGTTCATCGTGCCCATACGCTTGGCGAGGATGTCGAATGCCTCCCTGCGAGGTTTCATGTATCCGATGTCCGCACTGGAGATCAGAAGGTCCACATACCTGTACAATCCCAGTTTCTCCAGGAGACCGATCAATGTGGCGGCTTTGAAGTAGCTGTTGCTCAGAACGGCCACACGGTAACCCTTGTCCTTGAAATAACGCAGGGTGTCCTCCGCACCCTCCATGGACACCACGAAATCCCCGTCCACCAGAACGGACCGTTCCACCTCCGCGTACGGCACATCGATGACCGCACCGAGATCCGATGCTGTGAGGGACGCCACCTCCTCGAAGGTGACCTCCATGTTGTCGGGGGACCTCCGTATCATGAGTTCGGTGACATGACCATAGAATATGCGCTTCACCTCATCCTTCGGATACGCGGAAAGACGATCCTTGTAGAATTTGTCGAAGACCTCGGTCTCCTTCTTGCCGTGGACCATCCTCACGATGGTGTTGAACATATCAAAAGCGACGAACCTCCTGTCAACATGACTTTCGTGATGATATGGCGGGATACGAACCGTCTGAGTGTCCATGCACCGTCAGCGGAATGTGGCCTATTAAGGTGTGGTATGGTCTGTATGAAGTTCTAACCCAAAATGACTATTTAATCAAATTAATTTATTCTTTTGTCATAATTAGTGTTATCTTTCATCAAAATATTATTAACTAACTTTGAAGATACCAGATACGTGAGAAGAATCGCGATCTATGGCAAGGGTGGGATCGGCAAGTCCACCACCTCCGCCAACATCAGTGCCGCACTCGCGGAGGAAGGATTGAAGGTCATGCAGATCGGGTGCGATCCGAAATCGGATTCCACCAGGATGCTGCTCAACGGAAAGAGGATCCCCACCGTCCTAGAGACCATGAGGGGCGGTTCGGATGTCACGTTGGATGACATCGTCCACGAGGGATACGGCGGCGTGCTCTGCGTGGAGTGTGGAGGCCCCAGTCCCGGTACCGGATGTGCCGGAAGAGGGATAATTGCAGCATTCGAGACGTTGGAGAGACTGGGTGCTACGGATGCGTACCGTCCGGACGTCATCATCTACGATGTCCTCGGAGATGTGGTGTGCGGAGGTTTCGCCATGCCCATAAGGAACGGTTACGCCTCGGATGTCTTCGTGGTATCGTCCGGGGAGATGATGTCCCTCTACGCGGCATCCAACATAGCATCCGCGGTATCGAACTTCTCATCCAGCGGATATGCGAGACTCTGCGGACTCATCCAGAACTCCAGAGGGATCGATTCCGAGGACACGCTCGTGGACACGGCCTGCAGGGAGATCGGTACGACCGTCATAGCACGCATATCGCGTTCCCAGACCGTTCAGGACTGCGAAGCCAGGAACATGACCGTCATCGAGGGCGAACCGGGATCCGCACAGGCCGCATCCTATCGTGCCCTCGCCAAGATCATCCTGTCCCTCTCGAAGGATACGGAGGGCGGGATGAGAGCCATCCGAGGTTGATTTCTATGTACGGCGATTTCACTAATCAGGATAAGGATGCACCAGAGAAGATACTGATCATGGACATGGTCCACGGCGGGGACATCATCGCGAGAAGACTCCTTCCCATGGGGTACGATGTGACCTGTGCCGATGTGTACGGTATCGCGAAACAGCAACTAAAAGATGAATTGACCGGACTCGGGGCACGCGTGAGCGGTCCCGTTCCGAAGGATTCGTACGATCTCGTCATCTCGCCCGCGCACTGTCCCGATACGTTCCTGGAGGGCTCGACCTTCAGGGAGAGGATGACCTTCAGCGCGGCGGTCGGACGCCTCGTGGGTGACGGTCCCTTCAGGATAGAGGTGACCGGTGTGAAAGGTAAGACCTCCACCTGCTACATGATCGCACACATCCTCGACGCATGCGGAAGGAAAGTGTATCTGCACACCTCCAGGGGGGACGGCCCCTATGAGGGCGGGACCCACTACATCGAGGAACTCCGCAGCATAGCCCCCACATCCATCCTGGTACTGCCCGATACCGATTACGATGTTGTGGTATCCGAGGTATCGCTCGGAGGCAGTTCCAAGGCCAACATCTCCGTGATAACCAACCTCGCAGAGGATTACGGTATAGCCAAGGATTCCCGCAAGGCGTCATCCGCCAAGGCCGACATATTCAACGAGAGCGGGATCAACATCGTCCTGGGATCGGAGAAGGACGTATGGTCCGCATACACAGACCGTCTCGAACTCCACAGCGATCACATAAGAGTGATGGACGAACCGAGGCTGGGCGAACCGCTCAGGATCGGATACACATACGACGGTAACGAATACGAGACCGAATTGAACGGTTCGTACCTCGCATTGCAGTACATACAGGCGATGGATATGGCGATGACCGTGTGTTCGCACCTTCATGTACATCCGTCATCCATATCCAAAGCACTGTCATCCTTCAAAGGAGTGCCCGGAAGGGGAGAGATCTCCAGGAAGGATGACGTATGGTACGTCACCGAACGTAATCCTGGCATATCGCACATCTCCGTGAACCGTACGATGGAATGTCTGAAGGAGATGCACGCTCTCGACAATGCATTCGTCATTGTCGATCCCGTCAGCAAGAAGGTCTGCGACAAGATGAGGGGACATCTGATCGGACAGGTCCTGGATTCCTATGATGTCGAGTATGTGTTCACCGACGGTGTGAACAACTACGTACCCATCCCCGAAGGCAAGGGTACGGTCATAAGGTTCGTCAAGGAGGGTTTCCAGTGAAGGTCATCCATCCCCGTCCGAATCCCATAGTGGCCGCAATGTACACCCTCAGGGACCTTGACGTGGATGTCATCGTGGTCCACGGACCCGCGGGATGCAGCTTCATGGCATCCAGGATGATCGAGGAGGCGGGGGTCAGGGTGGTCACCAGCGGTATGAAGGATGACGACCTGATATTCGGAGGCTCGGATTCTCTGGTGGAGACCTTGAAACTCGTAAAGGAGAGATTCGATCCGAAGAATGTGGCGGTCATCGGTACATGCGCCAGCATGATCATCGGAGAGGATCTGAGGGCCGCCATAACACGTGCGGGGATCGGATGCAACGTGTTCCCCGTGGATTGCCACGGATGCATGACCAACAACACCGACGGTGCCATAAAGGCCATAGAGGGTGCGTGCAGAGCAGGGATGATCGATGACGGCGAGAAGGAGAGACAGATAAGACTGCTCAGATCCGCCACCGCGGCGGAGAGGTCCACCGGACTCACATCCAAGCAATATCTCACACCCGTACGCGGCCCCACCAAGATGAACGTCGCCAACACGATCGCCGATGCGTTCCGTTCCGGGAAGCGTGTGGCATGTGCCATGTTGGCGAAGAAGGAGCTTGCGTACCGTTTCGCCGATATGTTCCTTGCATTGGACACCGCCAGGAGGAAGCTCGGAGGGGAACTGTTCCTCGCGGGGAACCTGGATACCGAACTTGGACTGCCCAGGATAAGACGTTACGCACGCGACATAACCGGGGAGCTGGAATCCAAGGGGGTAAGCATCGATGCGGTGATCGGCGGTCTCGACGAGTATGCGATCGTCGGAGAGAGGATGAAGGAAGCGATAGACGGATTCGCCCCAGACCTTCTGATACTCGTAGGGATGCCGCACATGTATCCCGGATTCTCGGAGGACGACATACTCATCACGGATCAGCCGAGACAGCTGTCCAACTATCTGTCCATGGGATGCCGTCTCGCCGTGGGAGAGATATCGTCGCATTCCATGGTGATGGGAACCAGGACCATCGTCCCAATGGAGACCGGGGACACCCTCAGAGAGATCGTCGGTGAATGAAGATGAAAGGGGTTGTGATCTCGGGCATCGGAAGCGGAAGCGGCAAGACCTCCATATCCACGGGGTTGATGTCCTCGCTGTCCAAGAGCATGAAGGTCCAACCGTACAAGGTGGGGCCTGACTTCATAGACCCCATGTACCACACGGTGGCGACCGGACGCAGGAGCAGGAACCTCGATACGTTCATGACATCCGCGGACACGGTGAGGAACATAGTCGGCCATTCGTCCAAGGATGCCGATATCTGCATAATCGAAGGTGTTCGCGGTCTGTTCGAAGGACAGAGCGGTACCGACGAGAGAGGATCCACCGCGGAGATCGCCAAGATCCTCGGACTGCCCGTGCTTCTTGTGATAGATGCACGTTCCCTGACAAGATCGGCCGCGGCCATAATCAACGGATTCTCCGCCTTCGACAAGGACCTGCGCATAAACGGCGTGATACTGAACAACGTGTCCGGTACGCAGCACGAGAGGAAGCTCCGCGATGCGATAGACAGGTACTGCGACGTGGAGATCGTCGGTATGGTGAGGAAACAGGATTCCCCACCCACAAGAGAGAGGCATCTCGGACTGCACACGGTCAACGAACGCTCCAGATCCGTGATAGAAGGGCTGGAAGATCTTCTGGACGGCATAGATACGGACAGGCTTCTGGACATCTGCGAGGAACCCGGTTCGGAACTTCCTGATTCATCGCCATATACGGAACACGACTGCGGACTTAAAGCCGCGATACCCATGGATGACGCTTACTGCTTCTATTACCGCGACAACATCGAATGCATGGAGGCTGCAGGGATGGATGTGAGATACTTCAGCCCCATCGAGGGCGATCCACTTCCTGATGCCGACCTGTATTACATCGGCGGAGGGTATCCCGAACTGCATTGCGAGAGGATCTCGGAGAACAGGGATTTCCTCGAGGGACTCAGGAACGCATCGGAAGAAGGGCGTGCAGTCATAGGCGAATGCGGAGGGTTGATGACCATGTGCTCGTCGATAGTCTCCGCCGACGGTACCCGTCACGAGATGTCAGGCATATTCGACGGGGATGCCGTGATGTCGGGAAGGCACGGCCCGACATACAACATCGCGATACCTAACGGCAACAACCCGTTGTTCAAAAGGAAGGTACGCGGACACTCCTTCCACTATTCCGAGATCGTACTTCGCAGAGAATATCATCTCGGTTTCGATATGGAGAGGGGTTCCGGCGTGACCTCCGACATGGACGGGCTGGTTTCCGGGAACTCCATAGGGTCGTATACGCATCAACATGCACTGTCGGACGACGATTGGTTATCCGACGTGATCGAGACCTGTATAAATGAACGATAAAGCTGCTTTTTAGAGATAATGGAGAGAGAATAATGAAGACAGGAATGATTGTGGCAATCTGTCTCGCCGCATTGTTGGTGGCGGGAGGTGCCGCGGTGATCATAAACAATCAGAACGGCAACGGAGAGGACACCGGAAGGACGATAACCGTGAAGGATACCCTGGGAAACGACGTCACCGTCGAACTCCCAATAAAGAGGATCGCAACGGTCAACACCCATGCGGCGGAGTTCCTTGAGATAGTGGGCGCATCGGATTTGGTCGTGGCCACGGATGACAGCACCATCGACATATTCCCGGAAATATACGGCGAATGCGTGGATCTCGGAAGCTACAAGACCCCCAACGGGGAGCTGGCGGCCGATGCCGGGGTACAACTGCTGATCTGCCAGTCGTCCTCCAGGTCCATGTCCGCCGAGACCGAGAGCGCATTGATGAAGAACTATGGTATCAAGGTCCTCCGTCTCGACTGCTACGGATCCAACATGCTCGATGACGTGACGGAACTACTGAAGATCGTGGACTCCTCCGATGCGGATGACAAATTCGATGCATACAAAGCGAAGCGCAACGGGATCATATCCAAGATCGCGGATGCCGCCTCCTCCCTGACCGGAGAACCGGGATACCTGTTCATGTTCGCCACCAGGAACTCGTTCTACAACACGAGTTCCGAACTCAACACCGCCGTATCATCCATCCACGGCAAGGATGCCCTCACGACGATAATGGGCGGGAACATCGGAACCTCCGTCACATGCAAACCGAGTAAGGAATCTATCCTGGATTATGACAGCGAGAACGGCATCGACTATGTGTTCATACGTTCGATCGAAGGAAAGAGCATGGACGAGGCCTACAACAAGCTCGTGAAGTATATGGATGGTCTCGATCTCGACAGACCGGTGAAGGAGGGCAGGATATTCGTCATAGAGACGGACGTGCTGGCCGGAGCCAAGGATTACGTGGGCCTCGTATGCATCGCCAACATATTCGGTGCGGAGATCGACATGACGCCTCAGCAGCTGATAGAGGATTACAACTCCTCGTTCGGATTCTCCGAGACGTACGATGTGCTCATGAAAGAGTATGCCGCGATCGCCTGAAACGGTGCAGGATATGAACGATATCAGCGATGTGGAGTGCGCATACGGCGAATCCTCCAGGAAAGGCACGGTATTCATAGCCGCGATCGGAGTATGCACGCTGACGGCGTTCCTGATATCGCTGTGCGTCGGTCCGGTGACCATCGGGATCGAGGATGTCCTGAGAAGCATAGGGCATTCCGTGGTCCCGGATCTGGTGGGCGGTCCGGAGAAACCCTGGTATCAGAACATAGTGATCAACGGAAGGATGTCCCGTTCCCTGCTGTGCATATTGTGCGGGATCAGTCTCGGCATATCCGGTGCGGTCATGCAGAACATCCTCCGCAATCCGCTGGTGAGCCCGTTCACGCTCGGTGTGTCATCCGCTGCATCGTTCGGTGCCGCCATGGCCATCGTATTCGGACCTGCACTGTTCGGTACCCTCATGACGGGCAGCGTGGACATCCTTGGTATGGAATTCCTGAACGAGAACCTGATCATCGTGCTGTTCGCATTCCTGTCGGGGATGCTGAGCATATTCATCGTGATCATGCTGTCGAGAAGGAGGGACATCTCCCGTTCCACGATCATCCTCGCCGGGGTGATCATCAGCTACCTGTTCCAGGCTGGCGTGTCCCTCGCCAAGTACATGTCCACGGATGATGCGTTACGCGAGATAACGCTCTGGCTCATGGGAGGGATGTGGAACGCGTCATGGAGCGTGGACGCGATCCTGATACCGATGGTCCTGATCTGCTTCATCCTGTTGGAATCCATGTCCGTGAGGGTAAACATCCTGTCCGCAGGAGATGAGGTGGCCGAGAGTCTCGGTGTCAACGTATCCCGTCTGAGGACCACCGGATTGGTCGTGTCCACGCTGATGACATCCGCATGTCTGGCATTCACCGGAGTTATCGGATTCATCGGCCTCATGGCCCCGCACATCTGCAGGATGTTCATCGGCAACGACAGCAGGTTCCTGTTCCCGGCCGCGTCCCTTTTGGGTGCGCTGATACTCATCGTATCGGATACCGTGGCAAGGATCGTCATATCCCCAGAGGAGCTGCCTGTGGGCATCATCATGTACATCATAGGAGGAATATTCTTCATCTGGCTCATATCACGCAGGAACAAGGAGGTGAACATGTGACGCTGAGCATACGTTCCCTCACCCAAGGATACTGGGATGCCACCATCCTCGATTCCATCGATGTAGAGATAGAAAGAGGCGAGTTCGTCTCGGTCCTGGGACCCAACGGTTCCGGTAAATCCACGCTGATAAAGACTGTATGCAGGGTGATGAAACCTCGCGGAGGCACCATAACCGTGGACGGCGAGGATATCACGATGGCGGACCCGAAGAAGTTCTCCAGGATGATCGGATATGTGCCACAGAGATACATCACCTCCGATTACATGCAGGTCTTCAACGCCGTGCTGGTGGGAAGGGCACCGTACATGTCATGGTCATACTCCAAGAACGACTTCGCCATGGCATCGGCCGCGATAGATGCCATGGGATTGAACGATCTCATGAGGAAATACACCAACGACCTGTCCGGAGGACAATTGCAGAAGGTGATAATAGCGCGTGCGCTGGCACAGTGTCCCGACTACTACATCCTGGACGAACCCACATCCGCATTGGACCTCAGGAACCAGTTGGATACGCTCAGAGCGGTGAAGACGTTCATGACCGACAGGGGAGCGGGTGCACTTATCGCCCTGCACGATCTCAATCTTGCCATGAGGTTCTCCGACAAGGTGGTCATGCTGAAGGACGGACATGTGCATGCCTGCGGCAGACCGGAGGATGTCATCACCGAAAAGAACATCTCGGACGTGTACAACGTATCATCCGAGATAGTGGAGGGCAGGGACGGCACCTATGTGCATATCTGCGAGGACCGTCCCGACCGCTCCGCGATCAATTGAGAAGCCAATCGCAGAGATTGACCAGACGTGCCTTGCCCATGGTCTCCGGCAGACCGGAATCCATGGTAAGTATCGTGGAAGCACCGACTACACCCTCATCCTTCAGGATGGAATCGGTGGTCTCCACGGACGGGAACACATGGAAGAATCCGGTGACACCGTCCTTCATGACCGTGAACGATACGCCCGCCTCGTGGACACTGCCCGCACGTACGGTGTATCCGCGTCTGAGGAGCTCCAAGTACACTATGTTCTCCATGGCGACCGTGAAGTCTATCTCCATGTCGTACTTCAGCGCGAAGTTCCTGATACCGTTGTCCGTGGCATAGAGACGGAACGGGTGCTCCTTCAGCATACCCATGTTCACGTCGTACCTGTCCACGCGCTTCACCAGGTATGCACTCTCCAGAGCATCCACATACCTCTCCGCAGAGGATGCGTTGATATGGCATGCCTTGGCAATCTCCGCATAGGTCATCTCCTTGCCGACGTTCCTGAACAGATGGTTGGTGACGGCGAACAGGATCTCGGGATCCTCCTTTGTCCTGAGTATGAGATCGTTGAGTACGATGGTGTTGAAGATGCCCTCGAGATCGCTATCGCAGACCCTCTCCCCTTCGGAGGGATCCACTCCGGGAAGCCCTCCGTACACGGCGTACTCCCTGAACCTCGTGTTCACATCCTCCATGGGGTAGGCGGTCATGAACTCGGCGAAGGACATGGACGTGACCTCGATGTCCTTTACGGCGATGTTCTCCAACGCATCATGGATGGGCGCGGAGAACGTTTCAGTGACGTATACGTCGCATGTGCCGAGGGTGATCAGTTTCAACAGCACGGATCTCCAATCCTTCACACGGCAGACGTTGTTCAGGAAGACATAGGACTGGGCACCGTCCCCCGCCTTTCCGGCAAGATATGCTTCGAGCTTGTCCGCATCGTTGAGATCCTGTCCGCTGCGCTTCTCGAAATCGAGATAGATTATATCGGAATCCGATACGCCGGAGGACTTCAACTGCTTGATGTACTCCTCCAGGATGGAGGTCTTACCGGACCTGCGCATACCGCAGATCACCTTCACTGTGTCGTTGGTACCCTTGCATTCGTTCAATGCCGCAAGATAGGATGCCCTTGTGACGGTTCTTCTCATGATGACGTAATGGTCTTGCTTACATAAGAGATATGGCATTTGACGAACATCAGGGGATGATAGGATGGAAATCTTCAGCAGACCATACGGTAGGACCTCCGACGGCAGGGATGTGCATCTGTACAGCATGTGGAACGGAAGGGTACAGTTGGACGTGACCGATTACGGGGCCCACATGGTTAGGGTCTGCGTTCCCGACATCGACGGTTCCATGAGCGATGTCATCCTCGGATATGACACATGCGATGACTATCTTGCCAACCGTACGAGTTACGGTGCGATCATGGGAAGACATGCGGGAAGGATAGCGGGCGCATACTTCACCCTGAACGGTATCGGGTATGAACTTGAGAAAGGTAAGGACGGGAACAACCTGCACAGCGGAAAGGACCGTTACGGCCGCAGGATGTGGGAAACCGTATCTGCTGACGAGGATGGTGTCGTATTCCGTTTGGAGAGTCCGGACGGGGACCAGGGATTCCCCGGCAATGCTACGGTCACCGTCACATACTCCGTGACCGATGACAACGCCGTTCGCATAGAATATGACGCAGTGTCGGACAAGGATACCATATTCAACATGACCAACCACTCCTACTTCAATCTCGACGGACCATACAGCGATTCCGTGGCGGATCATCTGCTCAAGGTGGATTCCGATCGCATCACAAAGGATCGCGAGGACGGCGTATCCACGGACGAGACCTTGGATGTCTCGAACACGATGTTCGACTTCCGTACCGTTCGCAGGATAGGGGATGGATTCGGAGATCCGTCATCCAAGGACGGAGGTTATGACAATACATATCTCCTGAACGGAAATGGATTCAGGAATGTGGCCACACTGGCATCCGACATCTCCGGGATATGCATGGACGTGTTCACGGACATGCCTGCCATGGTACTCTATACGGCCAACGGTCTGAACGAGGTGGGACGCGAAGGAAGGGTTAACGGCAACCGTTCCGCAGTGTGCCTCGAGACACAGTATGTACCGGGTGCGATAGATTCCAAGAGTTACGACAGATGCGTATTCTCCAAAGGCGAGAGATTCCATTCCATGACTGAGTACAGGTTCCGCGAGGAACATTCCGAGAGATGGGAGGAGATATTGTGAACATGAGAGGTGTGGACTTCACAGGACCGTGCGGTGCGGATGCGTTACCCGGATCCCCGGGGATATATCTCGTATGTACCGAATCATCCGGAGGGATACGTGTGTTGGGTGTCTACGAGAGCGATGACATCCGTTCCCACGTATCCTCGAACCCCAGAGCCGGGGAATGGGGATCGTACGAGGACGGTAACGGCATATTCTTCTACGGATCCGGACCCATCACCGACCGGGATGCCAGGGCATCCAAGGTCAGGGACATTATCGATACCAGGCCCTATGCGGTACCATGCGTGGACCGCATAGAGGATGACTGGTGATCACAGTTCGATACGGAGACTGCTCCCTCTGCCACCCATCCTGGCGTTGGTGACCATAATCCTGCGGTCTATGTTATCCTTCAATGCTGGGACGTGGGATATTATTCCGACCAGACGGTTTCCGTCCGTACTCAACTGATCGAGCACCTGCATGGCCGACCTCATGGATTCCGCATCCAGGGTACCGAACCCTTCGTCCACGAACAGGGTGTCGATCTTTATGCCTCCGCTCGCAGCCTGAACCGCATCGGAAAGACCCAGTGCGAGGGACAGTGAGGCCTTGAACGTCTCACCTCCGGACAGTGTGTTCGCGGGACGCATACGTCCGGTGAACGCGTCCATGACATCCAGGTCCAATCCGTAGGAGGTCCTGCCATCCCTCATCTTGGACGACAGTACCAGTTCGAATCTGTCGGAGGTCATCATGCGAAGTCTCCTGTTGGCGAATCCCAGGACGTTCTTGAAGTACATCGCCTGGACATAGGTCTCGAAATCTATCCTGTTGCCGTAGCTCCCTACCGCTACCTCGTATATGGGCCTGAATTCCTTGTACATACGGTCCAGTTCGACGACATCCTCCATCACCCCTTCTACGGATGAGACGATGTCCGAATTACGCTGAATACGTGCGGATACGGCACTGTGTTCCTTGAGGATCTCATTATGGTCGGAATCGGCCTTATCCGCCTCCTGTTTCAACACATCGGCATCCTCGGGCTCCCTGTTGTTGATGACGACCTCGTTGGATCTTATGATCGTATTGGCTTTTTCCAACGCTTTGTCATATTCAGCCACTTCCGATCTCAATTCATCAAGCTCCCCTTCCCTTCCGAGCTCGATCCTGAATCTATCGATGTCCATATCCAACTCGAAGAGCCTGGAACCCAGGACGGTATCGTACTCGTCCTTGCGACGGACCTCATCATCGAGACTTTTGAGGATGTTGTCGTGTTCCCCCTTCAGCTTATTCAACCTCTCGTTGCAATCATCGAACCTCTTCTTCGCAACGGATATTCTGTTTTCCATGGCGGATATCTCGGTTTTGAGAACGGATATGCGTTCACCCACACCCTCTCTGGACAGATTGGAGACACCGGCGGATTTCTCATCGATCCTGGCCTTCAATGCGGACAGATCGCCATTGGCTTCCGTGTACCGGCCGGTGAGGTCCTTTATCCTATCCGACAGATCGGTCTCCTTCTTGTCCAAGGATTCGTTCAGTTCCGCGGTCATCCTCTTTATCTCGGAATCGATCACATGCAGACGTTCTATCTCGGCCTTGAGTTCATCCATCTCAACCAATTTACCGTCCCTGAATGTATCCAGGATGCGTTGTGCCCCTTCCACGGAATCCGGTGCATCGCCTGTCAGTTCCCTGACACTTTCATAGACGGACCTGGAATTGGCATCGATGCTACCGATAAGTCCATCCAATTCCGATTTTATCGCATTGGCTTTCTCGAATGCCGTATCCGATTTTTTCTTGAGGGAATCGACCTCTTTCTTCGTAGGGGCACCGGACTCCTTCGCGGCAGGATGCGGATGTTCGATCGAACCGCAGAGAGGACAGGGGCATCCGTCCTGCAGATCGTCCACCATGGCACCGAGAAGGGACATGTTGTGACGCTTGTGCGCATCGTTGTATGCATCCAATGCCTCCTCGTACATCCTGACCGCACCATCATATTCATCATTCTTTGAGGATCTGGCACTTATAAGAGAGGAAAGACCGGCGATCTGTGAACCCAGTCTGCCGATGTCCTTCATTACCTTGGAGATACCCTTTAGGTCCGATTCCAATCCGGATAATGAGGCGACGGCGGCCTCGTTCTCGCCTATATACGATCTATACCGTTTTTTGGTATCCAGCACGGAAGCCAATTCATCCTCCGTTTTTTTCTTGGAATCCAGCAACGACTTCAGATTCTCCTCCGCACGATGGCGCTTATCGTTCAGCACATCGATCTCGTCGAAGACATCCATCTTGTCAGTGAGATTCTGAAGTTCCATACGTTTCCCCTCTATGACAGGGGTGTTCGCATTCGCTTCCGCCAATTCGGAATCCAGGCGTTCGGATTCCTCCATCTTGGCATCGATATCGCCCTTCAATCCCCCCTCCCTGTTTCTCATATCGGATATGCGGCTCTCACAATCGCATACGTTACGGTAATCGGTCTTGGCGGAGATGACCTTCTCCAACAACGCGATGGTCTCGCGTTCGCCATCTATCTGATCCTTTTTCTCCGATAGACTCTCAAGATCGTTATTGGCCTGATTCAACTGGTCTATCGCCTTGATCAATCCGTCGTTGATACCCATCCTGGCACTTATGTCCTTCCTCTTCCTGTCAGATTCGCCGAGATCAGATGTCAGCTTTTCAAGAGATACCCTGTCATCGTCTATCGCCGATTCCAACAGTTCCACCATCTCTTTGATATATTCCTTTTTTCCGCGCATATCTTTGAATTTTTCATACACGTCGGAACCTTCGATCAGAACGGCACTGTCGGTCAATGTGAGGGCCTTACTGTAATAAGATGAGATCTCATCGTCCAGATCCTTGTATCTCTTCGCCACCAGATTCTGGAAATCCACCAGATGTCCGGTCCTGAACAAGGTCCTGAGGATATCCTTCCTCTCCTTGGAATCGGCTGTGAGTATCTTTCCGAACTGACCCTGTGCGATCATCACGATCTGTTCCCACTGTTCGAATTTGATACCCAGTATATCGATGATCTTGGAATTCACTTCAGCCTTCTTGTCAATGTACTTGTCATCGTATTCCAACACGACCGATTCGTTTACGGGCTTCGTACCGCCCCCTCTCTTCTTGGCGATCTCCTGTTTCGGTCTCCTGGTGACCGTATATCTGCATCCGGCATTCTCGAACACCAATCTCACTGATGTGGTGACATCCGGACTGGCGAAATCGCTCCTCATCATGTGACCTTCGCGTTCGCCGCTGATCTTACCATACAGTGCGTAGGTTATCGCATTGAATATCGTGGTCTTTCCGGATCCGGTGTCACCGGTTATGAGGAATAGACCTCCTTTCCCGAAACTATCGAAATCTATGGTCTCGGTACCTGAATATGGACCGAATGCAGTCATCTCAAGAAGGATCGGCCTCATTCCATCACCTTCGATTCTTCCATGAGTGTACGGACGATATCCTGCTGCTCCTTTGTGAGTTCCATGGACCTCATCTCCAGGAACATCCTCCCGAACAATTCCACAGGATCCAACCTTTCGACTTCGGGCAAGGACGTTTGTACACCTCCGGTATCGGAATCCTTTATCAGACAGATGTTGAGAGTGCATGGATACACCTGCCTCAATCTGGACATCGCATCCTTCTCCATTTCCGTGATCTCCGCATATATCAGATCGTTGGGTGACGGATCGCCCTTTCCTGCATCGATGATGTCCTCCAACCTTCCCCTGACCACTCTCACATCCCTCAAAGGTACCAGAGGCACCGTACGCACGACCACATCATCGTTCAGTTCCACCACCGTAACGCTCTTGGGGCCATTGCATTCGGTTTTGGAATACTTCAACGGGGTTCCGCAATAACGTACGGTGGGACGGCCCACACTCTGAGGTTTGTGAAGATGACCCAGCGCCACATAGTCGAAACCGTCGAACACCGATACGTCGACATTGTCCAACCCTCCCACGGAGATATCCTCGGATTCGCTTCTCTCCGGCGATCCGCCCTTGGAGGATACGAACTGATGTGCCATCAGTACACGGTACTTGGAATCGGTGACCGGTATGGTATCCACCACCGTACGCACGGCGGATGTGTAATCGTCGATATCCGAATCCGGGAAGTATTTCCTTACGATCCCGGGTTTCACGAAGGGCAGCATGCAGATGTCCACACTGATTCCGTTCCCATCGGTCACCGTGACGGATTCCACCTTCCCCTCGAACGAACCGGATACGTGGACGTTGTTCCTTTTGAAGATGGACCTGCCGTAAGCGATCCTTTCGGGAGAATCGTGATTCCCGTAGATCATGAAGGTCTTCACACCGATATCGAACAGATCGGTAAGGAAATCGTCCAGTATATCGGTGGATTCCGCACTGGGCTGGGAGCTGTCGAATACGTCTCCCGAAATCAGGATACAATCGGCAGCCTCCTCGCGTACTATGCGCACGATCTCCTTAAGAATGTACCTCTGATCCTCCACCAAGGATGTTTCGCTCATCTTCTTACCAATATGCAGATCGGAAACGTGTATCAGCCTCATGCGTCATCCCTTCTTTGCAGACAATCCGGTGAGAATAAAATCCTGGCACTTATATATAAATGGCAATCAGGAAACCGTGGTGATGCTGCAAATTCCCGGCTCGTGATTATATACATGCCGAGTGATGGAGCATCATGAACGACCAGGAGATCCAGAACATGGAAGAGGAGATCGACCTCAGCCAATACAGCACCGAGGAGATCGAGGGTATGGTCCTGAGGACACGCGACCGCAAACTCGCCAAGATCGCCGAGCTTGAGGCATCCATCGCATCTCTCGAAGGGGATGAGAAACTCTTCGCCGAGACGCTCCGTGCCTCTCTTCTCTATGAGGTGGAGGACATCAGGAA
>JAEDGA010000022.1 GCA_016297775.1 Candidatus Methanomethylophilaceae archaeon
CGATATATCCGCTACGATATAATCATTGATGGAGGGATCAACGTTTCTCAATCTTTCCCATGTACGCGCCGTATCCGTCGTAGAATCTTCCGTCGAAGTTCATCCTTCCGGAGAATTGTCCGTGTTCGTTGTAGAATTCACCGTTGTCGTCCATCCTTCCCTTGTATGCACCGTATCCGTCGTAGAATTCCTTCATATCCTTCCCTCTTCGGGATCCCATAACCGTACCGTATCGTCATTCATCCTAGGGCCACATGTCCTCGCTGCTTCCCGCATAGTTCCCGTCCCCGTCATAGTAGGAATCGTCCTTCTTCTTTCCTCTGTATCTCCCGGAACCGTCGAAGAAGTTTCCGTCACCGTCCTTCCTGCCGGCATAGTTGCCGTCGGCGTCGTAGAACGTATCATCCTTCTCCCTCCTGCCTGCGTATCTTCCGGAACCGTCGAAGTAGCATCCGTCACTATCCACCCTTCCGGCATAGTTGCCATCACCGTCATAGAAGGTGCCGTCGTTCTCCTTTCTGCCTCTGTATCTGCCAGATCTGTTGAAGAAACCCCTCATCATATCACCATTGTCATAATCTTTGTCCGTTGTTAGTTAAGTTTTTCCAAATCGTGACATATGGCGACATGAAGGGTTCGGCATTCATGCGCGGTCATCTGATGAGAACGACCTCTTCAATTGATCATCATCAATGTCGATTCGGACCCCGTCCCTTTCGATCATCTTCCCATACTCCGGATCCACAAGTTCGTCCAGGAATGCGACACAGAACAGATGGTGGTGTTTGATACATCATCCCCCATCGATATGTCGCCGTCCTCGATGAGCATCCTGCGATCGACATCGAAACGATCCCTTACTTTCTTCAATGAGGCCGGATTGCCGGTTTTTTCAGTATCATGCAGAGTCCGGCTATGAGATCGCATTCACATCGGGATCGGATTCGGATACCTAATGAACACATCTTTTCTCGTAGAGGTCGATCTCCAGGAAGTTATCGTGATCGGATCCGACGATCTCTCCGATTATGGATGTCCACTCCACCGGCGTCTTCCTTCGATAGATGGACGGTCACGTTCCTTCCACTCCACCGGCGGATCCTATACCTCTCTCCTCAGTATGGTTGGAAGACGTATCAGCAATATTTCATCATATCCGATCCAGAAAATACGATCCTGAATTTCCATCAAAACCGGATCCTCCAAGGATCATTCACGCCCCCATATCTGTATCCAAACGAAGGTATCTGTCACGATGTGCGGACGATAACGGTATTATCGTATGACCCTCTACCTCGGGACGAGATGAGAAGGACTTTCGTTGCACGTGTGGAGGACAGGGCGGGTTCATTTCTGAAGGCTGCGAGGATCATTGGGTCCAACGGCGGTAACATCGTACGTACGAGTTACAACAGATCCGTGGACAGCAGGACCATGTTCCTCGAGGTATCTGCCGACGATCCTTCCGTGTTCGACAGGATATCCGAAGGTCTAGGGGATATAGGATATCTGGAGGACGGCGATTCCAATGCCATACTGATCAGTATCACGGTTCCGGACGTCCCCAATGCGATAGTACCGGTTCTGGAGATACTGAGCGGATTCGACGTGAACATATCCTATCTCAACGCCCAGGATAACGGTACTCCGGTGCAGCATTTCAAGATGGCACTCCACATAGACGATCCTTCCATGACCAAGGGGGTGTTGGATCGCATCTCGGAGCTGTATGAGGTCAACATCCTTGATTATGAAATGACCGACAAGGTACTGGACAACACCGTGTTCTACATGAAGTTCTCATCCTCCATGAGGGACCTCCTCTCGTTGGACGAATCCATGTCCAGGGAGATGACCATCTGTTCCAATGCGATCATGCAGATGCTGGACGATCGCGGGGAGATCCCGTTCATAACATTCGATTACGTTCGCAGGTTCGCCGAGTTCGTCATATCTCACGGAGGCGAGGCATATTCGCCCCGTATATCTTCGGATACGGTCGGCGATCTTAGGATGCACATCATAGAACCTCCGTGCGGAAGCACGGTATACGCGTTGGAGGACGGACATTCGGTACTTCTCGTGGACGGTGGTTTCCCCTGCTATACGGGACTGACGACCGATATCCTCCGCAGGGAGATCCCCGGATTCGACTCCATGGAGAAGGTATCCTTCCTGACGCATTCGGATCTGGACCATGTGGGTCTTGTCAGGATATCGGACAGGATCATGGTGAGCGGCGGCACCTACGACGATTTCGTATCGGAGGTCTCCGGCAGACCGAGATACAGGGAGAGCAATCCCGTGCACGCGCCCTACTACAGGATAAGCGCTATCATCGTCGGATATGTACCGCTGGGTCCCGACAGGATGGAGGTCATAGGAAGGAGGGTGGACGGCGACGTATACGGAAGGATCGGTTCGTTCTCCATGTTCGGGAAGGAGTTCGTAGCCTACGAGGGCAACGGCGGGCATGTGGAAGGCGATACCATACTGGTGTGCGAATCGTTGGGATTGGTGTTCACCGGTGACGATTACATCGACATCAAGGGATCCACCAGGGAACAGAGGGAGTTCAACTCTCTCGCACCGTATCTGATGCAGAGCGTCAACACCGATTCATCCAAGGCCAGGGACTGTCGCCTGTACATAGAGCACAATTTCCCAGGATATCTGGTGTGTCCGGGACACGGACATCCTTTGAGGTTCCGATCCTCACAGGTCGATGAACATCGTGTCCTCGACGTACCTTATGTCATATGACGCCGGTCCGGAGAATGGAATGTATCTCGGCAGTGCCGGGATCCTTATCCTGCCGTCGATGCATACGGCCGCACCGGTGACGTCCTTGCGGAAGGAGACCCATTTCCCGTTCCTGGCCAGTTTGACGAGATAATTGCCGTCGGAGAACGATTTCGATGAGAATACGCATCCGTCCGCGCGTTCGACGGTCTCCTTGGGGATATCGTATTGGATGTCGGGAACGATGACCTCGACGGATTTTTCTATCTTATCCTCGGGTCTCTCGAGTTCCCTGATCCTGTTGTTCAGTCCCTTGTTCTCGCGTTCCAGATCGATTATCTTATTGGTGAGTTCCTCTACCTTGGATTCGGGTATGGCGTTCTTCAGCTGCAGAAGCAGATCGTCCCTCTCGTCCGTGATCCTTTTGAGTTTTTCTTTGGTATCGGATGTCTCTTTCTTCCTGTCATCGATCTCCTTTCTGAGCGAATCCATCTCATTCATCAAATCGTCGATCCTGGAATTCAGTGAATCGATCTCCACCCGTGCCCTTTTGAGTTCCTTACCGTTGGAGGGTATCGTCTCATTCTTATTCCCGACGGATGTCCCATCTTCGGGAGCATCCGCATTCACATCCACGGCGGTATCATCCTTCGATCCGTTCCCGTCATCCTTCTCATTCGAAGAATCGGATGACGGGCGTGACGATTCCGTCATAAGTTCTACATCATCCTGCAAGCGAGCGTTGAACATGAAGTTGGCATATGTGGGTTGGATCCGACTCTCTACGATGCAAAATCCATCGGGACTCTTCTTACCATCTTTTTTCTTATCGCTCTTTTTGCCACCCATGGTCATATGAGCGGAGGACGTGTTCGGATTTAATACCGAGTGCAAAAACTCCTATATCCTTACAGGCGGTTCGGTAAGACATGAGTCTGTACAAGGAGAACCCGAACCATAGGGTGATGGTCTTCATCGATTACCGCAACCTTTCGGAATGCATGAGTGCGGTGTCTCCGAATCTCGGACTCGATCTCTACCGTCTCACGGACGTGTTGGTATCCAATAGGGAGTTGGTGGGTGCATATGTGTTCGATGCCACCTGGCCGTATCCCGGCAAGGACGATGACAACGTCAAACTCCACAACAGTCTCAGAAAACAGGGATTCCGTCTCGTCGTAACCAATTCCATGAACAGATTGGGCGGGAAGGTGGTACAGAAGGAGACCGACGTGTCCCTCGCCTGCGAGATGGTGGAACATGCGCTCCTCGATCATTACGATGTGGCCATAGTCGTCAGCGGGGACAGGGATTTCGTTCCCGCCATGAAGAAGGTGCAGTCCGCCGGAAAACGTGTGGAGATGGCCGCGTTGAAACATACATGCAGCGAGGAGGCGATTAACATCGCCGATGTGTACTATCTTCTGGACGACATGCCGTTCCTTCTGATGTCCAGCAGTTCCAATTCTGGGGTGAAAGAGTGAAGATAGACCTGTTGGAACTCCAGAAGAAAGGTATCATCGCTGGGGATATCGACAGGATGGAGTTAGAATACGAGGATTCCATCGCATCGATAAGGATATTGAATTTCATAGTCGGGAACAACGGATTGCCGATCGCACACATCGGAAAGAAGGTCGTTCTTCCGGAATGGGACTATGCCGGCATGGTCGAACCCGGCGATATCTGGTTCTGTGTCGTCAAAGAGAAGGATACCTGTTATCTGGCATATCCTTTCAAGAAGGTCACGGCCGCGATCTATTCGGAACTGGACACGGAGAGCATACGTATCCTTGTCGAAGCTCTGTACAATTCGAATAAACAGCTGATGGATCAGCGCATGAAGGAATTGGCCATGGAGGAGGCGATAACGAAGGTCGCCGAGGACATGAACAAATCCATCAGAAATGAGATGGATGCTCTGAAGATCGAGATGGACCGTCTCAACAATGAGAACTCCATGCTTCGTTCGTTATCCGATTGTAACGCATCCGAGGGCCACATCATCCTCACATCGGAGGAGGACACGATCCCGGAGGTGCGTGAATCGGAACACGTTCCCGTCACGGTGGAGGCTCCCCATATAGAACCCGTTCCTGCGGAGGCTCCCATCATACCGTACATCTACAACGCCCCCGCACCGGGACTTCCCAGCATGGGTATGAACGAACCCGTTGGCGAATCGGGACCCTCCGGATACGAGGTGAAGCTCCTTCCCGGATACAGGATATACAGCCCCTCTTTCACGGAGGACCGTTATTTCGTTCACATCAGCTACAACAAGAAGTACATGCTGGTGAGGCCCCACAACAAGGGCTCCGTCATTTGCATGAACAACCAGAACTATCTGATCATCAGCGATCTCGAGAACATGATCAAGGACGGTCCGGCCGTATTGGGTGCGGAGTACAACCGCAAGTACTGCGGATTGCTCATAGACCTGTCCTCCGTACTGTTGGATACGACGATGGCATTGGACGGTATGAACGGTTTCAACGACGAATGATCGTTCGGGATGTCGTATCCCCCAGGGATATATCGACGATCGTCGATGACATGATGCGTCGATATCATGCATGACACATGTCATGTCATCATTCGGGACATGATACAGGCTGGCTATGTTCGATCCAGCCTCCATTTGTAACGTATGTGCGCGCACGCGTATGTTGTACGATGGTAAGGTTTAAAAGGGAACCGTCATACGTGGCCTAGTTGGTCTTATAATGGGCGCAATATCGATTGTGTGCAGTTCCGAATCGTCAATAGCCGCAGTATTCCTAGTTATGGTGTTCCTGCCCGCGGCGGCGGGAGCTATATTGGGTCTGTCCAAGGACAATGCTACCCTGTCGAAGCTGTCCATGGTGCTGTGCGCGACATCCTCTGCCGCATGCATGTTCGCCTATCCCGTCCACTGCATATGCGGGAACGTCTCCTGCATGCTGCCCATCGATTCCGCCATAGGACCTTACGGCATACTGATGGACGACCTGTCCGCACTGATGATGAGCATCTCCTCGTTGGTGTATCTCATGATCGTATTGCACATGACCGGTTCCTCCCACAACACCAGCGTGAGATACATGGGTGCCATGAACGCACTGTTCCTCGCATGCGTGTTCTGCATGTGTGCGGACACCGTCGCGGTGATCGTCATGGGTTGGGAGGCCGTCTCGCTTCTCACATATCTTATGGCGCCCAGGTTCGATGACGAGGGCCCCCGTTGGAGGTTCTTCGTCGTCACCCATATCGGAGGTCTCGTCCTCCTCTGTGCATATGCTTACATGGCCGTATCCGCGGGATCCTTCATCCTGTCGGAATGGTCCGATCTCTCCGCGGTCATGGGTCAGACCGTATCATCCATCATGGTCCTCATGCTCTTCATCGGATTCGGATCGAAGCTGGGTACCGTTCCGTTCCATGCATGGATGCCCGATATGTACGGAGAGTCCCCGACCCACACCACCATGATCCTTTCCACCGTCTGTTCCAACGTCGCGGTTCTGCTCCTCTTCAAGAGCGTGTTCGGATATATCGGAACCGGTTCCGACCTCAACGGTGTGGCACTGGTCCTTCTCCTCCTGTCCGCCGTATCCGCTCTCTGGGGGGCGATGGAGTCCATGATCCAGACCAAGCCAAGAAGGATCCTCGCATATTCCAGTATGGAGAACATGGCATTGGTCACACTCTGTATGTCCATGGCGCTCATCTTCAGTTCCGCATCGCCCGCACTGACCAACCTGGTCCTTGTCGCGGCGTTGTTCCACACCATCAACCATTCCGTGTTCAAGTCCCTCATGTTGATGGTGGTCCACACCGTCAACGATTGTACCGGGGAGAAGGACATCGGCAGATACGGCGGACTCGGTAAGGTCATGCCCCTGTTCTCGTTCATATCCATCATCGGCGTGGCATCCATGGCGGCCGTACCTCCGATGAACGGTTTCATCAGCGAATGGCTCATGCTGCAGTCGATGATCGGAGGGGATGCATCCGAGACCCTCCTGAAGCTGATCATGCCTCTGACCGTCGCCGTACTGGGTGTCTGCGGTATGATGGCCGCCACGTCCTACATCAGACTTTACGGATTCAGTTTCCTCGGACGTCCTCGTTCCCCGGGTGCCGCATCCCCAGAACCGGTATCCCGCATCCCCATGCTCTCCATGGCCGTGCTGGCCACCATGTGCGTATTGCTGGGACTGTTGGCACTGAACGTCACCGAGGTCATCGGACCCGGGGTCATGGCATACATGGGTCCGGGTGCGGCATCCTTCAAGGACGCCCTGTCCGGAAGCTTCACCCCGTTGTCGCTGGGTCTCATGCTCTTCGGTACCATACTGATCATATACCTGATCGGAAGACTGAGACGTCCCGAATCCTATGACAGGGACACATGGGGTTGCGGATTGGAACTGGACGAGGATATGCAGTATTCATCCTCGGGATTCACCCAGCCGTTGGTGCGCGTGTTCCATCCGTTCTACGGTGACATGACCCGCATGGACACGGACGAGCACGGCAACAGGACGATCTATCATGTGGTGTTCGTCGAGCCTTTCGTCAAGAACATCTACCGTCCCATCGGAAATGCGGTGATACGCATATCCGAGACGGTCGGTCGTATGCAGACCGGTAACATCCAGTCCTATCTCGGATACATCCTCGCGGTCCTCGTGATCGCACTTCTGGCGGTGAGGATACTATGAATGTGGAAGTAGCGATCGTCACGATACTCCAGGCTCTCGTCATGGTGGCCATATCTCCCTTGATGGCGGGTATCATACGCAAGATGAAGGCCCTCATGCAGGGTAAGGTCGGACCGAGCATCATACAGCCTTACCGCGATCTCAGGAAACTCATGCGCAAGGGGCGCGTGGCAGGGAAGAGTCACACATGGCTGTTCAGCGCCGTCCCGTACCTGTGCCTGTCATCCATGCTCATCCTTGCATTGATGGTGCCTTTCGTATATGTGGAGGTGGCATCCCCCTACATCGATCTGATCACCATGGTCTACCTGTTCACCCTGTTCAGATTCGCCATGGTGTTGGGAGGTCTCGAGGGAGGTTCCGTGTTCGGAGGCATGGGAAGCAGCAGGGAGATGATGATGTCCGTTCTGATCGAGCCCGCACTCCTGCTCTCGATAATGTCCATGGTCGCTCTGACCGGAGGAAGCACCGGTATCAGCAACATCCCCGATGTCCTGTGCGAGATGGGATTGGCGGCCGTAGGTCCCACGTTGATACTGGCGACCACCTCATTCATGATCACCCTCCTGGCGGAGAACGCTAGGGTACCATTCGACAACCCCGCCACGCATCTGGAGCTCACCATGGTCCATGAGGCCATGGTCCTGGAATATTCGGGAAGGAAACTGGGGATGATGGAACTGGCATCCCAGATAAGGCTCACCCTGTTCATGGTGATGGTCGGTACGCTGTTCCTCCCGTGGGGCATCGCCACCGAGTTCACCCTTCCGGCATTGGTGGTGGCCACCGTTGCGATCGTGGCCAAGCTCCTCATCATCGCGGCCGTCATCGCCATTGTGGAATGCACCGTGGCGAAACTGAGATTGTTCAAGACGCCCAACCTTCTGACCATCTCTTTCACATTGTCGCTGCTTGCGATGATCTCGATATACATCCTGTGAGGCGAAGAAAATGGATATGACAATCGCAACCAATCTGATCGACATATGCGCGGTATCCATGCTGCTCCTGTCCGTCCTGTCCATGACCACCCTCAGGATGGCACCGCTCATCAGACTGTTCTCCTACCAGTCCCTGGCACTGGGACTCATGGCTGCAATCGTGGCATACTCATCCGACAACCCGCACATCTACATCATGTGCGTCCTGACCATCGGTATCAAGACCATACTCATCCCCCGCATCCTGTACTACGTGTTGGAGAGGGTCGAGGTCAACAACGAGGCGAAACTCGCCGTAGGTGTGCCCGGGTCCCTCATATTGTCCGGAGCCTTGATCATACTGTCATACTTCATCACGGAGCCCTTGCTGGCGACCTTGGAGACCATGGAGAGGAACTGCATAGCGTTCTCAATGTCCGTGGTACTCATCGGATTGTTGACCATGGTATCCAGGCGCAAGGCCATCAGCGAGGTCATCGGACTGCTGATGATGGAGAACGGATTGTTCCTGGGTGCGTTGGCCGTCTCCCACGGTATGCCCCTCATAGTCGAAGTGGCGGCATTCTTCGATGTCCTGGTGGCATTGATCATCATCGGTGTGTTCATCTTCCGTATCAACAGGTCGTTCCACTCCATGGATGTCACCAACCTCAGGAGGTTGAAGGAATGATGGAGGCCGGTTTCCTACTCTTCGGAGCATATCTGATAACGATCGCGGTATGTTTCTTCTTCAAGGACAGACGCGTCATGTCCGCAGTATCGATAATCGCGGCATGTGTCGCCATAGTATCCGTATTGCTGATATTGAACGATATGAGGTCCACGACCGATTTCATCATCGATATGGGTCCGATCTATATCGATCGTGTATCGCTGTTCTTCATGTCGTTGATATCCTTCGTTGCATTGATGGCCATCCTCTATTCCAGGGGATACATGTGGTACGAGGCGGACGAGGGTGCGATAAGGTTCGATGAGCTCAGGAAGTACTACATCGTGATCAACACGTTCATCATGGTCATGTACATGACCTTCATGGTCAAGTCCCTGGCCGTCATCTGGGTATGTGTCGGTGCCACCACCCTCGTATCCACGTTCCTGGTCGGTTTCTACAGGAACGACCATTCCACCGAGGCCGCATGGAAGTACATGATGCTCTGTTCCGTCGGTATAACCATCGCACTCATCGGTATCATGCTGACGTATGCGGCCACCATAGGCGTCATCGGGGACGAGGATACCGCACTGGATTGGCCGATACTATACGCATACGCCGCAGGATTGGATCCCTCACTGATGAAGATGGCCACCGTACTGGTGATCATAGGGTTCGGTACCAAGGTTGGATTCGCACCCATGCACACCTGGCTTCCGGACGCACACAGTCAGGCACCCACGCCGGTCAGTGGTATGCTATCCGCGGTCCTGCTCAACTGTGCGTTCTATGCCGTCATAAGGTTCTACATGATCTCCGAGGCGGTACTTCCCGGATTCGCCAAGAACGTATTGCTGATATTCGGTATCCTGTCATTGTTCGTCGCCGCATGTTTCATCGTCGTGTCCAGGGACATCAAGAGGATGCTGGCATATTCCAGTATAGAGAACATGGGTCTCATCGCTATCGGATTGGGAATCGGTACCGAACTTGCTATATTCGGTGCGATGTTCCAGATGATGGCACATTCAGTTACCAAGCCTCTGCTGTTCTTCTCCGCAGGTAACATCGTCCAGCAGTACGATACGAGGAACATGCAGTCGATCACCGGTGTGAGGGAGAAGATGCCCTTCACCGCATTCATGATGGGTGCCGGCGCGCTGATAATAGTCGGAGTGCCGCCGTTCTCCGTGTTCGTCGGAGAGTTCTGCATCATCATGGCATCCGTGTCCGCAGGAGCATACGCCGTTGCGGCGATCTCCGTATCCTTGCTGGCAATCGTGTTCGCGGGTTTCGTGATGCATGTGTTCCCGATGTTGTCCGGACACACGGATAGGGATGTGTCCGATCCGAAGGGAAGGATAAGGGCGCTGCCTTTCATGATGATGTTCGTGACCACGTTGATACTGGGTCTCTTCATGCCCGAACAGATGTCCGCATTCATGAACGATCTCGCATCCCAGATAGGAGGCATGTTATGATATTGGAACAGGAATCCGTCGCACGTCCGGAGCTTTCGTATGCCGTACAGGGATACGTCGCCGAGGGATACGGGATAGTGAACATGTACATGAGCGAGCCCTTGGACGGACCCGCACAGGTCAACGTCCTGATGAGAAGGATGGACTCCGTCATCAGATTGACCGCACCGGCGAAGGAGGTTGAATTCGATTCCATCTCCGGTGACAATCCAACCGCCGAGATATACGAGCGCCTCATCCGCGAGTACAACGGTTACGAACCCATCGGCATCAGGAACGATACCCCGGTGACGTACTGGCGTACCGGGAACCCTCCCCTCCGCAAGGACAGGGATCCATCCGTCGAAGAGTCGAGGGTACCGCTTCCCCACAACGGGATACGCGGAGACGGCATATTCGAGATCCCGGTGGGTCCCGTACACGCCGGTGTAATCGAGCCCGGTCATTTCAGATTCAGCGTTGCCGGTGAATCCGTCATCAAACTCAACGTTCATCTGGGTTATACGCACAGGGGTGTCGAGAGGTTGATGGAAGGTCCCATCGTTCCCGGAAAGATCCACATCGCCGAGAGGATCTCCGGAGACACCACCGTGGCCAATTCCCTGGCATACAGCCATGTAATGGAGGACGAGGGTTCAGTCCCGGAAAGGGCCGGATACATACGTGTCATAGCGGCGGAGTTGGAGAGACTATCATCCAACATATCCGCGGTCGGAGGTATCTGTACGGATACGGCATTCTCCGTACCTTCCGCAAGGGCATCCAAACTGCACGAGGACGTCCTCCGTATGGCGTTGAAGGTGTTCGGAAGCAGGTACATGCATAACGTGGTCGTACCCGGAGGCGTCAGGAAGGACATCTCCTCCGAGATGTCAAGATACATCGAGAGATCGCTGATCGCATTGAAACTGGACGTTCTCGATCTCGAAGATACGATGATGACGTCATCCACACTGATGGACCGTATGGAGACCACCGGTATCCTGCAGCCCGATATCGCTAAGACCTACAGGACCGTGGGCCCCATAGGTAGGGCCAGCGGTATGTCCTTGGATGTGAGGAAGGAGATGCCGTACGACGGATACAGACATCTTGGTCTTCTGGTCCCGTCCGAGACCGGCGGGGATGTTCTGGCCAGGACGAAGGTCAGGTTCAGGGAGATCTACGAATCGATCGATCTGATATTCCAGTCGGTGGCCCTCATGGACGACGGTCCGATAAGAGCGGATGCCGGTATCCCGGAAGGTTTCCGTGTGGGTATCGTGGAGGCACCAAGGGGTGAGCTGGTACATTGTGCGGAGATCATCGACGGCAAGGTGTGGAGATACAGTATACGCGACCCGTCCCTGGTGGATTGGCCGATGATGAGCTATGCCGTTCCAGGTAACGTGGTGCCGGATTTCCCGCTGATCAACAAGAGCTTCTCCCTGTCATACAGCGGCAACGATCTGTGAGGTGCGAAAGATGTTCAAAGGCTGTCTTATCAATGTGATATCCAAGAAGGATGCGATGTCCAAGGACGAACTGTTCGAATCCAAACTCATCATGCCGTTCCCCAAGGATTGTACGCACTGCAGGAGATGCGAGGAGATGTGCATGACCTCCGCGATAACCATCGACGACGAGTGGAGGATCGATCTTGGAAGGTGCACCTTCTGTATGGACTGTATGGATGCCTGCGACCGTATGGAGGGTGCGGTGGCACCGGATTATTCCCTCACCAGGGAGGGTCTCATATTCTCCGAATCGGAGGTACCTGCTCCTGCGGACGGAAGGTTGCCGAAGGAGTTCACCAAGGCACTCGGGAAGAGCGTAGGTATCAGGGAGATCGACACCGGATCGTGCAACGCCTGTGAGAGCGAGATCAACTGTTGTTCCAACCCGTATTACGACATGGGCAGGTTCGGTCTGAAGATCGTCGCGTCCCCGAGACACGCGGATGTGCTTCTGGTCACCGGTCCGATGACGGAGAACATGGCAGAGGCTGCGGTGAGGACGTATGATGCGGCACCTTTTCCGAAGGCCGTCATAGCCATGGGCACATGTGCGATATCTGGCGGTCCTTTCGCCGACGGGGATGTCAGGGGCGGAACGGATTCCGTGCTCAAGGCGGACATGTATGTGACAGGATGTCCTCCGTCACCGGACAGACTGATACGCTCCATACTCACCGCGTTCGGTATCGCGCGCAGATGATCCTTCCGACCGAAGAGGTCAGTTTGGGGATCGTTCTGTATCATCAATGGTCGTGTTCCCAAATATGGTTCGGTATATGTGCCAGTATATCTGCCAATCCTATGATTCGTAAAATTTGAAGTCGAACTTCAAAATTTACATATGTGTTGGGAGCCCATATACTATCATGATTCCACGGACCATCCTGGATTCGATTGAAGAAAGTATCAGACAGAAACCCGTGACCCTCATTACAGGCGCACGTCAGGTAGGTAAGACCACTTTATGCAAGATGATCGCCGCCGAACGCGGATTCGATTATGTCTCTCTCGCAACAGGGAGCGACAGGATGATGGCCATGAAGGATCCGGAACTGTTCCTGAAATTGCATCCTGCTCCTCTTATAATCGATGAGGTGCAGTATGCACCGGTTCTTTTCGAACACATCGAAGGTATCGTCGATGAGATGAAATTCAGAACCGGTTCCAACAAGGGGATGTACATTCTCATCGGTAGCCAGGTATACAATCTGATGGAGGGTATAACGCAGTCAATGGCAGGCAGGGTAAGTATGGTCCGTATGTCCCCCCTCAGTTTGAGCGAGATACTTGGACGTAAGGAAACGCCATTCATGGTCGATTTCGAATCAAACATACGCAGGTCGATGGAACACACACTATCACTGGAGTGGGTGTATGATACGATAGTCCGTGGTTCATATCCTGAACTTTATGATCAGTCGGACATCAAGCCTTCGAAATACTATTCCGATTATGTGGATACGTATATCGAGCGTGATGTCTCACAGATAATCAATCTCAAGGATAAATTGAAATTCAGACAATTTATGGAATATATCGCATCGATCACCGGGCAGGAATTGGTGTATGACAGGGTGGCCAAGAATCTGTCAGTAAGCGTACATACGATACAATCCTGGGTGGGGGTGTTGGTGGCAGGTGGAATCGTGCACTTGTTGCAACCATATTCGGAGAGATCCAACATCAAAAGGATAATAAAACGTCCGAAACTCTATTTCTGTGATACGGGACTTGCATGTTACCTTGCTAAGATCTTCGATCCGGAGACGCTTCGTGCGGGTTATCTCAACGGGCCGATGGTGGAGACCTTCATTGTGAACGAGATAATGAAGACCTATGACAACAATACCGAGGAATCGGGATTCTTCTATTATCGTGATTCCGAGATGAACGAAATCGATCTGGTGATGCTCAGGAACGGTATGTTGACTCTGGTAGAATGTAAAGCCGGCATAGGTTATGATTCTACGGATGTGAAGGCATTCTCCAGATTGGACAGGTCTGATTACCGTATCGGACCTTCATGTCTGATATGTCTTACGGAGAAAGCATATCCCCTGAGGGATGGGGTATATGCTTTGCCATTGTCATCGATATGATGATTGATGTATGATGTGCCAGAATGCTTGCCGATGATATGATTCGTAAAATTTGAAGTCGAACTTCAAATTTTACAGTCACCATATCGAAACGGATTTAGTGTTTCACTCGTCCCCTTCCCAGTTGTAATCTGCGGTACCGCCCTCGCTCTCCACCATGGCCTTGTAATCGAAGTCTGGCCCGTTCTCATCGATGAGGATGAGGTTCATGGCGGCATTCATGTTGCCCCTTGCCTTGGATTTGAGGAACAGTCTCTTGGCCATTTTGACATCTTTACCGACGTGGTATCCGCAGAGGTACATCACACCGAGGGTGTTCATCGCCCTGTCGTTCCCTCCTTCGGCGGACTCGGACAGATAATCGAACGCCTTCCCGTAATCCGCTTTCACGTTGGTGCCTCTCATGTACTCGTTGCCCAACAGGAACATGGATTCGTAGGATCCGCGGTATGCACCGTCCAGATACAGATCCATACCTTTCTCGGTATCCTTCTCCACACCGATGCCGTTGAAATACATGTATCCGAGTTGTCCCGCAGCATCCGCGAGACCTGCATCAACGGCGATCTCCAGATGGCCTATCGCTTCCTCGGCATAGGATTCTATCTCGCTGCTGGCCAGGAACATCCCGAACTTCTCATGCATCTCGGGAGTGTCTTCCTTGTCCATGAGTTTCCTGAACTCGGATACGTGTGCGGGATTGAAGGGGTCGAATGTCTTGATACGGTTCCTGTCCAAGCGGTCCATGGACCGTTATGGACGACGATATAGAAAAAATCATTCGACTACGATGACGGTACATTGTGCGTTGTTGACGACGTAGTTGGATACGCTTCCCAACACGACCCTGTCCAATCCGGTCTTCTTGTCCGACCTTCCAACGATGAGTGTGTCGCACTCGAACCTCTTTGCGGCATCGAGGATGGTCTCGGAAGGGTGTCCGGATTCCGTGACTGCTATCGCTTTGACGCCGGATCTTTCTGCATCTTTGACGAACTCATCCATCTTGGATTTTATGTTGTCCAGTTCGGCGATCCATTCCTTCGACGGATATACGGACATGATATAGAGGGTCTCTCCGAAGGCTTTCGCATATCTCAGTGCATAATCCAAGGCCTTCTGTGTGTGGGGTTTCCCATCGTACGCCATGAGGACGGTCATGAGGGGACGATTCATCGTACGTATTTACGGATATCGAGAGACCGTCGGGATATCGATGCTGGGTATTGTCCGTTCATGTACCGTGGATCAGTGGTCAGAGTTGAGACTGTCCATCATCCATATGAAATATAACGGGATGGTGGTAACGTTGCCGTTGACACCGTAATCCTTTCCGGAGATGACCAATTGATTACATAGATAAAACAGTTTATTACCTGCAAAATGTACATGTAATTTTTGTGAAATGTCTGCATTTTAGATACTATGATTGGTTGGAATAGTATGACCTTGTCGTGACGTCGGATCCCGTGATATCGGACGATATACGCATGATATGGCCCATGCGGACATCCGTGGCGATATATCGTTTGTCTAATCGTACAACCTACAATCAGAGTGTCATGCACAGTTTTATTCAGTCGTATTAGACATTTGTATAAAATTTTCAATTATTGTGACAGAATGTCTTATATCTAATCACGACCTGCCATCATTCACGGAAAAGGATCCATCCACAGGATCCGCCGCAAGGTGAACAAATGGCAATCAAGAACCAGTATCTTCAGGATGTATTTGCAGGTCTGAAAAAGCGTAACGCCGACCAGCCCGAGTTCCTTCAGGCAGTCGAAGAGGTCCTCGAGTCCCTCGAGCCCGTCGTGGAGGCACGCCCCGAGCTCCAGAAGGCAGCTATCATGGAGAGGATCGTCGAACCCGAGAGGATCATCATGTTCCGCGTCTCCTGGGTCGACGACGAGGGCAAGGTCCAGGTCAACCGCGGTTACCGCGTCCAGTTCAACTCCGCCATCGGTCCCTACAAGGGCGGTCTCAGACTGCACCCCAGTGTCAACCTATCCATCCTGAAGTTCCTCGGATTCGAGCAGATCTTCAAGAACAGCCTCACCACCCTCCCCATCGGAGGAGGAAAGGGTGGATCCGATTTCGACCCCAAGGGTAAGTCCGACAACGAGATCATGCGCTTCTGCCAGTCCTTCATGACCGAGCTCGAGAAGCACATCGGCCCCGACACCGACGTTCCCGCAGGAGACATCGGAGTCGGCGGAAGAGAGATCGGTTACATGTACGGCCAGTACAAGAGGCTTAGGAACGAGTTCACCGGAGTCCTCACCGGTAAGGCGATCGGATCCGGCGGATCCCTCGCAAGGACCGAGGCCACCGGATACGGTCTCTGCTACTTCACCGAGGAGATGCTCAACCACAACGGTCTCAGCTTCAAGGGCAAGAAGGTCGTCGTCTCCGGATCCGGAAACGTCGCGATCTACGCCACCCAGAAGGCAACCCAGCTGGGTGCGAAGGTCATCGCCGTCTCCGATTCCAACGGATACATCGTCGACGAGAACGGTATCGACTACAAGACCCTCCAGATCATCAAGGAGCAGAAGAGGGACAGGATCAGCACATACGTCAACTACGTGAAGGATGCGAAGTACTTCGAGGACAAGGACGGCAGCAAGGGAATCTGGACCGTCCCCTGCGACATCGCACTCCCCTGCGCCACCCAGAACGAGATCAGCGAGGAGTCCGCGAAGGCACTCATCAAGAACGGTGTCATCGCCGTCGCAGAGGGAGCCAACATGCCCTCCACACCCGGAGCGATCGCGGCATTCCAGAACGCAGGAGTCCTCTTCGGTCCCGCCAAGGCGGCCAACGCCGGTGGAGTCGCAACCTCCG
>JAEDGA010000023.1 GCA_016297775.1 Candidatus Methanomethylophilaceae archaeon
CCAATCGCCGATCGACCCCCGGAGATCTGACGGGTACTGCACCCGGGATTGCAGCCAAATCCGGGAATAAAGGTCAGCCAGTCTTTTTGACGACAACCTCCGGAGGCTGTTCTCTTCTTTTTATCCCATTAGAATAAGCGACCTGTGTTAAGGTCAAAGATGGATTTTGTTGCTGTTTGATAAAGCATTCGCTGTGATACGTTATATTCTGCCATCATTGCCCATGCATAGGGGCTCAGGACGATACCTATGTTCGGTCGGAGGCCACCAATTTATCTGTCACGATCCTTTCGACCCTCTTCCGCGTTCTCGGTATGTCCCGGACTACTGTCCCATTTTATCCCACACAACGCGATTAACAGATAGGCCATGAAATTTAATCCGACAATGGCCAGACATCAAATATGTGGGTCTATCCGGATTTGAACCGGAATCAACGGCTCCCAAAGCCGCAAGTATAACCAAGTTAGCCCATAGACCCAGTGAGTACGGCTATGTGGAGAACATATTTAATCTATAGGTCCGCAAGAGCCTTCAGTCTCTCCCTCAGAAGCTTCACCGCATCGCCTCTGTGGGATACGGAATTCTTCTCTTCCAACCCTATCTCCGCGAAGGATCTCTTCCCGTCATGGGAGAATATGGGATCGTATCCGAATCCCTTCTCTCCGCGACCCTCCTTGAGGATGACTCCGGGACATTCTCCCGTGACGATGATCGTCTCCCCATCTATATCGCACCCTATACAGCACTTGAACACGGCACCGCGATCCTCCACGCCTTCCATGAGTGTCAGGATGCCGTCGTTACCAACGGTCTTCTGAACGTAAGCGGAATAAACCCCGGGGAATCCTTTCAAGGCATCCACGAACATCCCGGAATCGTCTATGATGAAGTCCTTCAGACCTTGCGATCTGAGAGCATCCATGCCCTTCCTCACCACCTCCTCCAATTCGGACGTCTGTATCTCGTCGTACGGTATCCTGGCATGTTCCATCTCTATGCCAAGATCTCCGAACATCCTCTGGTATTCCTCGACCTTTCCCGGATTGGATGTGATGACTTTCAGCCTCATGTGTATCTGGCCCTCCCTTTGATGATCTCGACACGTTTCAGAACCTCTTCCGAATTCCTCTTGTTGGAACGATACGATTCCATGATCACATCGAACAGTTCGAAGGATCCGGAATGTGCGGACGAGAAAGCCCTCTCGAGAAGATGGATGTCCACTCCCATCTCCTCTATTCCGCATTTGACCCCTCCGAGGGAGAAGTCGAACAGACACAATTCCCCGGAATCCGTAAGGATCATGTTGGATGTGGTGAGATCGCCGTGACATATGCGGGAATCATGGAGCTTGGCCACGGCCTCTCCGATCTTCATGCACACATCACGTGCAGAACCCGGATCGTCCTCTATGATGTCCCTGACCTTCCTGCCGGATATCCGTTCCATGACGATCCTGCCTTCGTGATAATCCACATCGTAGATCACGGGCGTCCTGACACCGGCGTTCCTGGCATCCCTCATGGTACGTGCCTCGTTCTTGGTACGGTGCGTTCTTAGAGACGTATCGAGATCGGGATGACGGTATCCCTTTCTGGGTCTCGTCTTTATGACAGCCTCACGACCCAGGTAACTGCCTACGGTCACGACCGCCTCCGCACCCATATCCATGTCCGTGTCCATCGCAATCCCAATCCTATCATCCGTATATAGGAACTCCCATATCCTGCGATCGAGGACTGTTGGTTTTATTATCAAGTAAAACGTAGTATCATCCGATAGGTATGAAATATACTATAACGGGAGACAATCTGCAGTTCGTGAACGTCCAGCTGGAGGAGGGGGAGGTATTCCAGTCCAACGGCGGAACCATGAGGTACATGTCCGGCAACATGACCATGGAGGCGAAGATGAAGGGCGGATTTCTCTCCAGTCTCAAGAGGTCCCTGTCGGGAGGTACGATGTTCCTGGTGAACTTCACTCCCCACGGAGGTTCCGGAGTCGTCGGTTTCGGCGGAAGCGCACCCGGTAAGATCGTGGATCTGGATATCGGCAAGGGTAACTGGTTGGTACAGAGTTCCGGATATCTCTGCTCCGAACCCAGCGTACACCTGGACATGGCGTTCCAGAAGAAGCTCGGGAACATATTCTTCGGCGGAGAGGGTCTGATCCTCCAGAAGCTGTCCGGTTCCGGTATCGCGTTCATCGCCGCATGCGGTGACTTCAACATCATCGATCTGAAACCCGGAGAGACGTACAAGGTGTCCACATCCAATGCCGTGGCATGGGAGGAGACCGTCAAGTATGACATCACCGCTACCGGAGGTTTCAAGACCGCCATGTTCGGCGGAGAGGGATTGTTCGTCACCACCCTGACCGGGCCCGGAAAGATCATCATACAGTCCATGACGCTTGCGGATCTGGCACAGGGACTCATCCCCTACCTGCCGCAGAGCACATCGCAGTAAGGAGGAAGACACATGGATCCGAACAAGAAGGCGAAGGAGAGCACGAAGGGTTCCGCATTGGGATTCCTGCTGGTCGGTGTGGCCATCGTGGCCGTCATCGCGGCGATAATCCTGATCCCGAACCTGTTCGAGAACCTGGTACTCGCATTGCTGATCATCGTGGTCGCGATAGCGTTGATCGCCATCGGTATCGCCCTTCTCGCGGGCATACTGGCGATACCCATGTACGCCATGAAGGGTGCGGAGTACCAGACCGACATGTCCTACGACATCGACGATGTCAAGGAAGTCGACGGCAAGATGGAAGGTCCCAAGAAGGATTGAGTCTGGCCATCCAAACTGCTTATCTATTTTTATTGCATCGGGAGTCTGTGGAGAGAGTCCCTATCGGATGCAAGGCGTTCGATGCCCTTCTCGGAGGCGGTGTCGAGTGCGGAAGCGTCACGTTGTTCTACGGAGAGGCCGGTTCCGGCAAGACCAACATCTGTCTTCAGACCGCGTACAACGTGGCGAAGACCGGGAAGAAGGTCGCATATCTGGATACCGAAGGTCTCTCCTACGACAGGATCAACCAGGTGTTCGCGGACAAGGAATCCGTGAAGAACCTGTTGGTGTTCCAGATCCACAGTTTCGAGGAACAGGCGGACCGCATATCCAAGGTGGTGCGTCTGTGCCAGGCGAACGACAAGATAGGGTTGATAGTGGTGGATTCCCTCACCATGTTCTACAGATTGAACTATGATGACAATTCCGCCAGGAACGAACTCACCCGCGAGAGCGAGATGCTTCTCACAGTAGCGAGAAGGAGCGACATCCCTGTGATGATAACGTCCCAGGTGTACACCAACATAGGATCTGGTACAATAGAGTTCCTGGGCGGTCATGCGTTACATCATAACGCCAAGACCATCATCCGTTTGGATAAGAGACTGAACGGAAAGCGTACCGCGGTGATAATAAAGCATAGAAGCCTCCCCGAGGGGAGGTCTGTTTATTACCGGATATCCGAATCCGGTATCGAGAGCGACTGAGATCTCAGACGTCCCTGCTCATGGAGTACTCCGCGAGAGCCTTCATGAACTCCTTGTCGTCGCTGTCCTTCAGACAGTCCAATCTGGATATGGCATCTTTGGTGTACTTCTCGGCCATCTCGATGGCATAGTCGTAGCTTCCGGATTCCTTCAGGATCCTCCTTGCTTTCTCTATCTCGGAATCCGTGGCATCGAGCTTTCCGAACACAGACATGAACTCGTTCAATACGTTCTCGTCCTTGATGGTGTCGCGTGCGTGACAGACCATCACCGTGTTCTTGCCCTTGCGTATGTCGTTACCTGCGGACTTTCCGGTCTTCTCCGGATCTCCGTATATTCCGAGGATGTCGTCGTACATCTGGAACGCCACACCCAGGTTCATGGCGTATTCGTGCACCGCCTTCACCGTGGAATCATCCGCACCGCCGATGATGGCCCCTCCCGCAGCACCTGCGGCGAACAGTACGCTGGTCTTGAGCCTGATGGTCTCGATGTAATCCTCCATGGATACTGTACCGGAGTTCTCGTTGTTGACATCCATCTGCTGTCCCCTTGCAAGGTCCCAGACGGCCACACTCACGGTCTTGAGGACCTTCCTCATTGCATCCGAGGGGATGTCCAGGTCGGATATGATGTCGAATGCCTTGGCGAACAGCGCATCTCCAGCGAGGATCGCGGTGGGCATACCGTAGAGGATGTGCGAGGTGGTCATCCCGCGGCGCTTCTCGTCCCCGTCCATGAGGTCGTCGTGTACAAGGGTGAAGTTGTGGATGTACTCTATCGCGACCGCGAGAGGTACCGCCTTGGAGGCATCCCCTCCGACAGCCCTGCATGCGGCCACGACCATGCTGGGTCTCATCCTCTTGCCTCCGGCGTACGGATACTGTCTGCACGCTTCGATGAGGTTGGACGGTCTTTCATCATCGATGTACGATTTGATCGGTCCGTCGAGTTCGGCGGACATCTCCTTGAGTCTTGTCTTCACATCCATCTCTTCATTCCCCTGATCCATTGTTCGGTCTGTCCTGTCAGGATATATCTCTTCTTGGAAAGTTCGTTTATGTTCGAGGAACCGGTGAGCAGCATGGCCGCCTTCAGTTCCTCCATGATTATCGTGAGTTTCCGTTTCACCGCATCGGCCGATTCTATGGCCTCCTCCAGTACGAGGTTGGCCGCACCGGCGCATACCGCACCCATGGATATCGCCCTTGCGACATCCAATCCCGTTCTCACGCCGCCGGATGCGATCAACGGCAGTTTGGTGGTCGCGGATTCCAACGCCACCGTTGTGGGTATGCCCCAATCGAAGAACGTCTCCCCGATGCGCGTCCTTATCGCATCGTTCTCGTTCCTTGCTCTGTATAGCTCCACGGCGGAGAAGCTCGTTCCACCCATTCCCGCAAGGTCCACGGCCTTGATCCCTGTACCTTCGAGTCTCTTCAATGTGTCGTCGGATATCCCTGCTCCGGTCTCCTTGACTATCACGGGATATTTGGAGGCCAGTTCCCTTATCGCGCCCAGACATCCTTCCGAATTGGTATCGCCTTCGGGCTGTACCACTTCCTGCAGGAAGTTCAGGTGCAATGCCACGTAATCCGCATCGATCAATTCGATGGCCTTCTCCATATCATCCGGACCGTACGCCCTCTTCCTCTTCTGCGGGATGAGCTGGGGGGCACCTATGTTGCCTATGACGAGAGGGACGTCATGATCTCTGACAACGGTGTAGCTCCTCTCGTCCACGCCGTCTATGCCCGCCCTCTCGCTTCCGGTACCCATGCCGACCCCCAACTCGGCACATGCCTCCGCGATGTTGGAGTTGATGGTCTCCGCGCCCTTGAAACCGCCCGTGATGGCGGTGACGATGAACGGGAACGACAGTCTCTTTCCCAATACCGTGCAGGATGTGTCGATATCGTCCAGATCGACCTCCGGCAGGGCCTCGTGTATGAACTTCACATCGTTCCAGTAGTTGTATCCGGGTTCGATGCGCTCGTTGAGACAAATGTTGATGTGATCCGCTTTCCTGCCCTCGATCCCTTTCATTGGATCCCTCCTCTGGCTATTGTGCAGATTATGTCCTCTCCGCATAACGCGGATCTTAGTCTTCCCGGAACGGTACCGTTCAGCAGTACGCATTCCCTGTCGCCGGAACTCATCCTGAGCATACTCATCATCTTCTCGTACACCCCTCCGGTGACATCGTCCACGGAGGATTCCGATCTTACGGATTCCAGGATGTCCATGTCCACATCCGTGTACAGTTTCGCATCCGGGGACTTCTTCGGATCGTCGTCGTACAATCCGTCTATGTCGGATACGAAGATCACCTTCTCAGGATCGTACAATTCGCACAGTCTTTCCATGATCTGATCGCCGGAGCATATGGCGAATCCCAGTTTCCTGTCCTGTACCACATCTCCGAACATGACCGGCATGATACCCTTGTCCCTCATCGCTTTGATGACCTCGGCATCGCCGATGGAGAGTGTCCTGTCATCCATCATGAAGCAGGAACCCGGAGGCAGGGATATGGAAGGTATCCTCGCATCGTTCAATTCCGCCACGATCATGGAATTCAGTTCCCTGACGTCATAGCACACCTGGGCCACCGCGGCGATCTGTTCCTCATCGTGATATCCTGAGTTCAGGTCGAACTTTTTGGCGATAACGTGTCCGAACGATCCCGCACCGTGCACCACGATGACATCCTCGCCGGAGTCCTTGATCTCGGAACACAGTCTCGCAACTATGTCGCGGTTGAACTTACGGTATTCCTTTTTGTCGGTGATGACGCTTCCGCCGAGTTTGATGAGGATCATTGTTCCGCATTATGTCGGTAATGGTTATAATTATACTGCACGCGCGCGAGATGTTCCGGTGAGTTCGAAGAAGTAAGGGTGGGGTTGACGTGCAGAGTGTCCTCTGCACGTTGAAATGTAAAAGTGGCTGACAGCGTGCTCATGTTCCCGTACGCTTGCGCAATACAGTACAGACGAGTACGCGGGCGGACTTTACTGCCGGGTTCGGAATGGGACCGGGTGTTTCCCCGCCGCTATGGCCGTCAGACCAAAACTTGAGATACATTCATTGTATATATAGTTATCCGTAGAATGTCTCGTCGTGATCGAGGACATCGTTCCAGAGCTTCAAGGTCTCCTGCGCATCCTCGTCATCCATGATCTCGATGGCGAATCCTGCGTGGATGACCACCCAGTCTCCGATCTTCGCGTCTACCATGGAGACGTTGGTCTGTTTGACCACTCCGCCGAAATCGATGTCACCGGTCTCGCCGTTGATGGCGATGACCTTTCCTGGAATTGCAAGGCACATGTTATCACTCCGTCATGATCTTGAGGATGGCCTCTGCGGGGAGTCCTCCGCAAGCCTCCAGTGCTTCTACGGCCTTCTCCTTGTCGCAGTTGGTCTGCGACATGACCAGCTCGATGTCCTCTGCGGGGAACACGGGCGCGGCCTCGGAAGCGGAACCGAGAGGTCTCTCGGAATCGATACCATCCACCTGATAGGACTTCTGTCCCTTCATGGTCATGACGTTGACCGTGGCGTTGGTGATGACGATCTCCTTCTCGTTGGTCCTTATGATGACCTCCGTCACACCGGGTATGGTCTCGTTGGTGATACCCATACTCTTCATTGCCTTCTTCATCTGACGGGGGTCGATTCCTCCTCTCATTCCTGCCATAGTGGTCCCTCGATTGTCACTCTTTGATTTAAGGATTAGGCGGACAGTCTGTCCATGAGCGCATCCAGTACCGCCTGCGGATCCACGGATGCCGCCAGGCCCCCCTGTGCGAAGTCCTTCTTTCCGCCACCCCTTCCTCCGAACTGTGCCAGCACATCGGATATGACGGTCTTGCAGTCCACATTGGCATCGCCGGACGCGAGTATGACGGAGAGGTTCTGTCCCACGCATACGAATGCCGAGGTATCCCCGTCCTTGCGGTGCGCCTCCGCGGATTCCACGGCCGGGTTCTTGTCCGACGTGTGCAGTACCGCAGAATACACTTTCCTGCCATTGACATCCTTGGGTGCCAGACATCTGATGTATGATGTCACGGTATCCTTCAACTGCCTCCTGCACAGTTCGAGTTCGGACCTCATGTTGGACACTGTCCTGATGACATCCTCGGGTTTGCTTCCCAATTCGTCTATGATGCGGAGACAGGAGTTGGCAAGATCCATGGATGCATTCGTGGCGTCCTCTCCGATCCTGAAGTGGATGGCGTATTGCCCCTTTCCTGCGGACACCTTCCTGTCGACGAATATCGCACCTATCTCGCTGGTCTCCATGACATGTATGCCGCTGCATGCGGCGATATCCACATCTCCGATCTCCACGACGGTGATCTCATCCTCCTCGATCCTTTCGAGTTTGACCCTTATCCTGGATATCTCCGGATCGTCCCTGCTCATGACGCTCTTTATCACCGGGTGATTGTCACGTACGACGGTGTTGGCGAACTTCACGGCCTCGCCTATAGCATCGAGACCGATGTCCCTGTCCACGACCACGTACTTGCTGTCCGGACCGATGTAGATCTTGACGATGTTAATCTCAGGGTCCTGGCGGTGCAGTGCGTTGAAAAGTATGTGCTCGGCTGTATGACCCATCATGAGGTCGTACCTCCTGTTCCAGTCCACGCTGCACCACATCCTGTCCCCGACCTCGAACTGGTGTCCGGGGACCTTGTGGAATATGTTCTCTCCCCTGTAGGTCACCTCGGTGACGGGTATGCCTCCCATGGAACCGGTGTCGCATACCTGGCCCCCGCCTCCGGGGTAGAACGCGGTGCCTCCGAGTTCCACCCATTCTCCGTCGATGGATGTTACCTCTCCTTCGAATTCGAATACATATCCGTCGTTCCTGAAGATCTCGTCAGTCATGTAGCTCTCCGCCTGCTCAGTCTAAGTACCACCCAATATATAGTGGGTTCGCGATTAGACATTTGTCTAATCGAGGTGTTTCAATGAGTGGGATCGAAGAATTCGATGAGTTGGACAGGAAGATCATCAATCTTCTTGCGACTTCCAGCGAGGGGTCGTTCAGACAACAGGCGAAACAGATCGGAGTCCATCCCACCACATTGATCCAGAGGGTGAGGAACCTCGAGTCCAAAGGCGTCATCAACGGATACCGCGCCAAGATCGATTACATGAGGCTCGGTTTCGGATACATGGGTCTGGTACAGATCTACATGGAGGACAACATCCTAGAGGCACAGAACGCCATACGCGACCTCCCCCAGGTGCTGGCTATATTCGATGTCACCGGTGATTGCGATTCCATCGCATGGATCGCCTGCAAGGACAGGGACGAGTTCTCCGCCGTTGTAAAGAACATACTGGCACTTGACGGTGTGAAGAAGACCAACACGTCCGTCGTACTCAACATGGTCAAGGATCCGTTCGATTTCGTTCCCGACGTCATGTGACCTTCATGTTATGCGCACGCGTTCCTCGCGCGCAATAAGTTTAATAGGGTTGTTAGGTTAGCACCCCGCAATAACAAAACAGAGGAACGCAAATGTTGAGAACACATACCTGCGGTGACCTCAGGTCCGAGGACCTGGGAAAGGAGGTTTGCCTCCAGGGCTGGGTCAGATTCTCCAGAGACCACGGAGGAGTCGCTTTCATCGACCTTGCTGACAGATACGGCATCACACAGATCGTCTTCGACCCTGAATGCGTCGAGGGCGGCAACGATACCATCGAGGAGGTCCTCAGGACATTCTCCAGGGAATCCGTCATCATGGTCAACGGTGTCGTGAGGAAGAGGGTCGAGGGTACCGAGGACCAGCGTAACCCCACTGGTGACATAGAGGTCGCCGTACGCACCGCCAAGCTGCTCAACAGGTCCGCGCTCCCTCCGTTCGAGCTCGGAGACCAGAAGGAGAACGTCCTTCCCAACGAGGACATCAGGATGCAGTACAGGTATCTCGATCTCAGGAGGACCGAGATGCTCCAGTCCATGGAGTTCAGGTCCAAGCTCCTGCACCTCGTGAGGCAGTACCTCGAGAGCCAGAGGTTCCTCGAGATCGAGACCCCCATCCTTGGAAGGTCCACTCCCGAAGGAGCGAGGGACTACATCGTCCCCTCCCGTGTCCACCCCGGGACCTTCTATGCGCTCGCGCAGTCCCCCCAGCTCTTCAAGCAGATGCTGATGGTGGCCAGCATGGACCGTTACTTCCAGGTCGCACGCTGTTTCCGCGACGAGGACTCCAGAAAGGACAGGCAGCCCGAGTTCACCCAGTTGGACATGGAGATGTCCTTCGTGGACATGAAGGACATCCAGGACCTCATCGAAGGTATGCTCGCATACACCTGGAAGGGACTCTACGGCGTCGAGCTCCAGACTCCCTTCCCTCACATCGCCTACCGCGACGCTATGGAGAGGTTCGGTTCCGACAAGCCCGACATGAGGTACGGGTTGGAATTCACCAAGCTCACCGACGTCGTCAAGGACGCACCCTACAAGATCTTCCAGAACATCATCTCCGAGGGCGGTATCGTCGCGGGTATGAACCTCAAGAAGGACATCGCCGGAGAGAAGATCGGAAGGAACGATGTCGACCGTTACATCAAGTACGCGAAGAAGTGCGGTCTCGGAGGACTCACCTGGATGAGGTGTGTCGACGGAAAGCTCGAGAGCAACATCGTCAAGTACTTCACACCCGAGATCCTGGACGACATCAAGAAGGTCATGGGTGCCGAGGAAGGCGACCTCCTGTTCATCGTCGCAGGTCCCTGGAAGGCGACCTACGAGGGCGCAGGCGCACTCAGGAAGAAGCTGGCGGAGGATCTGGATCTCGTTCCCGAGGGAGTGTTCCAGTTCTTCTGGATGGATCAGTGTCCCATGTTCGAGGTGGACCCGGTCACCGGCAAGTGCGACGCGTTCCACCACCCGTTCGTACTCCCCGAGAACGATCTCGACGATGATTACGTCGGAGGGGCATGTTTCGACCTCTGTCTGAACGGATACGAGCTCGGTTCCGGATCGCTCCGTATCCACGACCCCGAACTCCAGAGAGCGGTGTTCCACAAGCTGGGTCTCGATGACGAGAGGATCGAATCCCAGTTCGGATTCTTCGTACAGGCGCTCGAGTACGGTGCGCCTCCTCACGGAGGTATCGCAATCGGAGTGGACAGGCTATGTGCCATCCTCCTCGAGAAGGAGTCCATCAGGGACGTCATAGCGTTCCCCAAGAACAAGAGGGCGGTCTCCAACCTGGACGGATCCCCCGCCAAGGTGGACGACGAGAAACTCGACGAGCTCCAGATCATGTCCATGGCCATCGACGACATCGATTTCGACGAGGACATCGAAGAGCTTTGAACAGGGGTCCGGGTCCCCGGACCCTCATCCCATCATTTTTACTTTTTAAACGATGAAATGGTTTGCAGGAAGGGCTCTGCGATATCAGAGCCTCTTCTCTATACAGCGCGTGACCGCTTCCACGATCTCCGACGAGGAATACGCACCCTTGGTCTCCTTCATGACCATACCGATGATCATGTTGGCCGCTTTGGGGTTTTTCCTGTAATCCTCGACCACGTGTGCGTTTGCATCCACCAGACCATCGATGATCTTATCGAGATCCCCGGCTGCCTGGGACAGTGAATCCACGGACTTTCCGGTCATCAATGCTTTGAGCCTGATGCCGCATTCCGTATCCTTGATCCTGCCTTCGAAGAGGTCCTTCACGATCGGAAGGATCTCGTCCTTCCTGGAGATGTCGAACGATTTCCAGTTGGCGGCGATGACACCCGTGGTCCACGTGACCGCGGTCGCCACATCCGTCTCTCCGGCTATCTCCTCGAACAGTGCCGCTAGGTCCAGGGACGTGGTGACGATCTGCTTGGCCTTTCCGGAGTCCAGTCCGTACTGCGATGTGAATCTGGCCGCCATCTCGATGGGGCTCTCCCTGATCTTTATGGATGCGGCGATCTCGCCGATGTTGTATATACCCAGATCCGGCTCGCCGATGTATCCGTAGTCCGCCTCGTACTCCTTCTTCCTCGCGGGGAGGGTGACCTTGCGTTCCTCGTCGTAGCGCCTGGTCTCGCGTTCGATCTTGCCTCCCGCCTTCAGGGTCTTGGTCTGGCGTACCGCCTCGTACTTCAGACAGTTCTCCACGTTCTTCAGACCGGTGACGTTCTTGACCTCGCACCTCTCCTTTCCGACGGATATGTTACAGTCGCAGCGTACGCTCCTGTCCCCGTCCGCGGGAAGGTCTATGGCGTTCCTGATGGTCACCAGCAGTTCGGAGAGGAACTGTCTCGCCTCGGCAGGCGAGGAGATGTCCGGTTCGGTCACTATCTCCACGAGGGGGATACCGCTCCTGTTGTAGTCCACCAGTGCGGTGTTGTCCCCGACCCTCTTGGTCTTTCCCGGATCCTCCTCGAGATGTACCCTGGTGATCCTGATATCCTTGTTGCCGAGTCTGTACACACCCCTCTCACCGATGGGCATGTCGTACTGGGTGGTCTGGAAGTGTTTGCACAGGTCCGGATAGAAGTAGGTCTTCCTGGAGAACCATGTGCGTTCGGGGATGGTACATCCGAGCACCTTGGCTATCGTGAGTCCGAGTTCCACAGCGCGCTTGTTCAGGGAGGGCTTGGAACCGGGAAGACCCAGACATGTGGGGCATACCCTGCTGTTGGGCTGTTCGTCACCTTCGGTGGGACAGGAACAGAACATCTTGGTCTTCGTGGGAAGCTGTACGTGTATCTCCAATCCGATCTTCATCCCTTCACCTCCGGTGCGATCCTGTCGAATCCTTTCTCCCACTCCACCGCCGCGGAGAGGAGGATGTCCTCGTTCCAGTGGTCCGATGTGAACATGAGTCCGACCGGCATCCCATCGGAGTATCCGCACGGTACGGACATGTGGGGCATACCGGTGAGGTTGGGCGGGATCGTGAGGAAATCCGCCTTATAGATGTCCAACGCGGACATGTTGGCGATATCATCGAACCTGGGTGATACGAAGGGCATCGTAGGTGTCACGACGGCATCGTGGTCCGCGAACACCCTCTTGTAGTCCTTGATGATGGATTCCCTCACCCTGAGTGCCTTGTTGTAGTATCTGTCCGCATATCCCACCATCCTGGTGAAGGTACCAAGCAGGATCCTCCTCTTGGCCTCGTCGCCGAAGTATTGCGACCTGAACGATGTGAAGTATGCATCGAATCCGAGCGAGAGGTCCCCATCCTGCTGTCCGTATCTCATACCGCAGAATCTTGCAAGGTTGGTGGAGGCCTCGGATGCGGCGATCACGTAGTACGCGGGCATGGCATACTTTAGGATAGGCATGTCCACGTACTCCACGTCGATGCCCATGGACCTCAGTGTCTCCAGGGATCTCTCGAAGTGTTCCATGACATCCTTGGAGATGCCTTCCACCGCCTCTCTTGGTACTGCTACGGATTTTGCCATCCTGTCCTTCTCGGGCATCTCGGGCTGTACGCAAGACGTCGGGTCATGCTCGTCCTTGCCCGCGATTATCCTGAGGTATCTTCCCAGGTCCTCCGCCTTGGATGACAGGACACCGACCTTGTCCAACGAGTTCGCATAATCGATGAGTCCGTATCTGGACACACGGCCGTAGGACGGTGCGATACCGTACACCCCGCAGAACGATGCGGGACAGACGATGGAACCGCCGGTGGACACTCCGAGTGCCACATGGTCCTCGAGCACCGCGGCCGCACATGCGGCGCCTCCAGAGGAACCTCCGCAGGATCTGTTCAGGTCATAGGGGTTCTTGGGGATGCCGAAACCGGAGTTCGCGGAGAACGTTCCGAATCCGAACTCGTCCATGTTGGTCTTACCCTGAAGGAATCCTCCTGCCTCCCTCATCTTGCGGATGGGTGTGGCATCGAACGGAGGCCTGTATCCTTTTAGGATCCTGGATCCGGCACAGGATTCGAAGTCCTTAGATGTCAGGTTGTCCTTGGCAGAGAACACGAACTTTCCGGAGGGGGCATCCTCCGTGAAGGAGGTGTACATCTCGTAGATCTCGTTGAGTCTCTTGAGCGAGGTCATGAGAGTCTGGGCCCCCTTACGTATCTCTCGTATGTTCTCATATCCTTGAGGAGCTCGTCCGGATCGATCTCGACGGACGGCACGTCCTCCCTGAGTACATCGGCCACTGTTATGGGATTGAAGCCGACGGCATCGTCACCGGGGATCTCATCCAGCATCTGGAAGTATTCCAGGATCTCGGATAGGTCCCCTCCGTATTTCTCCAATTCCTCTTCCGTAAGGTCGAGGTGCGCGATGCGAGCTACTCTTTCGACTATTTCCCTGTCCATTTGACTCGGCTCTGCGATGGGTTCCGTATATAATATACTAATCGCCTGCGCGTATGGTCGGGCGCGCGTACGGAGATGATTGTGCCAGACGCCCGGTGTCATCCACCATGGGATATCCGGTGAAAACATGGTCCCGACATCATGGGGCACCCGGGACATGCCGTATTCATGGTATGTGTGTGACATCCTGCGGAAGGATGTACTCGATTATACACACCCTTCCTTTGCCAAATGTTTATAACCCGTAGGTTGTAGTCCTTATCAGATCAATATGGCTGATGACATATCCAAGAAACTCAGTGCCGGAATGAAGGCGATGGACGAGGGGGATTTCAAGAAGGCGTATTCCTCCTTCAAGAAGATCTGCCAGGAGAATCCCGACAACGCAGAGTGCTGGTACTATAAGGCCGAGTGTGGAAACTACGCATCCGGCATGGAAGGAGCGAAGATCAAGGACGACGAGATCCTCGAGGCATACAACAAGGCACTCGATCTGGATCCAGAGAACTGCGATTATGCGGAGTCCTACGGCATGTTCTGTATCTCCATCGGAAAGTACGCAGAGGCCGAGAGCGCATTCTGCGAGGCTGCGGAGTACGACGAGTCCAGAGCAGCTTCTCTCTATTCCGAGTTCGCCGTGGAGTACTACAACCACGTCATGGCGACGTACGCGGACATCATGGAGGATCCCAAGGCACGCGCACCCTACGCGAAGAAAGCCCTCGAGTACATGCTCAAGGCACTTGAGATCTCCGCGGACGAGGCGAAGTCCCTTCTTTGAAAAGGACTTCTAAACCTCTTATCTTGATTTTCTTTAAAAACAGGAAAGGATCCTCCGCCCCTTCCGGGGCGGGGATCGGTTTCATTCGTTTCTGAGCTCACCGAGGGTGCAGGACCTCTCGGCGAATGCGTTGTGTTTGTGGATGGACTCCTCGGACTCGCTCCTGACTATGAGTCCCACATCGTCCGGAAGTCCCTTGTACGCATCGACGATCCTTACGAGCGCTCCCCTGACCACATCCTCCACGAACTTGGGGTTCCTGTGTGCGTTGATGACCACGGATCCCTCGTCGTCGCGTTTGAGGAGTTCGAACGTGGGGGAGGAGAAACTGGATTCGATGAGGTCGATGAGTCCGTTCGCCTCTACGTTGCAGGACTCGTCCATCTCCATGATGACGGTACATACATTCCTCTGATTGTGGGACATGACCGGCCAGCCCTGGGGGTACTCCAGCATCTCGGTGACGGTCTGCTGTGCGCAGGGGCACGCGGTCATTCCGATCACCTCCACGCCGAGGGTCTTCCTGACGGACTCCCCGCGGATCCCTTTAGCCTTTCCGCTGAGCTTGTAGCTCTCCATGGTGTCCCTTCCGTTGGGGGTCTTGGTGTCCTTGAAGTATTCGGCCTCGATGCTGACGTTGGCTACGGAAGCGTATTCGTGCTTAATGAGGAGCTTCTTGCAGATGGTGACCGCAAGGTTCTCGATACCGGTTATGGGGGTGGACACGCTCTCGTCGATGACCTCCCTGATGGCCTCCAGGTTCCTGGACAGGTGTGATCCCTTCTGAACAGCCGGAAGGTCCACGAAAACATCGATGGAGCAGAACAGCATTCCGTTGAGGTCGTTGCCGTCGATCTCCCTCTTGATGCAGACCGGCTTTCTGACTCCTCTGACTCCGACCTTGGACAGCATGAAACCACTGTCCCCCTTGCTGTTCTGAACATCACATACAGGTATCATGTACAATCGTGTGCGAATCACGGGTTCTAGTAAATAAACATGGCTACCAACACTTTTTTAAGTAGGTACGTCTGACGACAAAGGGGCATAAAATGTTCTGCGGAGTCGATGAGGCAGGTAGAGGTTCCGTGATGGGACCTCTTGTGGTCGGAGCGGTTTTCGTCGAGGACGACTCGATACTGAAGGAGATAGGAGTGAAGGATTCCAAGAAACTGACTCCCAAGAGGAGGGAATCCATGTACGACCGTATCACGGAGTCGGCGGATCATTATTCGGTGGCGATCATGACCGCGGAGGACATAGACCTGCGCAGGGAGCACGAATCCCTCAACGAGATAGAGCTGGCTATGTTCGCGGAGGCGACGGGCAGTCATCCTGCATCCGTGGTATATGCGGACTGTCCGGATGTGAACGAATCCGCATTCCAGATGCATCTGTCCGCCAGGCTCGGAGGCACGGATGTGGTGGCACGTCACAAGGCCGACGACACATATCCCGTCGTGTCAGCCGCATCGATAATAGCCAAGGTCACCAGGGACAGATTGATATCCGACATATCGGCGGAATTCGGAGAGGATATAGGCAGCGGATATCCGAGCGATCTCAAGACCATCGGCTTTATAGAAAAATGGATAAAAGAAAATGGATGTTCCCCCAGATATACGCGTAATTCTTGGGAGACCGTCCGGAACATCAAATCCCGGCTGTCAGTCAGGAAGATAACGGATTGGTGAACACGATGACCGTTGAACCCATGATCAAAAGGATGATAGAGAAGTTCGAGCACAGGGTGGCCAAGGACGACGAGGTCAGAGAGAAGGTGATGCCCGTCGACAAGACCATCAACATCGATCTCGGAACGGAGTTCTACTCGCTGCACGTCAAGGATGCGGCCATCCAGGAATACAAGACCGAACTCATCGAGAATGCGGACATCACTCTGATCACCACCCCCGAGTACCTCACGCAGCTTGTCGAGGGTGAGCTCAGACCCATGAGGGCGTACGTCACCAAGAAGATACAGGTCAAGGGTAAGATCCAGGACATCATGCACCTGAAGACCCTTCTTTGATCTCTTTTAAGAATAAAATACACTTTTCCATCGGATGGGGTGCTTATGAACACCCCATCCATAGGGTTGTCATTGCAAACATTATTTATATCATTGAATGATAGGCCGTATCAGCGAGGTAGGGTAGCCAGGATATCCCGTCGGGCTCATAACCCGGAGACCAGTCGTTCAAATCGATTCCTCGCTACCATGATTATTATAATCAAAAATTGACCAGTGA
>JAEDGA010000024.1 GCA_016297775.1 Candidatus Methanomethylophilaceae archaeon
ATCATGCATTCGTCGAGCATGACCTTGAGGTAGGCCTCGCCCTTCCCGGGTACCAGGGATTCCACATCCTCTTCGGTGAACTCCCCTTTCATCTCGCACAATCCGGTGATTATGACATCCATCTTCCCTCTGACATCCTTGCAGTGGGATACGCGGAACGCCAGAACCTTCATTGGATCAGCATCCTTACCGTCCACGCGTTCGGGTACGCTCTCGTGACCCTGCATCACATCCCTCACTACGGAAGGGTCCTCGTGGCTGAACCTTATGTTGAGGGTATCGGATGTGAATCTTTTTCCGCAATACGGACATGCGCTGGTGGCATTGGAGAGGTCCACCATCCTGGTACGACGGCAGTTGGGACATCCGACGATCGCGTACATCTCAGTCCCTGTAACCGCAGAAGACGAGGGATGCCACCGTGCAGCCGTACTGTCCCGACGGTACCTTGACCTCTTCCGATACTATCGTGGGTTCGGACAGGACGATTCCCCTCATGCGGGCCATCTCGTCGATCTTGCGTCTGAGTTCGCGGTCCAGTTCCTCCTTGCATCCGAACATGTGTCCTTCTGCCACATATCCTCCGTGTCCATCCTCCCTGTATGCGTACGCGATCCCGGAGGAGATGGTGTCACCATCCTTTCCTCTCATCTGTGCCAGCACACAGTGTGTGACCGCACCCATGGGGAGTTCGCGGTATCCGACGGCGACCGCGCCGTCGGGGATGACGGACGATACCGCCACCAGGTTCTGCTCCGCCACACCCGCTCTGTGGAGGGCGAGGTCGAATGCGTTGAGGTCGGAAACGGGACTGATCGCGGACCCGGAGGTCACAAAGAATTCGTTGGGAACTAACTGCATTTGATCGTTCATCCGTATAGTATTGTGTTATTGTCGGGTTCGGGAGGGGCCGTCTGTGCACTGAGACGTCTGTTGAGATCCGAAGCCTCCTGATACAGCGGTTCCATATCGAGTTTGATCTCGGGGATCATCCTCTGTATGGGCTCCAGGAGCTTGGCCGCACCTATCGGATCGGGGATGTCGGACCTTGCGGAACCGAGTATGGTTATGATGTCCATGCCCCTGAGGGATCCATTATAGAGCATAACGCCGGATATCCCGCGGATCATACCGTCGCTGAAGGGTTCGATCTGGTACTTCTCCATGATCTCCCTGGCCTTCTCGGTGGATCCGGTACCCATGATCTCGTACTCGTCCGGTGCGAAGAGCGGGATCCCGTCCAATGTTATGACGGTCTTGATGCCGTTCTCCTCGAACCAATCCAGTAGCGCTATGGCTATCGGATACATATGTTCTACCTTGGGTACGAATTCGGATGTGATTATCGCGATATCCTCGCAATCTATTCCTCCGTCATCCTCATCATTGGGTTCCCTGAATCCGCTGAATATGCGCATCTGCGGCATCGGTACTCCGTTCTGGATCACAGTATATGGAGGGAATTCCGGGGATTCGATCCCTGCCACCAGCTCCAGGCCCAGTTCCCTGGACATGAAATTTGAAGCTATCGAGCTCACGAGCCCTATGCTCGGGAAACCCACGATGGCAACTGCATTCTTGAACGCATGGTCCTTGAATTTGCGAATCCTCACATCCACCATGCATCGGTCTATGTACTGAAGTGTTTTAAGCGTTCGCAAATATCGGTGTACCATGGCAAAAGGAAACGTGACTATGGAGAGGACACCCCGCGGGATCCCGGTGGTGACCGACAGGATCGAAGGCTGCAGATGTTCGGGATACATGATCGCCGTCAACACGGGATCCCGTGACGAATCCGAGGACATCTGGGGACTGTCCCATCTGTTGGAACATTCCGTGTTCAGGTCCACCAAGACACGTTCGTCCTTCCAGATGTCCAAGGAGATCGAGGGTGCCGGAGGGGAGCTCAATGCATTCACCGCCAAGGAGATGACCGCATATCATGGCGTCACCCTCAAAGAGACGGAGGATGTCGCCAAATCCATAGTGGCGGATATCGTGTGCAATCCTCTCCTGAAGCAGGAGGACATCGACCTGGAGAAGAAGATCGTAATCCAGGAGATCGGGATGTGCGAGAACGATCCCTCTTCGTACATACACGACCTCTTCGCGGAGACCATCTGGAGAGGTAACGAGCTGGCACATAACGAGGCCGGTACGGTGAAGATCGTGGAGGGTCTGACGGCGGACGATCTGCGCAGGTATTACGAGGACAGGTACACCTGTGCCAATCTGGCCGTATTCGCATGCGGTGACGTGGATCCCGCAGATGCCATGTCATGGGCGGAGGAGAACCTGGACCCCATGTCCGCGGGTACGCCCAACAAGAGGACGGTACCCGAGGTCAGGGAGGGTGCATACAGGCACTTCGTCAGGAAGGAGGACCATTGCTACGTGGGCATGGGATTCCCCGCATTGTCCGCGGACGATCCGGATAGGACGGCCCTCTCGATGCTGAATGCGGTGATTGGTGCGGGTTCGTCATCCAGGATGTTCCAGCAGGTCAGGGAGGAGAGGGCTCTGGTGTACTCGGTTTACAACTACATAGACCAGAACACCGATGCGGCATCCATGGCCACCTTCTTCTCCTCCACCGAGGGTAATGTCCTCGAAGCGATGGAGATCGCCGGTAAGGTGTACGGTTCCATCCTCAGGGACGGGGTAAGCAAGGAGGAGCTGGACAAGGCGAGGAATCTGGTCAAAGGGGCCACGATAAGGCAGATGGAATCCACAGAGGACAGGCTTTACAGATTAGCACGCAACACCATGCTCACCTGGAAGCCCGCATCCCTGGAGGAGCGTCTGGCGGAGATGGATGCCGTCACCTGCGAGGATCTGGCACGTGCCGCCGAGAGGGTGATCAGGAACGATCTCCTGACGGTGACGATGTACGGGAGGAAGGTCAGGGGCATGAGGAAGTTCTCCCCGGCCCAGATCGAGATCTGACGATACGCTGTCCGGAGAATTTGTTTTAACGGTTGCCGTATATCGCGGATACATGTCGGGCGGAAACATAACCGTGCAGAGGACCGGACAGGGCATACCTGTCATAACCGAGACCATAGACGACTGCCGTATATCCGGATACATGGTAGCGGTCGGCACGGGTTCACGTGACGAGGCCGTTGGCGAATGGGGGATATCGCACCTTCTGGAACATTCGGTGTTCAGGGCCGCGGGGGACCGTTCGTCCTTCCAGATGTCCAAGGAGATCGAGGGTGCCGGAGGGGAGCTCAACGCTTTCACGGGCAAGGAGTTGACAGCGTTCTACGGCATGACCATCAAGGGTGCCGAGAGCATAGCCAAATCCATAGTGGCCGATATCGTATGCGATCCTCTGCTGAAACCGGAGGATGTGGAGATGGAGAAGAAGATCGTCATCCAGGAGATCGGTATGGGCGAGAACGATCCCTCGTCATACATACACACCCTTTTCTCCGAGACCATGTGGGGCAGCAGCGAGCTCGGACATTACGTGGCCGGTTCGGTGGAGTCCGTAGGCAGGATGGACGATGTGTGTCTCCGCAGATATTATTCCGATAAGTATGTGGGATCCAACATCGCGGTGTTCGCCTGCGGTGCCGTGGATCCGTCCGATGCTCTGGAATGGGCGGAGGAACATCTCGATGCGCTTCCCAAAGGCGTTCCCAACAAAAGGACGGTACCGAAGGCATGCGGTTGCAGATATGTGCACTATCCCAGGAAGGAGGAGCACTGCTATGTGGGTATGGGATTCCCCGCATTCCCCGCCAACCATCCCGATATGCCGGCATTGTCCCTTCTCAGCGCGGTGATGGGTTCAGGTATGTCCTCAAGACTGTTCCAGAGCGTCAGGGAGGAGAAGGCTCTGGTGTATTCCGTGTATAACGCCGTAGGAAAGAGCTCCGACGCATCCACATTCGCGGCATACTTCTCGTCCACCGAGGAGAATCTGCTGAATGCCATTGAGACCATTGGTGCTTCGTACAGGGAACTGCTGGACGGCGGAGTGTCGCAAGAGGAGTTGGACAGGGCCAGGAACCTGGTGAAGGGTTCGCTGATCAGGCGCAACGAGTCCACCAGGAACAGGATGAACGACCTGGCACAATCCTACATGATGGGAATGGAGCCGAGGGGTCTGGGTGAACGCATAGCCGAATTGGACGGTGTCACCACAGAGGATCTGGCACGTGTGGCGGAGAAGGTCATCCGTACGGATTCCCTCGCCGTCGCCATGTACGGCAGGGACGTGGGATCCATGAAGGATTTCAATCCTGCTTCGATTGAGCTTTGAACTCGTCGATCAGGTGGAGCACCGCTCTCACCGCGGAGGGTTTGGCCTCCTGTACCTTGGGGGTCATACCTTCATGCACCGTCTGAAGGTCCTCCACCTCTATGGCAACGAAACGGACGGATTCCGGCATCATGTCCGGTTCGACCTCCCTTCCGATCCTCATACCTGTGGCCAGGTTGATGTCGTGCGCGGAGGCATCCCCGACGGTATCGTCGAAATCCTCGGGATCGAAGAACATGATCGTACCCGGGTCGTACTGTCTGGTCTGGATGGCATCGACTATGATGACGTTCCTGTAGCCCCAGAGCAACGGGATGATGTCCAGACCACCTACGGGTTCCTGTCTGGTCTCCACTCCGTCCAATCCCATGCGTTCTATCTCGTCCGCGACCTCGAGGCCGATCGCGTCATCTGACATTATCGGACTTCCCAGCCCTATCACAAGTATCGTATCGGAAAGTTCGCTCAAACTGATGACCTCCTCTTCATTGCTTTGATGTAGATGCTGAAGAATCCGAGGAATATTATGGGTGCTATCGCGATGAGCGCGATGACACCGAATCCGTTGATCACGGCAAGGCTGCCGGTGTATTTCGATGCGGCGATCCCAGTGTACATTGTACCGATGATGGCGACGGACATGGGTCCGGTGGCCACACCTCCGGCATCGAATGTGATGCCCACCAGGTCGTTGTCACCGAGCCACATGAGGACAAGCGCCAATACGTATCCGGGGATGATGATGTAGAGCAGATCTATGTTGAAACTGATCTTGGCCATGCCGATGGCGACGAATGTGGCCACTCCCGCGGATATCACCATCTTGACGGTGTTCTTCCCGATGTTCCCTCCGGAGGATGCCTCCACACGGCCGGAGAGGATGGCCACGGCAGGTTCCGAGATGGCGACCAGGAATCCCAGGATGAATCCGAGGACGACCAGTATCAGCGGTTCGTCCGCAAGGGCATCCCCTATCTTCGTGGCCAGGGGTATGAATCCGGTATAGATGGCCGTGAGGAATATCACCACTCCGACGCTCGCCATGGTGATCCCGGAGAGCATCCTCTTGACCGCACGCCAGGAGAAGAAGAGGACCATCCTTTGGAACACGGTGAAGAACACAGTCAGCGGGACTATGGCTATGAGGACGCTCCTGAGAGATTCCATGAATTCCATCAGGAACCTGTCCCAGATATTGGATATGTATGGCGTGTACGTATCGGAAGATGATGATGCGCCCTCTCCGCCGGACATGAGTCCCATGATCAGGAGGGCGATGATGGGGCCGATGGATGCCAGCCCTATCATCCCGTATCCGTCCAGTTCGTTCCTGTACTCGTGTATGGAGCACAGACCTATGCCCAGTGAGATCAGGATCGGTACGGTCATCGGACCGGTGGTGACCCCTCCGGAATCGAACGCGATACCCAGGAACTCGGCCGGAGAGATCAGCGTCAGAACTATCACGATCCCGTATCCCATGGTGATCAGGACCTTCATGTTTAGGCGGAAGACGATCCTCACCGCGGCTATGATCAGATACACCGCGACACCGATGGCAATCGCGTAGACAAGTGCGTTCTTCTCCATGCTGGAGAACAGTGCGGTGACCTGTGTGGCGAACACGCCCACATCCGGTTCCGCCACGGTCACCAGGAACGAGATGGAGAACACCAGACCTACCATGAACAGTCTGGATTTGCGTTTGGATATCTCGGATCCCATGGCCTCCCCTACCGGGTTTATGCCCTTCTCGACACCCACCAGGAATATCGTGAATCCGAACAGGACCATCGCGACGCACAGAAGGAACACGAGGATGTCCTCGGTCTCCGAGCCCAGCATGAACAGTTGTATGAAGAGAAGCACGCCGGCTATCGGCAGCGTGGATATGACCACCTCTTTGAACGTTCCACTGTACGATCCCATCGAGCGACCGTATGCAAAACAGGTATTAAACATAGCGGAAAACGATATGACCCAGAGGTAGCAAGTTAAATTAACCGGCCAGACATATCCGGATGCGTGGAGATCAAGGTAACGACATCCCAGACCGTGAACGGGCATCAGGTGACCGCGAGACAGATAGAGGTGCTGGCGGCCGTCAGGGACGAGGGAAGCAAGAACGCCGCCGCCAGGAAGCTGGGTATATCCGCACCCGTGGTGCACAACTATCTGGCATCCATGGAGAAGGGCACCGGTGTCAAACTCCTGGAGGCCACACCCAACGGGACCTGCCTCACCGAGGATGCCCTGCGCATCCTGGAGGTGGCGGAGATGACCGAGCGCAGATGCGATCTCACACGCAAATTCACCGTCGCATGCACGCCCGTCACAGAGGAGCTCATCATGTCCGTGATGACGCCCACCAAGATCAAGGGCGAACTAATCATCTCCGATGACCAGATGAACATGCGCATGCTCAGGGAGGGTACCGTGGACGTGATCATCCTGGACGATCCCGTTCTGCTTTTCGATCTGGATGGGTTCCATTGGACCGAGGTCGGTACCATGGACATGGTCCATGTGGACAACGGTCCGTCCTACGTCAGGTACCGTTACGGCGCGCAGAGGATCGCATATGCATATCTGGACAGCATCGATAAGGATTACACTGTGGATGCGGAGGTGTCGCTGGTCCAGGATCTCATATCCTCGGGCAAGAGCTTCTTCATCGACGAGTTCCTGCTGATGCGCAGGGGCATCAAGCTGCGTTCCGCCACCGAGAAGGGCATGCTCAGACATTCCATCAACGCAGTGTACCGGAAGGATACCCGTTGCGTGCAGCGTCTCCTGCGTGCGATACAGCAGAAGCGCATGGTATGATGTATTATCGTTTGAGATAATACTACATACACTCTTGCACCCATTATTATATATGGTGAATTCAGTCGGTCACCCATGGCAACGCCTAACTCCGAATTCTACGACGAGATCGCCGCGAACGGCGGTGCGAACGTCAAGCTCTGTTTCCAGTGCGGAACCTGCACTGCAGGATGCCCCTCCGGTAAGGAGACCGTCTACAGGACCAGGAAGGTCATGAGGATGGCACAGCTCGGACTCAAGGACGAGCTCCTCAACAGCGACGACATCTGGCAGTGCACCACCTGCTACACCTGCGAAGAGAGGTGCCCCCGCGGAGTCCCAATCGTCGATGTCATCCTTTCCATCAGGAACATCGCAGTCCAGGAGGGCAAGATGTACGACGCTCACAAGAAGACCGCAACCAACCTCGTCAAGTACGGCCACACCGTCGACCTCAACGACAAGGTCAAGGCCATGAGGGCAGAGCTCGGTCTCCCTGAGGTTCCCCCCACCCTCCTCGCGAACGACAAGGCAAAGGCCGACTTTGACAAGATCCTCGCAAAGGTCGGATTCGGTAAACTCGTGGAGTGATTTTCATGGCTAAGTACGCATTTTTCCTTGGTTGCATTGCGCCTCTCAGGTACCCTGGTATCGAGAAGTCGACCCGTAAGGTTGCAGAGGCACTCGGAATCGAACTCGTAGACCTCAACGACGCATCCTGCTGTCCCGCACCCGGAGTCATTAGGTCCTTCGACAGGAAGACCTGGATCGCAGCGGCCGCAAGGAACCTCGCACTCGCAGAGAAGGAGGGCCTCGATATCATCACCATCTGTAACGGATGCTACGGATCCCTCTTCGATGCAGCACACGAGCTCCACGAGGACCCCCAGCTCCTGAAGGACGTCAACGAGATCCTCGCCGATATCGGAATGGAGTACAAGGGAACCACCAAGGTCAGGCACTTCGCAGAGGTCCTCTACAATGACGTCGGAGTCGAGACCATCAAATCCAAGATCGTCAAGCCCCTGGACTACTCCGTTGCGGCATTCTACGGATGCCACTTCCTCAAGCCCAGCAAGATCAAGGAGATCGACGACCCCGAGGACCCCAGAATCCTCGACGACCTGATCGAGGCCACCGGCGCAAAGTCGATGCCCAGGAAGAAGAAGGTCCTCTGCTGCGGATCCGGAGGAGGAGTCAAGGCAGGATTCCCCAACGTCGCAAAGGCATTCACCCAGACCAACCTGGAGAACATCAAGGAGTCCGGAGCACAGTACATCATCGATGTATGTCCCTTCTGTCACCTCCAGTTCGATACCGCACAGGCGGACCTCGGATACAGCATCCCCGTCCTCCACCTGTCCCAGCTCTACGGTATCGCGATGGGAATGGACGCCAAAGAGCTCGGTCTCTCGGCACACAAGGTCCCCGTGACCCTCTGATGCAGAAACGAGGGGTCACGTACCCCTCTTTCTTAAACACATTATCTTCTGTTCTCATTATCTGTTCTGTTCCCTCTGTCATGATGCGGATCGTCAGTTCCGTGTTCCACATGCATTTTTTCCGACGTATCCCCCGGTTGTCAGGAACATAGGTCTGTTTTAAATATAAGTGGTATATTATTTTTGTATCAAATTTATACAATTGTAAAAAATACCATATGCTGGCCAATGTATGAAGTAATGTTAATTAATTTAACAAATGATTATATAGGTAAAATCAATCCCTCGTTCATAAGGAGACTTACATATGGCACCTAAGACAAGAGGAGCATCCCGTAAGGTTAAGGACAAGTGGAAGGCGAAGGAGTGGTACAAGCTCCGCGCACCCCGTATGTTCAATGAGGCAGAGATCGGAGAGACCCCCTCCGCAGACCCCGAGTTCATCCTCGGAAGGACTGTCGAGGTCACCGTCCAGGAGCTCACCGGCGACTACTCCAAGATGAACATCAAGCTCAAGTTCAAGGTCACCGACGTCGACGGATTCGATGCAAAGACCGTCTTCATGGGACACGAGCTCACCAGCGAGTACGTCAGGAGGCTCACCAGGAGGAAGAAGACCAAGACCGACCACGTCGTCGACATCACCACCAAGGACGGATTCGTCCTCCGTGTCAAGCCCATGTCCATTGCAGACAGGCGCATCCAGTCCTCCCAGGAGGACGCAATGAGGCGCATCCTCGCAGAGACCCTCGTCCAGATGGGTAAGGAGTCCAACCTCTCCGACCTCGTCAAGGCGATCATCTCCGGCGACATGTCCAAGGACCTCGCAAAGGCCTGCCGCGTCGTCATCCCCATCAAGCGCATCGAGATCCGCAAGACCGAAGTGCTGTCCATGGGAGAGGGAGAGCCCGAGTCCATCATGGAGAAGGTCGCTCCCGCAGCAGAGGAGCCAGCAGAGGAGGAGGCTGAGGAGGTCTCCGCCGAGGAAGCTCCCGCTGAGGACGCCGAGAAGACCGAAGAGTAATTATATTACTGTCGAATAAACCACTTACCCACAAAACCATTTCAATCACCTGCCGAGGTGGCTCAGCCTGGTGGAGCGTCGGACTCATAGGGTATCGGTCAATACGACCCCTCCAGGGAAATCCGAAGGTCATGGGTTCGAACCCCATCCTCGGCACCAACTTCTATCACAATCAATCCGGTAAGCGTGAGCTTTTGAATCGTGTGTTTCGGGATCATCCGGTTTTTTCGATCTCTCCGACCGATCCCGGCAGAGGGATCCTGGAACCTATGAACGCCGCTGCCGCCAGCACGAGCACGCTGTGCAATGGGAAGCACAGGAATAGCAGCAGAACGGACATGAGCGGTCTCCTGGTGACCGCACCGACCACTGCGGCCGTGACCGCACAGACGCAGAATATGGGGTCCAGGGACAGCAGCATGGACATGCCGTATCCCAGGGCGATCCCGGAGAATATCAGCGGGAAGAAATGACCTCCGCGCCAGCCCATGTTGACACACATCGATGTGACCATTATTTTGAACAATCCAATCAGAATCAAGACTGTAGCGGACATGGTCATCCACGTAGCGTCCAGTTCCTCCGTCTGCATCTCCCCGGAGAACATGGTCAGGGGGAGGATCATACCGCTCAATCCCAGCAGCGCGCCGCTGAACATGGTCATAAGTACAATCCTGTCACCGAACAGCGACGCAATTCTCTTGAAAACTATCTCGGACATACAGAACAGCCAGCCTCCGAACGCACCCGTCAGCATCAGAGGGATCATCCAGATGAATTCGTCCGCACCGTAGGCGATATCCGTGTATCTGGGAAGTGAGAATCCTCCTCCGATCAGATCCGAGAGCAGGAGGAACATGCCCACAGCACCGGCGATGGATGTGATGTACGCCATCCACCTCATGACATCGGATATCTCCCATCCCTCGCTCTTCTCGGCGGCACCTCCGAGACCGTAGAAGGGTGCGGTGAACAATGCCGACAGCGCAGCATACGTACCTACCTCGCTCAGGCGTTCGAAACATCTGCCGAAGCGTTTCATGCGATCCCCTGCCCATGTACAAATGGCCGCTATCGCACCGGACAGTCCTGCCTCGGGTCCGACGGAACCTCCGAACATCAAAGGCAGTATGGCGCCGACGGACATCCTTCCGAGCTTGTCATAATCGTATCCACCCTTCTTCACCTTCGCCATGACCGTAGGCAGGCTCTCCGGATAAGGACCGAAACGTTTGACGAAGAAACCTATGACCGCCCCACCCAGGATGCACATGATGATCGGATATGCTCCTCCGAGATAGATCGGGATCCTGTCCCATATGAACGATATGGACGTGTCCATCGCGAACATGAGACACCACACGAACGCCCCCGCGACCGCGCCCGTCACAGTAGTACATATGAGGAACATGATGTCGTTGGCTGTTCTCGCACCGTCCATAAGTTACGTATGTCGGGGGCGATGTTATATTGTACGGTGACCGCACCCTCCATTTAATATCCTGTATGATGATTTCACGTCGATGGACTGGTATGACGATATGCGTTCCAGGATGCGTAGGGGTAACGAGATCCTGTTCCCGAAGGATTCCCCTTTGTTGAGGCCCTTGGATGCCGTCATCAGGACCACGGATCGCAGGATACTTGTGCTGTGGGCCTTGGATCTGGCAGAGGATTCCGTGAGGTATATGGAATCGGTCATGCCGAACGAGAAGAGACCGCGCGATGCGTTGAATGCCGCCAGGGATTGGGCATTCGGCAAGGTGAGGATGGGATTCGCCAGAAGACGCATATTGGACTGTCACGCGTTATCCAAGGAACTGCGGGATCCGTGTCTCATAGCCGAATGCCATGCGGTAGGGCAGGCGTGTTCCGTGGTGCATACGGTAGGACATTCCTTAGGTTATTCCATATACGATCTGACTGCCCAGGTGCACAGATACGGTCCCGAGGATTGCAGGGATGCGGTGGAATCACGTGCGGGCATGTATCTGGAACGGTTGACCTATTGGAGGGAGAATGCCGATGACGGAGGAGACACCTGGGCCAAGTTCATCGAGTCATCCGGGAAGCTATAATATCCGTCACGCCGATTCTTGATACGGGTGATATATCCATGGGTTCTGTCAGGGTAGTATTCTACAGTGCTACTGGAAATACCAGGAAGATAGCCGAAAGCATCGGGGAGACGGTATCATGGCATATGGGTATGCCCGTCTCATATTCCGATTATTCCCGCCCGGATGTACGTAAGATTCAGATTTCCTTGGATGTGGACGACATCCTGGTATTCTGTACACCCGTGTACAGAGGGAAGTTGCCGTCGTACATATTCGACGATATCGGCAGCAAACTGAAGGGAAGCGGCGGATATGCGATCTGTGCGATGACCTATGGTAACCGCGCGGTGGACAACGCGTTCGCGGACATGGTACAGACAGTCAGGGATCTGGGATTCGTTCCGGTATCCGCCGTATCGTTCCCCTGCCGTCATTGCTACACCGATGTGCTGGCGGGCGACCGTCCGAACGGGGATGACCTATCCTGTGCCAGACGCTTCGCCGAGCGCTCCTGTGGGCTCATACGCGAAGGCATAGAGGAAAGGACGCTTACCGTACCTGGTGTGGCAGGCGGGCCCGCATACGTGCCTTTGGGGGCCGACGGCAATCCCATATCCTTCCATGACGCAGTCCCGGTCACGGACATGTCTATATGCACGGGATGCGGAAGGTGTGCGGAACTGTGTCCGCTGGGCTCCATCGATGCATCGGATGTATTCGTCCTCAAAGGTCCGTGTTTCAAGTGCCAGGCATGCGTACGTGGATGTCCGGAAGGTGCCAAGCGGTTCACCGATGAGAGATTCGTCTCGCATGTGAGGCAGATCGAGTCCAGGTTCGCGGACAGGAAGGAGATCAAGGCATATTTCGCTTGATTCCGGATATCCGATCAGTTACCTACAGGGGAATATGCCGTGATGCTGAGTGGCATCTTGTTCTCCATCTCCCATATGATAGACATGGGTTTGCTACCTTCGTGATATAAATAATGTCCTTTCCCGAGGAAGATGTACGGCAGAGGGATACCGTTCGCATCCTTGTGTACCCTGGCGAAGAGTATCACCTCTGTACCTCTGGAATCATGTTCGATATATCTTCTACCGGTTTCGGATGCATCGGATGTCTGGTTCTGGCTCTGCCAGTGGAACATATGGTCGTTGATCGCATAGTCCTCGTACATGGTGGACGGTGAGAAGTCCTTCTCGGTCTTGTTGAGATTGATCAGGAACACATCGGTGTTCTTCTCTTTGATGAAGAGCACACCCTCTCTCCAGGGATGTCTGTGTTCCATCGTGTTCTTCCCGAGTGCGGCAAGTATCTGATCTCTGTGATACGAGCAGTGTACCTCCAGTCCGCATTCGTATTTCAATCCAGGGTCCTTGGATACGGTCTTCAGATGCTCCGATCTTATTGACAGGATCGTCCTGAATTCGTTAAGATAGTCATGTTCGGACATCAGGAAGTCCATGAATTTTTTGAATGAATCGTATCCTACCTTATCGATCGATCTATCGTAGAACGTGTAGTACATCATGGTGGCATATGTCTCATCCATGTTTTCCAATTCCTTTTCGGGGTTGTTCAAGAGATCTACCATGAAATCCATCCACTTCTTACTATCCGCGGTACTGAATTTGGTGAATGCTCTGGAGAACAATCTCTCCTTGTTCTTCATAGAATCATCCATCATGATGCCGCTGGCCTTCATGCATAGTCCTGTGAAGGTGTTCTTCGTACGGTAGATATCGAAAAGTTCCATCTCATTCCATTCAAGGAACTTTCTCAGATCATATTCTCCGCCGTTGTCGGTGAGGAATTCATCCACCCTCTCGTTGAGGAAGGTTCTCTTGTTCGATATGATGTTATCGAGGATGTGCTCCTTGGCGACCTCCTCTATCTTAAGATTACAGCCACTGGGAAGTCCGGAGAATCCGTTGTGGATCATCCTCTCTACGGATCCAGATCCGGATGATGTGAGATACTTGATCTTGCGTTCATTCATCTTGTATCTCTTGTTACCTTGTCCGACGAAATCCAGAACGGTGAGTTCGGTCTTGTTCTCCGATAAACGAAGACCGCGTCCCAGTTGTTGGATGAACACGGTCATACTTTCCGTAGGCCTCAGGAACAGTACCGTGTTCACCTCTTTGATATCCACACCTTCGTTGTACAGATCTACTGTGAATATGAAATGTATCTCCTTCTTCACCAATCTCCTCTGTACGATGTCCCTCTTGTCCCTGTCCTCATAGTCGGATGTCAACGCCTCGGATGCTATGCCAAATTCGTTGAACATCTTTGCCATGTATCTTGCGTGTCCCTTCGATACACAGAATCCTAGACCAACTATGGAATCGATATCAGGTTGGTATCTGTTCAACGCATTGATGATCGCTATGATACGGTCCTTGTTGCCTTCGTAAAGTTTCTCCAATTCGGATGCGCTGTACTTTCCGCGAACGAATTCTATGCGGGATAGGTCGACCGGATCGGTAACCATGAAGTAATGGAATGGTACCAGCAGCTCCCTGTTGATCGCTTCAGGGAGACGTATCTCGGACGCGATGCGGTTGTTGAAGTATTGCAGGATGTCCTCTCCATCCATCCTGTCCGGAGTGGCGGTGAGGCCCAGCAGTATCTTGGGTTTGAAGTATGTGAGGAGCGTCTGATAGCTCTTCGCGGCTCCGTGGTGGGTCTCATCCACCACTATGTAGTCATAATATTCCGCATCTACCATTTCCTCAAGATGGCGAGATACAAGGGAATCTATGGACATGAACACATGACTGAAATCGTTGGTATGATGTTCGCCTACGAACAGACTTCCGAAGTTCTGATCTCCCAATATGGAACGGTATGTGATCAGACTCTTCTCCAGGATCTCCTTCCTGTGTGCCACATACAATAGATTGTCCGAGTCAGGATTGTCCTTGCGGAATCTCTTGTAATCGAATGCTGATATGACCGTCTTACCTGTACCTGTGGCCGCTATGACCAGGTTCCGATAACTGTTATAGACCTCTCTTTCTGCATCGAGCTCATCGAGGATCTCCTTCTGGAAGGGGTGCGGTTTCCAGTCATATATCATCAGTTCATAGTGCTCGGTAGGCCGTCTCTCTTTATTGATGGCGATGTTGAGTTTTTCTATACCTGTCTCCGGATCGTAATATTCGAAATCCTCGGAGTTCCAGTACGATTCGAATGTAGCATCCACCATGGCGATGATCTGCGGGGCATCCTGGTTGGTGATCTTGATGTTCCATTCCATCCCGTCACTCATGGCCGCACCGGACAGGTTGGACGATCCGATGAATACCGTGCTGTATCCCGTCCTCCTTTTGAAATAATACGATTTGGCGTGAAGACGTGTGCTGTGGGAATCATAGGAGATCTTGATCTCTGTGTTGGGCAGTTTGGACAGTTTATCCACTGCCAGAGGGTCTGTGGCACCCATATATGTGGTGGTCAGGATCCTGACTCTTCCTCCGGAACGTGTGAATCTTTCAAGCGCGTCAAGTATCAGTCTTATCCCGCTGTTCTTGATGAACGATACAAGGAAACAGACCTCATCCGACGTATCGATCTCCCTGGATAGTTCATCGGACAGTGTGATGTCACGTCTGCCACCCGTGAACAAGGTACTTATCGAAAGCGAGGATCTGGGTCTGGAATGGTTGTTGTTCACTCTGTCCCAGATCGAAAGTAGTTTCTCCCCCTTCTCACCGATCCTCCATTCTCTGATGTCTTCATCCTGTGATTCATCGGAAAGAAGTTCGATCATGTGATTGCAGGTATCTATCTCCGCTTTGATGGTTGCCGCTTCCTTATCTGCTTCCTTACCGGGGGTGATTTTCTTGGAATTGGTCTTTATTATTTCCAACCCTCTTTTAATGACCTGCTGCATATAACGCGACATGATGTCAGGGCTGTCATCCAGATCGATTCTGTCAAGAAGAATCTCTTTGGAATTCCTATCGATATCCTCAAGTGCTTTATCGATCGCCTTACTGACAACACGTTCGTAGATGCCCTGCGGAAGATCCATATTTGATCATCTTGGATCGCAGCAAAATATGTTCCGGTGATCTCACTTTTCGACAGCAAAGAGAACAAATCAAATCAGAAATGTTAATATCGTTAGTTTTGTTATTTAAATGGGATGGATTCGTGATATGGAACGCACATCCTGGTAGATGTATCGGACGGAAGTATGATTCGCCGATCCTGTCGGAATATGATACGGGACTTGTGCGGAACAATCCGTACCCGAATGAAAGTAAGAGAGAAGTGGACAGTGCGAGATTCGAACTCGCGACCTCTACAATGCCAATGTAACGATCTTCCAACTGATCTAACTGCCCAGTAAACCTCGTTATTCTTTTATCGTTATTAAACGTTACGATGAACCCAAATAATCTGGTATTGTAAATTCAGTGGAACCTTTTTGAGATGATATCGACATGTTTCGATTTGTTTTCTCTATTAACTTTTCTTCGGGCCCCAATCATATGCAGACGTTCATCCTTCTCACACTCGTATCATTTTTAGCAATTAGATATTTATTTTTTACGAAAGTATTTGTAAATAATTTATATATTGAAACCATGCTAGACTTACCAACGGAACATTGCTTTGACACAAGAAGCACAGGCAGGATTTCAGCCAAGGGCATGCAACCCCTCATCGAGATCCTGGAGTCATCGGAGGTCCTGATGCGCTTCGACCGCGAGCGTGCGAGGTCCAACGGTTCCCTCAAATTTACCTCCGTCAGATGTATCGTTCAACACCTACATCGAGATCAAGAAACTTACAATGATTCGTACGAGACGGCCATCATGGGAAGGGGGAGACTTCTTCCTCTAGGTGTCGATTCCGCTCAACCGTCCAGGGTTTTCGTGTTGTGTTTGAATACCTCCTTGAGAATCTTCTTCTCCACCCCTGCCTCCACCAGCCTGCGGCAGTAAGCGGAAAAGAACTCCTTCTCCGTGTATCTGCCGTCCGACTGTACGGAGGCTTTTCCCTCGGGCAGGGTATCGTAGAACTCCTTTATTCCGGAGATCATGTCGTAGCTCGATTTTCCCGATATGTGCCGGACGAACCCGTGGAACGGGAAATACTCATTCTCGGTTATCTCGAAAAACGGGAAAATGCCGATTTGTAGCGTTTCGGAAAACGGGAAA
>JAEDGA010000080.1 GCA_016297775.1 Candidatus Methanomethylophilaceae archaeon
ACTTTTACATCTTCAACTCAGAAGAGGGTACTCTGCATTCATTTTCGAACGTTCTCACGAAATCCTGTATGTTCATTTGAAATACAGGTATCGCTCTGTATGAGCCATGGCAAAATCTGTCAGAGCATCACACATACTGGTGAACTCCGAATCGGACGCCAACAAGCTCATTGCGCGTCTCGAGAAGGGTGAGAAGTTCGAGGATCTCGCGAAGAGGTTCTCCAAATGCCCCTCCGGAAAGAAGGGAGGGGATCTGGGATGGTTCAGACCCGGGGACATGGTCCCCGAGTTCGACCAGGCGGCATTCTCCGCCGAGAAGGGGAAGGTCGTGGGCCCCATCAGGACCCAGTTCGGCTATCACCTTCTCGTGGTCACCGATCAGAAGTGAATACCGCCGGCGGTCGCCGGCTCAGAATTTGCCGACGACCGCTTTGATCCTTCTTACGCCTGCGGCGGAACTCTCCTCCTTCTTGATCTTGAATCCCTGGAGTTCGCCGGTGTGCGTGACATGTGGACCTCCGCAGAGCTCTGCGGACACGTCGCCGATGGTGTACACCTTGACGATGGATCCGTACTTGTTGTCGAACACTCCGATCGCTCCGGAGGCCTTGGCCTCATCGATGGGCATCTCGGTGCACACGACAGGGATGTCGCGTTTGATCGCATCGTTGACGAAGTCCTCTATGGATTTCAGCTCCTCTGGTGTGAGCTTCCTGTCGAAGTTGAAGTCGAACCTGAGCCTGTCAGCGGTGATGTTGCTTCCCTTCTGCCTGATGTCGGGGTCGATCAGTTTCCTGAGTGCGGCATTCAGCAGGTGGGTCGCGGTGTGCAGCTTGGTGGTCTCCTCGCTGTTGTCTGCGAGTCCGCCCTTGAAGGTCTGCTCCGATCCGGCCCTGGATTTATCCTGGTGTGCGCGGAACCTGTTCTGGAAATCCTCCATGTCCACGGAGAGTCCCTTCTCCGCCGCGAGCTCCGCGGTGAGTTCAACGGGGAATCCGAAGGTGTCGTAGAGCCTGAAGACCAGTTCTCCGTCCAGGACCTTGGCGTCGCCGGCGTTGTCGACGACCTCGTTGAAGCGCCTGAGTCCCTTGACGAGAGTGGAGTGGAACTTCTCTTCCTCGGCCTTTATGTTGCGGCAGATGTTCTCCCTCTCCCTGATGAGCTCGGGGTATGCCTCTCCGTACTGATCGATGATCTTGGTGCAGACCCTGTCCATGAATATGTCGTCGTATCCGAGTTTGGACATGTTCCTTGCGGCACGCCTGATGAGTCTCCTGAGGATGTATCCCTGTCCGACCTTGGCGGGAACGACCCCGTCTCCGAGGATGAAAGTGGCAGCCCTGAGGTGGTCCGCGATGATCCTGAAGTCCCTGACGGAGTCGCCCTCGTATTTGCGACCGGAGATCTCCTCGAGTTCGGAGATGATTCCGGCGAAGAGGCTGGTATCGTAGACGGATCCCTTACCCTCGGTGATGCAGCAGATCCTCTCGAGACCCATTCCGGTATCCACGTTCTTCTGTGCGAGAGGTTTGAAGTTTCCGTTCTCGTCCTTGAAGTACTGCATGAAGACGTTGTTCCAGATCTCTGTGTACTTCCCGCAGTGACAGGAAGGTCCGCAGTCCGGTCCGCACTTGGGCTGGCCGTTATCGAAGAAGATCTCCGTATCGGGTCCGCAGGGTCCGGTGATTCCGGCAGGGCCCCACCAGTTGTCCTCCCTTCCGTAGAAGAAGATCTGATCGTCCCTCATCCCGTGGCTCTTCCAGATCTCAGCGGTCTCGTCGTCGCGGGGGATGTTGTCCTCTCCGGCGAAGGCGGTGACCGCAAGCTGATCGTTGGTGAATCCCAGGTGTTTCGTCAGGAACTCGTAGCTGAATGCGATGGATTCCTTTTTGAAATAATCTCCAAGGGACCAGTTACCGAGCATCTCGAAGAATGTGAGGTGGCTGTAATCTCCGACCTCATCGATGTCCCCGGTCCTGATGCACTTCTGGAAGTCGCAGAGCCTGGTACCCATGGGGTGCTTCTCTCCGAGGAGATATGGCACCAGCGGGTGCATTCCCGCGGTGGTGAAGAGAACGGTAGGATCGTTCTCGGGGATCAGGGACGCAGAACCGATCTGTGCGTGACCTTTCGATTTGAAGAAATTGATGAACTCTTCTCTAAGTTTGTCAGCTTCCATATAGACAGCTCCTTACAATAATCGCTGGAATACTGTTCCTTCTATTAAACACAGTCTATTCTCTTTATTATATAATAATAAGAGATAAGGAATAACGATGATCGGAGATGCGTTGCATATCGAGAAGGAACTGATGCGCATGAACGTCAGTACGCCGGTGGCGCGCCGCACGATCCGCGAGCACCTCGACGGCGGCGACATGACGTTCCGTACGAAGGACGGTTGCACATGCTCCATCACGCCGGAAGAGCTGCGGTTTTTGGACGGAATATGCACGGAGATGGAAAAAATCCGCATCAGATTGCCGATTCTGGTCTCCACGGATGCCTCCGGAGAGGGTACGGCGTGGCGTGTCGACGGGTCGGCGGAGTCGGCGGCGGTGGCGCGGATCCTCGGCAAGCAGCGCCGGAAGGATGACACCCTCCGTTTTTTCAATCCGGATCTCAAAAAACTGCGCAAAATCCTTCCAAATTGCACATTTATCGTCTACTCTCTGTGATTCCGGCGAAACCTTAATAGAAACATATAAATATAAGATGTGAGTAGAGGGTATTGCGCGATGTGACCCATCGGGCGGCTCACTAAGAATGAGTCAAGTTCGGAAGCATCCGGACGAAAAGAATCAGCAGCCGACACTGTCGGTGGCTGACTCGGAACTCCTGAGGGAGGTCGAAGGTATTATATACTAAGACCGACATCAGTGGTTTCGCCGGCGTTGAAAGACGCGGTTGAAAGTCAAAGAGATGCACCCGGCTAGAGGTCCTAGACCGGGGAAGAGACATAGGGCTCCGTAATGGAGGATGAGACGGAACAAAGCCCGATGATTGTCGATCATATGCAACCTGGACGTGTGCTAGATCATACGCCAGCGGCGATGCTACGCCGCATGGGGGA
>JAEDGA010000025.1 GCA_016297775.1 Candidatus Methanomethylophilaceae archaeon
ATGCGCAGCGAAGGCAACAAGTTCGATCTCGACAGCGGACGCGAATGGATCATAAAGAACCTGTCCGAGGAGGCGTACAACAGGATATTCCCCGCCACGGCGGACAGGATGCTGGAGATAGAACTGGAAGGTCTCCCCAGAGCGGAGGAGTTCCCAAGATCGAAGGAACTTCTCACCAAACTGAGGGAGATGGGGTACAAGACCGGTGTCCTGACCAGGGGCGGAAGGGAATATGCCGATACGGCGCTGAACATGTTCGGCATGATGGATTATCTGGACGGCGTTGTGGCAAGGGATGACTTCGCAGATTCGGAAGCGAAACCCAGTCCGGTCGCCATGAGACACATGGGCGATGCGATAGGCGTGAGGCCGGAGGAGATCCTCTATCTCGGTGACAACCGTATGGATTTCATCTGTGCCAGAGACTCCGGTGCAGGGTTCATCGCCGTCAGTTCGGGAACGTTCTCCGAATATGACTGGCACATGGTGGATCCGGAGATATGTGTCTATCCGACCATATCCTCCCTGTTGGATTTCATCTGAACGGAATGCTATTTTACATATGCAGATGATTCTCCGAACGGCACCCGCGTGCCGATGATACATCATGTGGATACTATTCGCTGTGGGTTCGGCTTTCTTCGCCGGAGTGACGTCCATTTTGGCAAAATGCGGAATCAGGAACACGGATTCAGATGTGGCCACCGCCGTGAGGACGATGGTGGTCCTGATATTCTCATGGCTGTTGGTGGCCGTCACCGGATCCGTATCCGGTATCACGGATGTGGGTACGGATACCATGGTCTTTCTTGTGTTGTCGGGATTGGCCACGGGAGCATCATGGATCTGTTACTTCCGCGCTCTGCAGATCGGGGACGTGAACAAGGTCGTACCCATAGACAAGTCCAGCACGGTGCTTACGATATTGCTGGCACTGATCTTCCTACATGAAGGCCTCACCCCGATGAAGGGATTGTCCGCGGCACTTATCGGCATAGGCACGCTGATGATGATCTCGAAGAAGGACACAGATACCAAGGATACGGAAGGTCATGGATGGCTGATGTATGCGGTCCTGTCGGCGGTGTTCGCAAGTCTTACGGCCATACTGGGGAAGATAGGCATAGCCGACATAGACTCCAACCTGGGTACCGCGATACGCACGGCAGTGGTCCTGGTGATGGCCTGGGCAATCGTGATAGCCAAAGGCAAAATGAGGGAGACGAGGAACATGGACAGGAAGGAACTGGGTTTCCTGACCCTTTCCGGTATGGCCACCGGACTGTCCTGGCTCTGTTTCTACCGTGCGCTCCAGGAGGGTCCCGCAAGCGCAGTGGTGCCGATAGACAAACTCAGCATACTGGTCACCATATTGTTCTCCTGGATCGTGTTCCATGAGAGACTTACGGCAAGATCCGGTACCGGTCTCGCAATGATGACCGCAGGTACGATCCTGCTTGCGGTGTTATAAGATTCAAGAATCCGGAAGGGTATGACCCTCCCGGATATTTTGGGGAGAAAGAGCGGGCCGAGGCCCGCTAATCGGTTTTACTCGGTACCCTTTCCGTACTCGACGACACGGGAGAGATCCTTCTCGTGCTCCATGTCATCGTAGTGGAACCTTGCGAGGTTCTTCTGGAAGGTCTTGTTCTCCGGCATGATCTTCTTGACGGAGCACATGAGCTTCGATGCGACACCCATGATGTTCTTGTTCAGAGAGATTCCGAACTTGGTGTTACCGCAGACGAGGTGTCCGGGGTTGATGATGTCGTGGGGGTCGAGGTGGGTCTTGATGCTCCTCATCAGTGCAACGGATCCCGCATCGTGGATGGAATCCAGGTTGGATGCGAAGAAGACTCCGAGTCCGAGAGAGCGTCCGCCGTACTCCGCTGCCCTTGCTCCCATGAAGAAGTTGTAGGCGAATGCGGTCATGCCCAGCAGGGACTCGTCGTCCTTGAAGTAGTAGGGCATGAACATGGAGGTGCTGCGGTCTGCGACCATACCGATGATTCCTCCGGGCTCCATCTTCATGGTCTTGTAGCCCTCGTAGCACTCATCGACGAATGCGGCCCAGTCCTTGTTGTTGACGACGACCTCTGCGGGGATGGAACCGACTCCGGTCCTGCGTGCGCGGAACTCGTAGCAGCGCTCCTCCCACTCGTGCTCTGCGATCTCGTAGGAGACCTTCCTTCCGCCTGCGGCCTCGACGAACTTGTCGACGATGGACTCCTCGAGTGCGATGAACTGCTCGTCTCCCTGGAAGGTGACGAGGAGGAGGTTTGCCACATCGGGTGCGTGGATTCCGGCCTTCCTCTGGTTCTCGAAGTGGTTGAAGTCGGACCATGCGATGTGCAGGGGCTTGACACTGGGGTGCTTGCAGATGTCGTTGATGGGTGCTCCCATGTCCCTGAGGTGGTCGAACTCGTATGCGACGGGCTTGACTACTCCCCTGGGGTAGATCCTGTAGGTGCACTCACAGATGACACCGAGGGTTCCCTCTGCTCCTCCGAAGAGCTGGTTGAGGTTGTAACCGGACATGTTGTTGGAGATGTTGTCGTATCCGGTCTCGATGACGGTACCGTCGGAGAGGACGACCTGCATGTTGAGGGTGTTGTCCCTTGCAGATCCATACTTGTATCCTCCGGGACCGATTCCGCTGGTGGAGAACCATGCTCCGATGGTAGCGGAGGGGAAGCTGGAGGGGTAGGAACCTACGAGGAATCCTTCCTTCTCACATGCGTCGAGGATGGTCTTCCAGGTGCATCCTGCCTGTGCCCTGACGGACATGTTGACGGTGTCGATCTTGATGATGTTGTTCATCTTGGAGGCCATGTCGATGAGGATTCCGCCGTTGACGGGCATGGATCCTCCGAGTCCCCAGGTGGACTGTCCGCGGGGGACGATTGCGACACCGGTCTCGTATGCGAGCTTGACGATCGCGGAGACCTGCTCGGTGGTGGAAGGCCTGACGATGACGTCGGGCATGTTCTTGAATGCGAGTCCGGCCTCCTTGGGCAGGGGTGCCAGGTCGTGTCCGTACAGCATCCTGTCCATGTCGTTCGTGTTGACGTTGTCACGTCCAACGATATCCTGAAGCTTGGTGATGATTTCAGGTGTAACTTTGCGAGATAGATTCTCCCCTTTCATTTAAATGTCCTCCACGTTACGTGCGAGTTAATGGACGGAGTATAAGATTTAGTTTAATAATGGTTTGGGTGAACATCCGAGGACGAATGGGCCATCATTCCGAATACTGGCATATCGAGGCGCGTTTTATCAGTTCGGACTTGGAACCGGGATCCACGGAGAACAGGTGCGTACGACAGGAACAGTCCGAACATCCGAACCCGTCCGATGCAGGGGTACATCCGGAGGCCTCCGCCATACGTGCCAAAATACATTCCGGGACCGGGTCGGGATAGGACTCGTACGCTTCCATCGAGTCCGCCGCAAGGGTCAGACGATCGATGTGCCAGCGTATGCGTTTCTCCTTCGACAGATGACGATGCAACCTCTGATCCAGACCGCCCATGGCGCTGCCTATGTAACAATACTCGCCGGGTTCCAGACGTACGATACCCAGCGAACCCACCTCTCCCTCGAATGGGGATGAGAAACGGAGGAAGAGCACGTAGGTGCCCTTCCTCACTTGCGGACTCATTCCTTGGCCTGACGGTCCATGTCCTCGATCTGGGACATGGTCCTGATCTTGATCAGGGTACTGCTGTCCTCGAGCTTCGACTCGATGATGTCTGCGATCTCGGGAAGCTTGCGTCCGTATACCTCGAGATTGTCGAAGTAGTCCTTGTGCTCCCTGTAGGGGATCTTCACCCTGAGTCCGTCCAGGTGGAGGACGATGGGTGCGGGCCTGAGACACATGTCGATGGGCTCGTAGCTCTCCAGCAGGAGTTTGAGCTCTGCGGGGTGAATGAACAGGGGGTCCTCCTCCAGCTGCCTCTTCTTGCGGAGCAGCACCTGGTTGACGGCCTCGGATATCTCCGCCAGCTTCGCCCTCTCCTCGGAGGACTTCATCCTCTCGGCCTTCCTTCCGACACCGGATACGATCGCTTCGCAGCAATCCTCCATTCCGTCGGGCATGGGACCGGACACGAGGATGACCGGGGCACTGATGTCCTCCAGAAGGGTCCTCTTGGCCTCCACGCAGGGTTTGAAGTTACCCAGCATGAAGATCGCGGCGTCGTACTCGTCGATGATGGAGATCTCCCTCTTGGAGATCTGGGACGTACTCTTTCCCCTTCCTCTCGCGAGACCCATGACGACGGAGATGGCTCCTCCCTGCCTCATGGCCTCTGCGATATCGCAGACCGGGTGGGGCATGTGGTGCCTTCCCAGGGTGCATCCGATGACCGCTATCTCGGTACCGGCGAGGGGGACGCTCCTGATGTCCCCTCCGATCTCCTTCGCGATGCCCTCGATAACATGACGGTCCTCTTCCGGGATCGACATGGTGACCATGAGCATCTGTGCGCTGCGGTTGATGTGGAGCACGGTACCACCCACGTCCTCGATGGCCTCGAAGAGCTCGGCGGAACGGTACACTCCACCATCGTACATCATGACTTCAAACATCGAGGATCGCCTCCCCTTCCTTGATCATTTCTTTGTGAACAGCGAGTCCCATCTCCTTACGCTCCTGGATCATGATCTCCTCGGTGGCCACCACGGTGATGACCTTGCCGTCGATCAGTGCGTCCCTGACGCGTATACCTTCGGGCAGTGCCCTCCAGAACGCACCGAGGATCTCCTCGACAGCCTCCTCCCCGGTGGAGATGACCATGTCCTCCACATCGGCCTGCTTGGCGCCGGTGACGATCAGGTCGAACCTGGTCTGCTGCTGGACGTTGGGGCGGCCGAACTTCTGCCAGAGGTTGGACAGGACGTCGGGTGCATAGCGTTCGTTGGATATGGATATGTGGAGCTCGTCCCCCTCCTCCCTGAAGGAGACTGCATCCGACATGGTCTTGCATCCGGGAGCGTTCTTCAGGATGACGGAGAACACGAACAGAGGGACCTCGGGCTTCAGTACCAGCTTGGCCTTCGCTATCATGAAGGACTTGCCGATATCTCCGATGATGGTCTCGAAGAGCTTACCGTAGGCCTCTCCGCCGTACACGTCATCACAGACAACGTCGATTTCCATGGTCAGGACCTCACAGGAATCCCGAACTGAGCAGTGCTCCTCCCACTGCACCGATGAACTGAGAGTTCTCGGGAACGATGGGTTTCTCTCCCAGCACGTCTCCGATGGCGGTGACCAGACCGGAGATCAGCGAGGTACCTCCGACCTGGATGATGGGGTGCCTGACATCGATCTCCTGGAGCTGCTGCTCGTAGACCTGCTCCGCGACGGAGTGACATGCTGCGGCCGCGACATCCTCGAAGCTCTTTCCGTCTCCTAGGGTGGTGACCAGATCCTGGATACCGAAGACCGAACAGTAGGAGTTCATCTTGGCGTTCCTCCAGTCACCCTTGTCGGCGAGCGCACCCAACTGGGTGACATCGATCTTGAGCCTCCTGGAGGTCATCTCGAGGAAACGTCCGGATGCTCCGGCACAGACTCCTCCCATGGTGAAGTTGTCCGGGATACCGTCACGTACGGTGATGGCCTTGTTGTCCATTCCTCCGATATCGATGATGGTGGCCTCTCCCCTCTGCCTGTCGGCGAGCCATACGGCTCCCTTGGAGTTGACGGTGAGCTCCTCCTGGACCAGCTTGACCTTGTCCTTGAAGTGCTCCCCCAAGGTGAAACGTCCGTATCCGGTGGTACCCATGGCATCGATGTCCTTGTACTCGAGACCGGCCTGTGCCAGCGCCTCGTTGAGCACAGCGGTGGCAGACTCCACAACGTTGTGGGACGGGGTCCATGCCTTACCGATGATCTTGTTGTCCTGCATGATGACAGCCTTGGTGGTCGAGGATCCGGAGTCGAGACCGGCGGTGATTCCTGCCTGCCTCTCCCTTGCGAGGAGCTCCTTCCTGGTGACGATGGTGACCAACGCCTCCATCCTGGTCAGCAGCTGGGACGCCTTCAGCCTCTCGGTGAAGGAGTATGTGACGACTGGGAGGTTGGTGTTCTCCTGGATGAACCTCCTGACCTCGTTCCTGACCAGTGCGGCCTCCGCACACCTGAAGCAGGTGGTGATGAACACCGCATCCGCGGCGTAGTTGCCGTCGGCGAGCTGTACGGCCCTTGCGATCATCAGCTTGAGCTGGTTGGAGCGGGGTCTGAATCCGAACCTCTCCACGGCGATCTCGATGTCCGCCGCGGACACGTCGGGGTAGACGACCTTCGCACCTACGCTGCGCGCCGCCTTGTCGATCTCGTACTGGACACTGCTGTATTCGGTTCCGCATGAAAGCTGTGCGATCTTGATGGTCACTGCAATCCCTCCAGGAATTCCTTGATCTTTCCGACGAAGGCCTTTCCCTCCTCCTCGTTTCCGGGATAGGGGAGCCTGAGCGCCGGGATGTTGCGTCTCTTCACGAGGTACTTCACCATGAGCTCGGAGCGCTCGCATCCGACACATCCGAAGGAGAACGGCGGGTCGTCGACGATGATGGCCGCATCGGCCTCCTCGATCAGAGGGCCCCACACGGCGAGCCTTCCCCTCACACCGGAGGGGACCTCGATTCCCGCGTACTTGAGTCCCTTGACCACATCGTCCAAGGTGACGTTCATGGGCGGCATGTCCACCTCAATGTTGTCTATCCTTTCCTGCAACGCCGCCATAGTGCTGAGCGGCTCATGACCGAATCTCTCCACCAGATCGAACAGAATGAGACTGTTCGGGGGGTCGATGAACACCTTCATCTTTTCACCTCGCAAATTTCAATGAGTTTGTCTACCGGGAGCCTCTGCTTCACCGGGATTTCCTTGTAACCTTCGCCGTTGTCGATGGCGTCCAATCCTGCCTCGATGTACGGCAATGCCTGCCATTCGTCCTCCAGCTGGCTGAAACCGGGCCTGGTACCGTGCTGCGCACGGCATCTGACGGGGTCTCCCAGCCTGTATGCCCTCCTCTTGGAGAACACGGAATTACCCTGGGTCTCCCTCAGGTTGTCCGTGATCCTGCGGACCACTTCGCGCCTTCCTTCGATGAGACATCCGTAGCATGTCTCCTTGAGCGCCACATCCTCCCCCATGGAGTGGATGGTACGTGCCAGCATCTCGGGCGTGAGCCTCGAGGAAGGGCTGATCATGAGCAATCTGGTCTCTCTTTCCTCGCTCATAGTTTCATCTCCGTGATGTATACGACTCCTTCCTCGTCGATGGATTCCTCGAAACGTGTCAGGTCGTCGACGAACTTACCGAAGATGTTGGTACCGAACGGTTCCTCTCCGGTGGGTCCGAACTCCTTGCTGTCCGTGAGCCTGATACCCAGAAGTCCGTGGTGGTCGCAGGCCTGGTTGGTCAGACCGATGTCTCCGCGTTTGCACTTCTTGAAATGGTCCCCGGGATAGAGGGATTTTCCTCTCTCCTCGTCACCCTCGAACGTCACCATGGACATTCCGGGGAACCAGAAGTGGACCTTCATGACTCCGATCGGCTTGTGGTTGAGACCGGTGACCTTCTCGAAGTAGTGCACGTCGGCCTCCTTCTTGCGGTTGAGCTCGATCCTGTAGACGGATGCCTTGTCGACACCGAAGAGGACGACCTCTCCCTTGTTGATGATGTCCACCGTGTTCTCGGGAGTCTGCTCGACGATGATGGCATCATCGGTCATCTCTCCTCCGCGTGTGACCTTTATTCCCGCGGACTCCATGAGCTTGATACCGTCGGCCATGTTCATTCCGACGGCCATGAGCCTGGAGGGTTCGGTGACCACCTTGATCTTGTCGTTGCCCTTGCACGACGAGAGGATGGATGAACCCATCACCACGTCTCCGACATGGCTGTGGTTCTCCGACATCTGTCTCCTCTCCCTGTAGAAGAAGAGACGTCCGGTACCCACTCCGGTGCTGCGCACGAACACCCCGTCCTTGGACCTGACGGTCCTCCTCTCGGATGCGAGGGATATATCCATGTCGTCATCCACGGCGACGTAGCTTCCGGTGTCGTGGGATATGTTGACATGACCCTTCTGGGCCACGATCATGAGATGCTCCGCGGATGCGGGGGACTCCATGTCCAGTTTGACCTTGACGTAGGTCTCGATCCTGTTGCCGTCCTCCAGCTTGTATCCGAGGTCGGAGGTGATGATGAAGTTGTCCTTCTGGCTCTCCGAGATGACGGGGCCGATGGAGATGATGCTGTCGCCCTCCTTGAAATCGTCGAGGACGTGCCTTCCACGGGTGACCCTTCCGATCCTCTGACCGCCGGTACCGTAGTTGGCGCGGTGGTCGTCGCGTGCCACCATCATGTACGTGGTGGCGTTGTCGAAACCTCCCAGTGTGAAGAAGCAGTCGTACTTGCGGTACATGGCCTCCTCGCGTATGACGGGGAGGTCGGTGTGGAACGAACCGAACGCGACGATGTCGTGGGTCGCCCACCTGGCGTTGGATCCGACGATCTCGGCGGACATGGCCTTCCACATCCTTCCGTGCTCGCTGTCGTCCAGGTGGACGGTGAACCTTCCGCGGGTGGTGACCACCTCGAAGTCCTCGGACTCCGTCTTGATGGACTCGGACGACTTGAATACGGATACGACGGTGCCTGCCTCGTAGTCCTTGAGGCGCGCCACAGCGTCCTTCAGGGTGGCCTTGTCCTTCAGCTTGACCTCCATCCCATTGACGGTGACGATCATCACGAATCCCTCCTGTCGGGCAGCATGTTCAGCACCTTGGATACAATCTCGTCCAGTTTCTCCTGGGGACAGGATACTCCCCTAATGACACCGGTGACGATCTCCTGTACGGTTCCCTTGGTGTTGATGTTCTCGTCGTCTGGCATGACATACTTTGTCTTGACACCTATAGCCGCAAGATCCTCGTAGTCAATAGGACACTGTGCGACCAGGATCGCAGGGATGTTCACGTTCCTGAGGATCAGTCTGGCCTTCCAAATGATATGGCTCCTGACGTTACCCAGGTGAATGAGTGCCACCTTGAACTGCTGTATGCGCTCCACCTCGATGGGATCCAGACCCATGCACTGACCGTGCGTGATGTCGGGGGCATCGGCGGGGACTCCCGCTCCGGCGTTGAGGACCAGAACGGATGTGTCTATACCCTCCTCGCGGAGAGCATAGGTGATCTCGCATACGGGCTTGGTGATGTGCCTGCGTCCGGGACCCATGGCGATGGCGACGACATCCTTGCCGCTCTCGGAGATGGTCGCCCTCTGGGCGAGACCTCCTCCCTGACCCATTCCCATGGATTCCCTGCACTCTACGAAACTGAGGTGCCTTCCGATTCTCTGTTTCATAACTCTCCACCGGTTTCCAGGATCTCCTGCTCGAGATCCCTGAGTTTCTTCACGAGTTCGTCCGCGGGACCGATGAACTCGATCTTTCCTTCCTTCATGAGGGCTCCGCGGTCGCAACAGTTGAGGATGAAGTCCATGTCGTGGCTGACCACGATGAACGTCTCGTTGAGGTCGTCCCTCGCTTTGAGCACGGCCTTGGCAACGGTGACCTTGGTGATGGGGTCCATGGTACCGGTGGGCTCGTCGAGGACGACGATCTTGGGTTCTTTGATGAGGACCTGTGCGAAAGCGATCCTCTGGTTCTCTCCGACGGAGAGGGTTCCGGGCTGTGCCTGGAGGACGTTCTCGATGCCCTTCCTCGGGAATCCGACGCTGAGGAGCGCCTGGATGGCCTTGACCTTGGCCAGCTCCGCAGGCATCTTGATACCGATGCTGGAGGACAGGTTCATGAGGACGGTGTCGAACGGATAGAGGGTGAACTCCTGGTGGAGCACGCCGATGTATGCGGTGGCCCTTCCCTTTCCTCCCTCTCCGGGATCGCTCATGTTGATCCAGCTGTCTCCGATCTTGATCTCCACCTTTCCTTCGGTGGCGGGGGTCATACCGGATATCATACGGGAGGTGGTGGTCTTTCCGGCTCCGGAGAATCCGACGAGGGCGAAGATCTCCCCCTCTTTGATGTCGAATGTCACACCGTCGACGGCCTTGACGACTCCCCTGACGACGGAGAAGTAGTGCTTCTTGGCGTTTTCGAGTCTGATGAGGGTCTCTCCCACGTTGTGGACGGTTCCCTTCTCGAACTTGTACTCCTCCATGAACTTGTTGGTGACATCGGTGGGATCCCCCTGCGCGACGACCTTGCCGGCGTCGAGCCATATGGCGGTGTCCGCCATCTTGGTGATGGCATCCGGCCAGTGGGATGCGAAAACCATGCAGATGTTGTGCTCCTTGACGTACTTGACCAGCCTCTCGTGGACGAGTGCGGCGGTGTAGGGATCGAGGGTTCCGGTGGGTTCGTCCGCGAGGAAGAACAACGGGTCCTTCGCAAGCTGTCTCGCCATGACGACCCTCTGCTTCTCTCCTCCGGACAGATCGCGGGCGATGTGGGTCGTCCTGTGGGTCATGTTGACGAAATCGAGCAGTTCGATGGCTGTCTTGATCTTCTTGTTCTCGGGGGTGCCGTCGGGCATCGCCTCGTAGATGTTCTCCAGGACCGTATCGTCCCCGAAGAGCGCGAAGGTCCTCTGGAGCATGATCGATATGCGGAGATGGAGTGCGACTCTGACGGGATCGCGCTCGCGAAGGGACCACATGTCGATCCATTCGTCCTGCATCTCGGTACCGCAGTGGGGACAGCACTTCTCTCCGACGGGTGTGTCGAGGCAGTTGCACTTGGGACAGCGGTCCACGTGGTAGAGGATCCTTCCGGAGTCGGGCTTGTATCCCTCGGAGCCCCTGATCATGTGGATGAGGACACTCTTTCCGGCAGCACTCTTACCGATGAGTCCGAGTACCTCTCCTGTCCTGAGGGTGACGGAGATGTTATCAAGCACGACCTTGCCATCGAAGGACTTGGTGACGTTCTCGAGCTTAAGAAGTTCGACACCTGTTTCTGACATGTAAGGTTAAAAGGTGCCGACCCTATTAAACCCAGCGGTATCCATTTTTTATTATACGTAATAATTAACCCTCGTTAATCTAAACATCGTTAAAAACGACGTTAAAAAATCAAAAGTTTTTAAAATACTACCAGATTACCATGGATATGCCGAGTGCATCCAACAGACATCCGGGTTCCGCAGCGAAATTCTCAGACTATCACGTTTGGAAGGCCTTAATGTGCTTGGACCCGTACGAACCGGTGGGACGCAAGAGGCTGTCCGAACAGCTTTGCATCGGAGAGGGCAGCACACGTACATTGTTGGCCCTGCTGGAGAAATATGGATGCACGTTCACCAACAAGACCGGTATCTATCTGTCCGAGGAAGGGGAGAAGATCCGCAACGGCGTCATCCTCGAGATGGCCCATCTGAGGATAGGCAGCATGACCATCAGCGACTGCGACTGTGCCGTCAAGGTACCGCATGCATCCAAGAGGATCAAGTACGGTTCCGAGGAGAGCGACGTCGCACTGAGGAACGGTGCCAGAGGTGCCACCACACTCGTATACAACGGTGGCAGGCTCAAGTTCCCCGGTACCGACCAGGAGGTCGACGAGGAGATTCAGGAGATGTTCCAGAAGACCTTCAAACTGAAGGAGGAGGACGTCATCATCATCGGTACGTCCAACACCCCCCAGAACGCGGAGAGAGGCGCCGTGTCCGTCGCGTTGTCCCTGATGGGCGGTCTGAAGTTCAAGAAGGAGCTGCACGGCATATTATCATCATCGAGCAACACCAACGAACTTATCTCCCTGGCATTCGCCATCCACGAGCTGGTGGGAGGTCTACCGGTATGTGCCAAGAGCAAGAACAATCTGGGCATCAGGATCGAGGACGGCGTGGTCATCGACAACGCGTACAGCGGTGCCGTGCTGGAGGAGGCCATCCAGACCGGGAAGACATACAGGAAGATAGCGGAGAGCGGTCCGTACAAGGGCATCCGTGTCATCGTCACCCCCATCGACCTGGACGGTACCGTCATCGGATCCGTGGGCGTGGTGGATCTCAAAGAACTGTTCTCCTCGCACCTCTACGACGCGTACAAGGTTTGAACGTGAAGATACGTGCCAGCGTGTCAAAGCTTAAAAGCACGTCATACGATACGGAACGCATGACGGACGACAAGCCTCTTGAGATCATCAAAGGTATGAGAGGTGTCAGGGAGGCCTTCTACCTGGACAAGGAGACCCTGGAGAAGGTCAGGGCCGAGGAGGAGACCGTGATCTCCCCTGGTACCGGCACCGCGGTTGACAACATAGGATTCAAGGAAGCCATCAAGCGCGAGAAGGTCATCTGTATCATCAAGGATCCTCGCTTCAGGCCTCCGCCAGAGCCCACTGTCATCCTCAAATGCAGCGACGGACAGATCATGGGAGTGGAGGTGTTCCCCAACACCCAGGACCAGTATGTCGGCAAGGACAACTGTCTGATGGTGTCCGACGGATTCGTGGTGTTCCTCGACGTCGTACCCAAGGAGGGAAGCAAGGAGGCGTTCATCATGCCCCCCGTGTCGTTCCCCGAGCTGAACCTTTCCAACGGATGCAAGAACGTGGTGTCGTGCAGTCCCGCACCCACCAGCGACAAGATGATCCGCGACTCCAGGGGACTCCCCGACGACGCGAGACTGGCATCCATCCTCGTCGGATACGACTGCGCTTAATCGAGCGTCACTATCTCCTTGACCTGATCCATGGTCAGGTTCAGGGAGATCATCTCTGACACCGTGGCCACATGGCCCACGGTGATACCGGATACCGATTTGGACAGGAACCCGAAACCTTTCTTCACACCCAACAGTTCGTGTGCGGTCTTGTCCAGTTTGATCACGAACGAATGCACCTGCCAGGAACCCAGGTCCACGTTGACGGAGTCCACGGTACCGACGATCTGCTGATCGTGGGAGTACACCTTCTTACCTATGAGATTGCCCACCGAAGGCAGAGCATCCGAATCCGCACGGATATAGGATCTCGCACCCTCCACGGTGTCGGGCATGAGGATCACGTCATGCATCTCGAACGCCGGAGGCTTGACCAGGATCATGGATTTACTGGATCCAGCACCTATCAGATTGGACACGTCCTTGGTACATCTGACCTTGAGTCCCTCCACATCCCAGGTGGATGCATCGTAGCGGACGTCCTGCACATCCCCGACGCTGTACGCATCCTGTGAGATGAGAGTCATCTTCTTCAATTCTTCAAGGGTGATCACTGTCATACCCTACATATCGCATAGAGGGTAGAAAAAACTTCACAATAAGGTAAGGGGTTGGTTAAAGGGTTTGAAAGGGTGAGCTTTGAGCTCATCCCTTGATGGACTTGACGAGTGCGAACAGGTTCTCGTCCTTGATGAGGGCGGACAGACCGCATCCGGGGGAGATGACGTTGAATCCCGCTGCTGCGATCCTCTTACCTGCTGCTGCACAGTCCTCAGGAGTACCCTGGAGCAGAGGGTTGACGACACCGACGTTTCCGACGAGTGCGACACGGCCTGCTGCGATCTTGACTGCCTTCTCGGAGTCGACCTTCTCCTCGATGGAGATTCCGGTGACACCGGTGTCAGCCATGAGGGGGATGATCTCGGAGGTGTCTCCGCAGATGTGGAGGACGGACATTGCGTCCTTGACAGATGCGAGAGACTCGTGGACATACTTACCGGAGTAGTCGGTGAACATGTCGGGGGACAGGAGGTCGGTGGAGGAGGAGGGCTCGGACATCTGGATGATGTCTGCTCCTGCGTCTGCGAGTGCCTGGGTGTAGGCCTTGACGATGGGGTTGACCGCATCGATCCACTTGACGACCATGTCGGGGTTCATCATGATACCGAAGACGAGGTTCTCGGTGGAGACCATGTGTCCGGCCAGAGTGAAGGGTCCGGTGTTTCCTGCGACGACTGCGTACTCGTTTCCGTACTGCTCCTTCAGCAGCTTGGTTGCCTCGATGATGACAGCGGGGCGTCCTCCCTTGAGGAACTCCTCGGGGTCAAGGAGGTTGGGCTCGTCGTAGACATCCTCCATTGCATCGAACTTGAAGGGGTGCTTCTTGATCATGGGGGTGCTGTTCTTCTTTCCGGGGTCGACGACACATCCGAGCCTCTCTGCCTCTGCGGTCAGACAGAAGGAGGACCTGACTGCCTCGAATCCATAGTAGGTAGCCTGTGCGGCTCCGAGCTTTGCCATGAGCTTTGCGTCGGAGTGTGCCTCGGGCCATGCTGCACCGCAGTTGTCCATCTCACCGACGGTCGCGGACTGGGTGAAAACTGCAACTGGGGGCCTGTCGAGTGTCTCTTTCTTCATCGCTGCGAGAACTCTTTCTCTGGGAGTCATTGACATAATATATCTCTCCTTGGACGTTGGATTAGTTTCACTGTATTTAATCCTCATGTCGAACATATGACCGTGATATGCCGTAAATGTCGGATGCCGAGCATACGGATGAGAGTTATAATCCTACATATCTGATATGAGAAAAAGGGTAAGAAGGTTGTGGATCCCGGTATCCTTTCCGGGATCAGAGCATCTCGGGCGGGTCGCCCACGACCCTTGAGATGACCTCCACGAAGTTGACCGTCCTGGCGGTGGTCTCGTCCTCCCAGTCTCCCACACCGCCCTCCGTGGCCATGTAGGTCTTGATCTTCGAGGTCTTCACGATGTTCCTCGCACCTGCGGCGAGGAGATTCTTCTCGAGGAAGCTCTCCAGCCACCTGCGGGTGGCGGCGACGGCGGTATCGAGATGCGTATAGTATGCCGCACCGGCGAACGGGATGTTGGCCAGGAACCTGTAGTCGGGTGTGGGGGAGATGGTCGCGGACAGGGATTCCGCCAATTTGCTCGAGACCGCACCCACGGCGTTACCCACATCGTTGTTCTCCGGGAAGTACACGTCGGCGTTGAGGCGTTCCGCCAGATCCTCCATCATGTATCTGGACGGTGCGCCTATCCCTATGATGGGTACGGAGAACTTCGGCGCCATGGTCATGAAACCTTCGCGTACCGGCGAGACCATCCTGCGGAGCATTACGCGGGAACCGTGCCCGTCCCAACCCCTGAGGTCGTCGTCCAGCATCTTGGTCATTATCACTTCCGCGACCTGGGCCTTGATCTCCTCGAACACTGCGGTGGCGGCCTGCCTCTTGCTCATACCGAGCCTTTCGCTAAGTGCTATGATACCTGCTTCGGCACCCTCCCTGCTTCCGAGTTCGAACTTCTTCAGGAACACCATGACGTCGGTGGGGGTGAGGGATGCTATGATCAGTCCCTCCTTGCGGACCATGGAGCAGAGTTCGTCCTCGATCACCCACAGTCCTTCGACCATGTTGACGATCTCCATCTTGTTGAGCGGGCCCTTTCCGTCTATGGTGTCGAATATGCGTAACTCCTTCTCGGTCAGCACGGACCTGTCGAATCCGGGGACGGTCTCGTAATACTCGTAAATCTCGGAATGCTTTATCCTGGGGACGAGATCGGGGTGTCTCTCCACGTATGTACAGAGAGGGATGACCCTGTCGGGACCGATGATGAACTTGTTCCCGTCTACGTTTATCTTGGAATCCCCTCCGAGGGCGATGGTGCACATGTCGACGGCCTTGACCCTGGTCCTCCACTTGCCGATGGAGGCACCTTCGAACTGTATCTGCGGGAATCCTCCCTCCATGACGGCGATATCGGTGGATGTACCTCCGATGTCCACCATGATGCAGTTCTCGTATCCGGACAGCACCTTCCCGCCCATGGAACTCGCGGCGGGACCGGACAGGATGGTCTGGATCGGATATCTCTTGGCATCCTCGAGGTTCATGACGGATCCGTCGCCCTTGTACACCATGATGGGTGCTTTGATCCCCTTCTCCCTGAACGTCTTCTCCACATCGTCGAAGAACTTGGTGACGATTGGGATCAGTTTTCCGTTGAGTACGGCGGTCTCCGCCCTGAGGTCGATACCCAAGGCAGCGGACAGTTCGTGACCCGCCACCGTCGGCAGACCGGTGAGCTTCACGGCAAGGTCCTTCACCTTCTTCTCCTGCTGGGAGTTGGCGACCGCGAACAATCCGGAGATGGCGATGGCATCCACGCCTTTGGACACCTCCATGATGGCTTTGGTGACCTCGTCCTTGGAAAGAGGGTGAACCGCGCGTCCCGCACTGTCGCATCCTCCCTTGACCATGGCCTGGTTCTTCTCTCCGAAGTGGACCTCCTCCTTCGGGTCCCATCCGATCAGGATCAGACCCAC
>JAEDGA010000081.1 GCA_016297775.1 Candidatus Methanomethylophilaceae archaeon
ACATTTTTATCTAAAAAGTTGAGACCAATGGTCAAATTAGGTAAGTTCAATAAGAAATACGGTCTATTCCTTTCGGACGCATCCAATGAGGAGATCGTATCCGTATCCAAGGAATTACTGAACGGGATGTCGGACGAGATCAGGTCCGTCAATACTACAGCTCTCGCTTTGTTGGCATCCTCATTGGTCTCATTGATTCTGCTCATCTCTCTGGTGTCCGGACTCAACACAACCGTTAGCGGTTCGCTGAAGTCCGTGATCTTCCTCACGAGGATATCATCGATTGCTCTTCTTTGTATGTCCGCGATGACATCAGGTCTCTCCGTAGGCAAGATGTCCGATGCATCCTCCATATCGTCTATTCTTTGGAGGAACATCAGGGAGACAGCGGATGATGAGAAGGCCTACGAGCAGACCCAGGCCGTCAAGGCCATCAGCATGCTTGTAAACTCTTCAAAGAAACTCATGAAATTGACCGCCATCGCCGTTGCTTTTGCAGGCATCATGCTCGGTTTCGGATTCGTATTCGAACTCCTCGCGGCATCCAGCTACATCTGAATGGACGTGCACCTATGAACAGTAACAGAAACAACAGTTGCAAGGGAAGACTCACCGTCTTCGCCGCTGTCCTCGTCGCCCTCATGGTCGTACAGTTGCCTCTGGTCAGCTTCTCCGACATGTCCGATGCGGCGGACGTGTCCACTTCGATCGTGGATGACATCGCGATAAACGTCTTCGACCAGGACTCCGAAGACTATTCCTCCCTCGCATATCTCAGCGACAGTCTCCCCGTACAATACAGCGCCACGGAATGGGTGTTGGACCCTACCACAAGATGCTGGTATAATGTGAATTCCAGATCGGTCTCCTACGGTTCGATCCTCACCTACGGGATGGTGGATGGCATCTCTGTAGATGAAATCAGGGACGATGTCGTATCTCGTTACTCATCCGTCTTCTCCGGAAATTTTGTCATAGTCCAGGCCTCATGCACTGTGTCCTCGTCCTGCAACGTCACAATCAACCTCACCAAGAACGGTGTCCAGGTGTACAATGACACTCATAATGACAAGATGGAGAGGGCTGGCACAATCATAACATCCAAGGTAGCCTACACTACTGTTCTGTCCGTGGACAATTCTGCCGGGGCCGATGTGAATATCACAGATCCCAGGGGACTGTATCGTCTCATCGTGAAGTGCAACGGAGAGGACGCAGGCAGTGCGGAGATGGATTACGGAGGTGCTCTTTACTCCCTCGGAGGAAGGGTCGTCGATGCTTCCGGAGATCCCATTTCCGGTGCCAAGGTCTCCTTCCTCAACACCACCGGTGGATCCACCCCCGAGATAACCAATACCGGTTCCGTCCTGACCGGTGATGACGGAAGGTATTTTGTCTATGGTGCGGAGGGAGAGGTCGTAAAGATCATCTCCATCGAGGCCGTCGGTCTCGTGTTCCAGATCGGAGGGGGATACAGTTACGGTACGGTCACCGCAGATGTCTATCCCGGTCCAGTCTTCGCATCCACCGAGCACATGATCCACATCAATGTTACCGATGCTGATTCACGCCCCGCATCCGGGGTGGAGATCAGTGCGCTCTGGTACACTTCCACGCCCCGCGGCCCCGGTTCGTACGACATATCTGTGAGCGATGCAGGTCTGTTCTGCGAGATACCCACTGACAAGGACGGTAACACTTTCATAAGCATTAACATGTCCGAGATGCCCACGGGAGCAAAGCTCCTCATAAAGGGTGTGGACAGGATTAATTCCTATACCTTCGATGTGCATCCGATCTCTTCCGGTGTCAGCACAGCGGATCTTCCCGCCACCGTGAGCGAGCCCGGCAACGTCTATGCGGATCTCGTCGATTTCACTGACGTTCACCTGAAGGCCGAACAGAAATCGGTAATCGTGTCTGTCGCGGGTGCACTCGATTCATCGATGGCAGGGGGTTCACCGCTGTCCGATGTCCGTATCACAGCAAAGTGGTATTATCAGTCCGGATCTCCCGGCGGATGGTATATCAGGGATTCTACCAACATCGAGAGTGGTACTTTCAGTAACCTTGCACCCGGATACGCGTGGTGCCCTGGTGGTTTCACATCTTCCGATGGTACCGTGGTCCTCTGTTACAGTCAGCCCGTCTGGTCCGTAGCATCCGGGGAGTCCGCATATCTCTATGTGTACTGTGACGGTACCGGTTCCACGTCCCCATCGTCCCTCTATACATACATGATTGCGGTGCCAGAGGACGGGACCGAGAACATATTAGAGCAGATCGCCGGATATGATGCATGTGCCGCAATGGACCTTTCGTCCGTCACAGATGTGACCCTCCGTTCCAAGGAGGTCGCATATACGATCAGCGGTACGATCACAGGCATTCTGCCTGAAAAGATCGTCGTGGATTGTATATCCTCCGGACGTGGATATACCACCGAGGTCACCTCCTCCGGTTCCCTCGCAACCTTCCGCTTCACTGTCATGGCGGATTCCACCAACAGGATAGACATCAATCCCGTCCAGGGATTCAGTTTCTCCGTTTCGTCACAGTCCATGCCTACAGCACGTTCCGATCAGGCATTCACATCCGTATCCACGCGCTCCGTGTTGCCCGTGGATAGGAACGTTCCTGCAGTCATAGGATCCTATACTGTGAACAATACCGAGGTCGGTGCAAAACTGGAGTTCTCGTATTCCGTATCTGGAACGTCAGTCCTTGTCGATGTGTTATGTCACTCGTCCACAACCGTGTTCAATGTGTATGGGCGTGATGGTAACGTCGTCGACGGAATCGCGATCACTTGCGATTCTATGTACATTGGAAGCATGTCCGGTGACACCGTAGATGCATACAGCATCGTGAAGAAGAAATTCGTCACCTACTACAATCCTTCGTCGGACATCCCAACTATCGACAATGTCACCGACGGAAGGGAGATT
>JAEDGA010000082.1 GCA_016297775.1 Candidatus Methanomethylophilaceae archaeon
ATAAGGGCCAAAGGCCCCTAATGAGTTTCAAACGAGATCGATCCAATCCTCGTACTCCGGAACCTCTCCGCGTACGATCTTTCCGAATCTCTCGTGGATCGCGGTGGCAACCTTTCCGATCTTTCCGTCGCCGATCAAACGGTTATCGATCCTCGTGACGGGTGCGATCTCCGCTGCAGTACCGGTCATCCATACCTCGTCCGCGGTGAGGAGCTCGGTCCTTGCGATATCGGTCTCCAATACCTCATAACCCATATCCCTCGCGACCTGTATGACGGAGTTCCTGGTGATCCCCTCGAGGATCGAGTTGGATGTCTTGGGTGTGAGGATCTTTCCGTGCCTGTAGATGAAGATGTTCTCTCCGGTACATTCCGCAACGTATCCGTTGCTGTTAAGCATGACCGCTTCGCTTGCTCCCGCAAGGATCGCATCCCTCTTCGCGAGACAGGATGTGACGTACACTCCGTTGACCTTCGCACCGGCGGGTGCACAGAGATTATCGGGCCTCTGCCACGAGGATATGACCAAGGATGCACCGTTCTCCGCACCCTTTCCCAGATATGCACCCATATGAACGGCGGTGATGGCGAAGGATGCCTTCACACCGACGGGGTTCAATCCAACCTCCTCCCCTGCGAGGAAGACACAGGGCTTCACGTAATCCACATCCTTGTTGGCACGGACGGTGTCCTTGATGGCCTCGAACGCCTCATCGTAACCGAACTTCTTTCCTTTGATCTCGAGATCGATACCCAGGACCTTGCATCCATCCATGAGCCTCTTGGTGTGATCCTTGAGTCTGAAAATGCCCTTTCCCTTGGGAGTCTCGTATGCCCTGATACCCTCGAACACTCCGGTACCGTAGTTCAAAGCGTGGGCGAGAACGTGGACCTTCGCATCCTCCCACTTGACGAGTTCCCCATCTAACCATATGAATTCTGTCTTATCCATCAGATCTGCCTCTTTTTACAATGCATTCAATGCTTTTACGAACCTCTCCGGCCTGGAACGTTCTATGATCTCATCCACCTGTGATGATATTCCCACCACACCGACGTTCCCGCCGGACGTGGATATCAATGCGTATGCGGACTGTCCGCTCTCCTCCACCAAACGTACGTCATATACGTCCTGCAGCTTCTGCAACCTTCCGACCGCAAGATCGGCCTGATCCCTGTCGATGACGGAAAGCACCATCCTGGACCTCCCTGCCTGTTCGCATTTACCGACCACTATGGTCTCGACGTTGATCTTGTTGCGAGTGAACTCACCCATGACTCTCTGCATAACGCCGAACTCATTCTTGACGACGAGCGAAATGACCTGCATACCCTCACCTCTCGGTTGTGCATATACCAGATGATATTTAGAATTTCCACGGATACAACCGGACAGATGTTGTGCCAGAATGCTACGGGTATCAGGAGGTGCGTCTCTTGAACTCCGTGATGGCGGGGACAGGGGATGCATCCCTCCTCATCAGATCCGCAAGGTACAAGGACACATAATCACCCAATATGATACCGTTCACCAGCCTATCCACCTCGGAATCACCGGGAATGTCTATGAACACCATGGGATTACCGCTCTCCTCCATTATGGATGCGGCCGAATCTACGAACATATCGTGAGGTCCGATGAATATCGGGATCGGAATGTTGGAAACATTTCCACACCACCCTTCCAGACTGTTGTGGTTGAATTCGGGGAACGTACCGCATGCGGCGGGGATCTTGGCATTCTCATTGATCTGACACTTCCATCTGTTCGCGACACATGACATCCCATCCATACTGTAGATGAACGGTATGCGTGATGTCAGCAGGTGCGCTATACGCATGGCCTCGTTCTCCGGATTGCACGTGTCGGCAAGGGCATCGGAATAAGATATCGCAGACGACATGGCGTCGACATATCCTTCCATGAAGGATGTTCCACAATTCTTATCGATGATGGATGCCACATACCCTATCACTATTCCGATATCGCTCCTCGGAGTGAATCCTCCCCTTATCCTTATCAGGGGGTTCCCATCGGCCTCCGCCATATCCGCCAACCTCCCGCCGGAGGTGACCGCGATCACACTGCACTCCCTGGTCATACAGTCTCTGTACAGATCGATCATCTCACGGGTGTTACCGGAATAACTCACTACGAGAATCAAAGCGCCATTGGAAGCATAAGCAGGCAACCTATTGGCACGGAGTACATCCACCGGTGTACCTGAAAGATTCCTGGTAATGTCCGCAACAGCGGATCCGATTATCCCGGAACCGCCCATACCGGCGATTATCACATGGTCATAATCCTTCTCCATGCATGGTACGTTATCGAATGTCCCGGATTCGTACGCGGATATGAATCTGCGGATGTGATCCGACGGCATATCGTTAAACGGCCCCTCGTACATAGTAATCCTCGTCATAGAATATCATGTTATCACATATTAAAAACATCATACCAGACACCGTATCATCGACAGGAAACATCAAAAAGGGCATCGAACAAAATTATGAATACAGTAATTATTAATATAGATAATACATAATATCAAAATGGAGGCCCATGATGAAAGGCAATTACTCTGAGGAAGCAGACGTGTGCCCGGAATGCGGAGGTACACGCTTCGAAAATGATGGAATGCGCGGAGAGAAGGTATGCTCCGTATGCGGATGCGTGATCGACGAGGGAATGATAGACCCGGGGCCGGAATGGCGCAGCTTCGGGAACGGTCGTGAGAAGGAACGTACCGGTTCTCCGATATCCATAATGACTCACGACAAGGGACTTACCACGGAGATAGGCAGCGGAACACGTGACGCCCACGGGAACACCATACCATCCAAGAACCTGTCCCAGATACACCGTATGAGGACGTGGCAGAAGAGGATGAGGATCTCCAACGCCATGGAGAGGAA
>JAEDGA010000026.1 GCA_016297775.1 Candidatus Methanomethylophilaceae archaeon
GTGGACTCCAGCGCCATCGGGAATGCGGATCCGGCCCCATCGATGTCCTGGATTTCGAAAATCGATCAAAATTCGAAATGAATCTGTATCCGTACACGACAGGGGTGGCAAAGCCACCCGTGTCGGAACATCAGAGGTTTGCGAGGACCTTCTTGATCCTGGAGAGACCTTCGATGATGTCCTCCTCGCTGGCGGCGTAGGAGAATCTGAAGAATCCCTCTCCGCAGGGTCCGAACGCCCTTCCGGGAGTTACTCCGACGTGTCCCTCCATGAGGAGCTTCTCCGCGAGCTCCATGGACGGGATCTTGGCGGAGTACTTGGGGAACAGGTAGAACGCCCCTCCGGGAACACCGCACTCGAGACCGGGGATCTCGTCGATGAGATCGAGTGCCAGATCGCGGCGCTTCTTGAATGTGGCGACCATGTTGTCCTTGTCCTTCTGCTGTCCCCTGATGGCCTCGATGGCCGCAGGCTGGGTGAATGATGTGCAACATGTGACGGAGTGGGACTGCAGCTTGTTGATCGCCTTGATGTCCGCCTCGGGTGCGATGGCCCATCCGAGCCTCCATCCGGTCATGGCGTAGGTCTTGGAGAGTCCGGAGACGGTGATGGTCCTGTCGAACATGTCGGGCATGGCGGCGATGGAGTGGTGCTTGCCCTCGTAGATGATGTTCTCGTAGATCTCGTCGGAGAGGACCACGATGTCGTTGTCCTTACAGATGTCCGCGACACCCTTGAGTGTGGACTCGGGCTGAACGCATCCGGTGGGGTTGGAAGGGGAGTTGATGACCATCATCTTGGTCTTGGAAGTGACCGCCTTCGCGACGTTGTCGGGATCGATGACGAAACCGTCCTCGAAGCTTGTGGACACGTATTTGGGGATGGCACCGCACATCCTGATGTGCGCCTCGTAGGAGACCCAGGAAGGATCGGGGAGGAGGACCTCGTCCCCGGGATCCAGATATGCCAGTGCGATCATGAACAGTGCCTGCTTGGTAGGCGTCACCAGAACGTTGGACGCGTCACAGGGGATGCCATTCTTCGCTTTGGTGGATTCCGCGATGGCCTTCCTGAGCTCGGGGATACCCATGGAGGGGGTGTAGTGCGTGAAACCGGAACGAAGGGATTCCACGCATGCATCGACGATGTTCTCGGGAGTGGCGAAATCGGGTTCGCCGAGGGAGAAGGAGATGACATCCTTTCCTTCCGCCCTGAGTTTGCTTACAAGATTAGAAATTGCGATCGTGCCCGAGGGCGGGATCTCGTTAAGTCTATGGGATGTGTTCATTGAACTTTCACCGACTCGTCTTTTCTATACCCTGCATAGGGACACCTCTATTAAGCTTGCCCCTGGAAATACGGCCGGTGTGCCGGAGGACGGGAGGTCCGCCGGCGATCAGGTCATGAGCGACTTGAACGTTCCGTCCTTGAGCGAATCGCGGATCTCCATGGCGAGCCTTCCGCCGGTGCTGAGTCCCGGATAGATGAGGTCGGCATACGGCGAACCGGAGATGAACGGATTGGTACCGGCGACGATCCTGGTGGAGATCTCGAACACCTTGAACTCGAGCTTGTCGGTGACGACGGTCTCGAGACAGAACGGACCCCACATTCCGCCGAACAGCTCATAGGAACGGTTGACAACCTTCTCCGCCATGTCGAACGCCTTGGGGAGGAGCGATTCCCTGATGACCACGGGAAGATTCCCCGTGACGACGAAGGACGGATTGAGACCGTATCTCCTCGCATCCTCGATGGATCCGAGCTTGTACATCTCATCGATGTTGCTCTCGTCCCTCCTGTCGATGGACAGCAGCTCGATGGATCCTCCCTGCTTGATGCGGTATCCGTCGGTCTTGTTGGGTGCGTAGAAGAAGTGCAGGTAGTACCTGGTTCCGAGGCAGTACTCCTGTATCGTGTAAGGCTGGGTATTGTCGATGGACATCTTGAAGTCCGGGTAGTCCTTGGCGATGAAGAATCCCCTTCCTCCCTTGGCTCCGTGGTACTTCACCATCACGGGTTCGTTGATCTCCCTGGGATCGGTGAACAGACGGGGCATGGTGACTCCTGCCGAGGTAAGCCATTCCCTCTGCATACCTCTGTCGGATTCCCATCCTAGGACGGCACGGTTGCCGTATGTGGGCACCTCGTACTCTCCGAACCTCTCCGGACCCATGTACTCTACGAACGAGCCGTGGGGGATGATGACCACGTTCTTCTCGTGGAGCTCGTCTACCCTGGACTCCATGTCCTCGAAGCTCTTGTACCTGATGATCTCGTCGGGTTTTGCGAGGGGGAACGCGTCGTAATATCTGGTGTCGTGGGAGATCGTAAGACCCAGGGTCTTGAATCCGAGCTTCCTGGCACCGTGGAAGATCTGTAAAGAAGAATGCGAACACATCGTCGCGAGCGTTATATCCTCCGGATCGTAACCGCTCAGTATCGAATCGATCTTGTTCTTGGGAACCATAACGTCTAATTGGTTTCCGTTATAAAGGTATTTCGCAGAATATAAAGGGAGAACGAGATGGCCCGCGATGACCGGATGCACACAGTTGTGAAGAATGGGGATGCCGGATCCTTTCCCGGAAGCCGCCCGATGGCGGCACGGGTGCATATTGTATGAACATCTGGCTCATTGGGATCGCATCCTGTCCGTAACTATGTCGTTACGGTTAACTGCAAGGTTGAAATATCGACAGCATGATAGTCCCGTGCTCCGACGGGACATCCGTCATGGAGGCGATCGAATGAACATGGAAGAACTAACACCTCTGATCGAAGAACTAAAACAGGTGCTGAAGGACAAAGCAACGGAGAAGGACATCATCGAACAACTGACCCTTTTCGTTGACGAATACGCGGTCGGCCCGGATGTGGCCAGACGCGCCATCATCAACAAGTTCGGTGGGAAACTGACCGACGGGAACAGGGAGTTCGTCACCGGCAACGCCGTCTCCAAGAAGATCGGGGAGCTCAACGGAATGGAACAGAACGTTGACATCCTCGCCAAGGTCGTCTTCAGCGAGCAGAAGATCGTCAAGATAAAGGGTGTGGACAGGGAGATAGTCTCCGGTATCATCGGGGACAGCACCGGTACCGCATCGTTCACAGTATGGGACGGGGCCAACCACGGGGACATCCGCAAGGGCCAGGTCTGGCTCTTCAGAAATGCATACACCAAGCGTTGGAACGACCGCATACAGGTCAACATGGGTAAGAACTGCATATTCAACAAGAAGGACGAGATGGCCGACGACCCGTCGCTCCAGCTCTCCGAAAGACCCATATCCTATTCGTCCTCGGTGGCCAAGGTGTCCGACCTCAGGGAAGGTATCGGGAACGTCTCCGTCACCGGAAAGATCATCTCCGTGGAGGCGAGGAACATCACCGTGAAGGGCGAACCAAGGACCGTGTACTCCGGTATATTCGCGGACGAGACCGGCAAAGTACAATTCTCCGCATGGAACGATTTCGACCTCCACGACAACGATACGATATCCGTGAAGAACGCGTACATCCGTTCCTGGAACGGCATCCCCCAGCTCAACTTCGGCGACAAGGCCGAGGTCAACAAGGTGGATGATACGTTCGGAGACCTGTCGTCCGCGATCGCCAACAGGAAGACCATCGGCGAGATCCTCAGATCCGGCGGAGGCATGGACATAGAGACCTCCGGTACCATCGTGGAACTGCAGAAGAACAGCGGACTCATCAGGAGATGCCCCCAGTGCAACCGTTCCACCATAAACGGCGAGTGCCAGATGCACGGTACCGTCGAACCCACGGATGATCTGAGAATGAAGATCACAATAGACGACGGAACGGGAGCGGTGAGCGCCATCGTCGGACGCGAGCTCACCGAGAAACTTACCGGGATCACCCTCGCCATAGCCATAGACCTGGCCAAGGCAAGGGGGGAGAGCGAGATAATCTCCAAATCCATGGCCGAGAAGGTCGTCATGAAGCACATATCCGTCCGCGGAAACGTGATGAAGAAGGAGGACTTCGGACCGATGATGATCGTCAAGGAGGCAGAGTTCGACGAAGTAGATGTGAAGACAGCGGCCAAGGACCTCCTTTCCAAGATCGAGGAGGTGCTCCAATGAGCGGAAGGGAGACCGCGTGGAGGATCTTCGCACGCGAACTGAACGGTTCGTCCCTTGAGAAGAGGGGATCCGAAGAGATGTCCCCGTCGTACATCATCACCCCGCTCGGTACCATGGTCAACAGGGTCCTGCTCACAGGAGTGCTCACGGAGAAGGAGAACACCGGTACCGAAGAGGAGCCCATGTGGAGGGCCAGAGTGCAGGACATCTCGGGCAACTTCTTCCTCAACGTCGGAAGATACCAGCCGGAAGCGGCGGCCGCCATGGCCGACCTGGACACGCCGTCATACGTCGCGGTCATCGGGAAGATCAGGACATACTCCCCCGAAGAAGGCAAGGTGTACGTATCCATCAGACCAGAACGCATCGTGCAGATAAGCGAGAAAGACAGGAACCTCTGGCTCCTCGAAGCGTCGCAGTGCATGTGGGACCGTCTGCTGAAGGTACGCGAAGCGGTGAAGGACCCCGAGGCAGGACAGAACGAACTCATCGCAAAGGGATTCACGCAACAGGAGGCCGAAGGCATCTGCATGGCATTGGACCACTACGGTAGCCCGGATTCGACCACATACCTGAAGACCCTCCAGTCCGCACTCAGGAAACTGTTGCCCGACAGCGAGGTGGACTTCGGTCTGCCGGACGACTCCGCCGACTATCCCGACGAGATGGATGACTCCGAGATCGAGAGCGAGAGACCTACCGTTCAAGCAACGGATACCTCCTCTGCACCCGCTCCAGCCGATACGTCCGGCGATTCCATGGATAAGGAGGAGATCATCCTCGGATTCATCGACAGACTCGACCCCGGAGGATCCGCAAAAGGTGCGCCCAGGGATGAGATCGAGAGACTCGCCGCCGAGGAGGGCATATCCGCCGACGAGGTGGAGGAGATCTCCGACACCCTGATGGACAAGGGACTGGTATACGAGCCCAACCTCGGATACCTCAGAAAGATCTGAGTGTTCGAACAAACAATAAGATCCCCCGCATATGCGGGGGAAGATGTTTTTTATTGCGATATCAAGCCGCGAAATACTTGTCGGACCTGTATATCAGGAACGTCACCAATCCACCCACGAGGAGAGTGAATATCGCAGAAGAGATCCCTCCTCCGAGCAGGGGACACAGGAACGCTCCGGACATAGCGATCAGGGTGGACGCCGCACAGGCGATCACCGCGTACATGCGGTTCTCACGCTTGTAACAGAAGTACGCACTGACTCCCGCGGCAACGGCGGACAGGAGACCGACGATACCGATGATGAAGGTCTCGGACAGGAACTGCTCCTTGGTGATGACGACACCTAAGTTGGAGTACATCCAATCGGCGAAGCTCTCACCCAAGGACTCTATGAACATCTGGTCGAGGGTATCATACATCTCGGGACTGAAGGAGAGCATCGAAACGGATCCCATGAGCTCCACTATCGTGTAGATTATCAGAAGCACGAAGGAGAACAGGAGGGTACCCCCCATAGAAGTGGGCCTGGACGCCGCGATGGTGGCCTTCGCCTCCTCCGGCTTTATTATCGCTCCGCATGCGGGGCAATATACAGAATCGGTCTTGAGGTTCTCGCCACAGTGGGGGCAGAACCCGTAATTCTCATCAGACATACCTGTCTTACGTGCGAACGTGTTTAAAAAATTAATCCTGACAGGGATCGTGTCTCCGACCGACATATCGGGATTCACCGATATTTCGCCTGTCCCACCATGGCGATCATCATGCACGGACGACTTCGCCTGACCTGCGGGATGTCAGAGGATGAAAAATACCATAACTCGGAAGTACATCATCCGTCCGGATAACATGAGGTTCATCTATTTCGTAGGTACAGCGGGAAGCGGAAAGAGCACGTTGGTCCAGGCATACAAGGAATGGCTGGAGTACAACGGGATCGATGCCATCACCATGAACCTGGATCCCGGTTCGGACACGATCCCCTACGAAGCGGACATCGACATCAGGGAATGGATCAACCTCCAGGAGGTCATGGACCAGTACAATCTCGGACCCAACGGCGCACAGATCGTTGCCGCGGACCTCATAGCGGTCAATGTCGAGAAGCTCGTGGATGCCGTATCCGGTTACAAGACGAAATATGTCCTGATCGACACGCCCGGACAGATGGAGTTGTTCGCGTTCAGGGAGTCTTCGGTCAAACTGGTGGAGGCACTCGGCAAAGAGAAATCCATGGTGGTGTACACATCCGATCCCCTTCTTTACAGATCACCGAACGGATTCGTGTCCGGTATGATGCTGGGCATGCTGGTACAGTACAGGATGCAGCTGCCGATGATCAACATCCTGACGAAATCCGACGTCCTCTCCGAAGAGGAGAGGGAAAGGCTGCTCCAGTGGTTCAACGACCCGGACGCGCTGTACGGCGATCTGTTGGACGACGATGCCGATCCCAGCGGAGTGGTGGGTATGGAACTCTTCAGGACCATGGAGAATGTAGGGGTCTTCGGGGAGATGAGGGCAGTGTCCGCAAAAGAAGGGGAAGGTATGGAGGAGATCTACGGAGCATCCCAGCAGACCTTCTTCGCCGGAGAGGATCCGGACGACATATTCTGATTGCCCGTGATTCTTCTCCGATTTGAATAAGGTAGGGGGCGGTTATCCGCCCCCGATGTATTTTTCACTGTTCGATCAAGCGAACATGTGGGTCGGGACCTGTTTGACCTTGTTCCTTCCGGCCTCCAGGACCTTGGTCTTGGCGTTGGTGAAATCGTCGAAGTTTACGATGTCCCTTCCGTCCCTGATCGCCAGCATTCCTGCCTCGGTACAGATGGACTTGATCTCCGCACCCGACGCACCATCGGACATCTCGGCAAGCTTCCTGGTGGAGATATCACCCTCCACGTTCATGCGGGACACGTGGATGTTGAAGATGTCGGTACGTGCATCCACATCGGGGAGTCCGACCTCTACGATACGGTCGAACCTTCCTGGCCTAAGCAGTGCGTCATCGAGGATGTCGGGCCTGTTGGTGGCACCGATGATCTTCACGTTGCTCATGGGGGTGAAACCGTCCAGCTCGGATAGGAGCTGCATGAGCGTCCTCTGAACCTCGCGGTCCCCGGAGGTGGTGACGTCCAACCTCTTGGCTCCGACGGAATCCAGCTCATCTATGAATATGATGCTGGGGGCCTTCTCCTTGGCAAGCTCGAACAATTCGCGTACGAGTCTGGCACCTTCTCCGATGTACTTCTGCACGAGCTCGGATCCCACCAGCCTTATGAAAGTGGCATTGGTGGCATTGGCGACGGCCTTGGCCATGAGCGTCTTACCGGTACCTGGAGGACCGACCAGAAGCACTCCCTTGGGGGGCTCGATACCGACCTTTGCGTACAGCTCGGGTCTGAGCAGAGGATCCTCCACGGCCTCGCGGAGTTCCAGCATCTGGGTCTTGAGACCTCCGATGTCCTCGTAGGATACGTTGGGCTTGTCCACGATCTCCGCTCCGCTGACCACGGGGTCGAAGGGGGACGGTAGGACGGACATGAGTGCCAGAGTCTGTTTGTTGAGTGCCACCCTGGCCCCCTCAACGATGTCCTCGGTGGGACAGTACTCGGATACGGCCACGACGAAATCCGGACCGGTGCTGCTCTTGACGAGTACACGGTTGTCAGGCAGGACATCGCGTACGGTCGCGACGATCATCGGCGGCGACTTTATCCTCTCGAGTTCACTCCTGAGCCTTGCTAGGTCCTTCTGGACCCTATAAAGCTCGCCCTCGGAATGACGCTTGTCGTTCTCCGCGGCCTGAAGGTCCTCCATGAGCCTCACGTTCTGCTCCTCGAGACTCTTAATCTGCTCCCTGAGTTCGAATTCGGTGTCTCCCGACCTGGTGCTGTCGCTGTCTGTCACGCCCTACACTATACGCGCGTGGTTTTTAAGGTTTGGCTGTTGGACCATATCGCGCGTCATCCGATCCACAGGAACGCTGCCGATGAGCCAGCATGGAAAAAGACCGTACATTCGTATGAAAAATACATCAAAACGTCGGTATTCTAATCAAACTTTATATCCAACAATAATCATAGTGAGACCCATGATATGTGAAATGTGCGGTAAGGACGTACCTTCGACCAGAACGGTGTTCATCGAGGGCACCAGCCTCAGCGTGTGTCCTAACTGCGCCAAATTCGGCGACGAGAACAGGAACGCCAGAGGTGGTGTCGCGGCAGGACCTTCGTCCGCGATCCTCCAGCAGAGATTGGAAAGGCGCGAGAGGCGCATGAACCCCAAGAACCTCTACGATGACGGCAGGGACCGCATCCAGCTCATCATCGGATACGGAGATGCCATAAAGGAGGCGCGCGAGGCCAAAGGGATGGATCTCGAGAAGTTCGCCGCGTCCATCAGTGAGAAGAAGGGTACACTCGCCAAGATCGAGGCCGAGGACCTCACACCCGACGACAAGATCATCAAGAAGATCGAGAAGGCACTCGGTATCAAACTGACCGAGGTCGTTCAGGGCGGAGGTGCCGTCGGAGGTACCAGAAACAACAACACCATGACGCTCGCCAACTTCATCAAGAAGGAGTGAGCATCATTTCTGCCTCACGGACCGGTACACCCTGTCCGTGAGGTCCCCAATATCCGCACCGTTGTCCCTCAGAACGTACAACGCGGCGGCCTCTATGAATATACCCAGCTTTCTGGAAAGTGCGTTGCATTGGGCCATGAAGTCCTTGCGTTGCATACCTGCATCCACCGCCCTCTGCATCAGGACGGGCATAAGATCCTCCGGTCCATCCTGCGGCTGTATCGCCTGCTCCTGTGCCGGTGCATCCGCGGGAGGTGCAGGAACCACGTTTCCGGATACGCATGACGATATGAGCTCGCGTGAAGGCCTGTAAGCCACTGGCACATCCACACCTGACACGTCGAAGGCCGTACGGATGACATCCCCGGACCTCTCCAGCAACCCCTGGGAGATCATGGCCTTCACCACGGCCTTCGCATCGGAGTAGCTCATCCAGCGAAGATCCATGGACATGCCCATCAGCAAAAGATTCTCCGTGAAAACCGTCTTCCCCTTGTTGCGTACGAATGCGCACAGGCAAAGCTTGAGGTTGTCTTCCATACCCGTCCGAACGATAAGTACATATTTGGCTCTTGTGAGTGACCTGACCGTACTCGGGTACCGTCCACACATCCTTAGAATATAGGAGAGAACAGGTATTATTCAACGAAAGCTTTATAGCTAACACCTTAATATCCGAGTTACTTCAAACGGTGATATGATGATTAAGAACTCTAGGTTCGAAAAGGCAAGGATCATCGGTGCCAGGGCTCTGCAGATCGCTCTGGGCGCACCAATTCTCGTGGACTATCCAGTCGATATGATAGATCCCGTTGATATCGCTATGTTGGAGTATGACTGCGAGATCATTCCGATCTCCGTCAACAGAGACACTAACTGAGATTGAGGTTTTGTTATGAGTGAAATGGAGAACACAGATCTTTTGATTGCAGAGGACACCTACCTTACTTCCGGAGTCCACATCGGTACCCAGCAGAAGAGCGCCGACATGAAGGATTTCATCTACAAGGTCAGGCAGGATGGACTCTACGTCCTTGATGTCAAGAAGACCGATGAGAGGCTCAGGGCAGCCGCGAAGTTCATCGCACGCTTCGACCCCAAGAGAGTCCTCGTCGTTTCCGCAAGGCAGTACGGTCAGAAGCCCGCAAGGGAGTTCTCCAAGGCGATCGGAGCACCCACTTACGACGGTCGTTTCGTTCCCGGAACACTCACCAACCCCATGAACGCATCCTTCGTCGAGCCCGAGGTCATCATCTGTACCGACCCCGCAGCCGACAAGCAGGCACTCAAAGAGGCACTCGACATCCAGATCCCCATCATCGCAATGTGCGATGCAAACAACGAGACCAGGAACGTCGACCTCGTCATCCCCACCAACAACAAGGGAAGGCGCGCTCTCGCCTGCATCTACTGGGTCCTCACCAGGCAGGTCCTCCTCGAGAGGGGAGACCTCAAAGATCCCGCAGACTTCAAGCTCGAGATCGAGGACTTCGAGTCCAAGCTCTGAAACCATTCGAAGACCCAATCTCATGTCCCCGGTCCCGACCTTTCGGGATCGGGGACCAAAGAAATTCTGAACATTGTGTATACCGCGTGAGGTTGGCGGGCGCACAGTGGAAAACTTAAGGACTGCCAATCGTCAGATTGATACGCATCCGCACATATCATCGGATATGCATGAGAATGTCAGATACCCTGCCGTGGCAGGGAGATTCTACCCTCTCGAGAAGGACATATTGATCTCCACCATCGAGAGATGTTTCTCCCATGAATTGGGACCGGGACCCGCGTCCGAAAACGACGGACACGATGACGTCAAAGCCGTGATGGTCCCGCACGCTGGGTATATGGCCTCCGGTATGAATGCCGCACACGGTTTCGATGCGTTGAGGAGGAGTGGCAGACCGGATGCCTACGTGATCATAGGTCCGGACCATTACGGCGTACCGTACAAAGCGGTATTGTGCTCCGATGCATATCTGACACCTCTTGGTGAATGCCCTGTCCATGAGGAGATATGCGGACGCCTGAGGGAGATGATCCCCGACGACCCCAGGGCACACATGCGCGAGCATTCCATCGAGGTCGAGGTGCCTTTCCTGCAGTACATCGACCCGGATGCGAGGATTGTGCCTATTATCATGGGCAGACAGGATCTCGGTACGGCCGAGGCGCTGGCGGACATTTTGAAGGAGATCCGCAAAGATTTCGACGTGAGATTCATCGCATCGTCGGATTTGATGCATTATGTCCCGTATGATACAGAGAGAGGATTGGACTCCATGCTGCTGGAACATATCACAGCCTGCGACATCGAAGGTATGTATCGCATGATATCAGACTTCGACATGAGCGTTTGCGGATACGGCCCCATCGCCACCGCGATAATGGCATCCGGATCCACGAAAGGGAGGTTGCTGAAACATACCAACTCCTGGGATTCCCTCTCGTACGACCGTGATGCGGTGGTAGGTTATGCATCTACGGAATTCGTATGATGTTCCGTATCGAACAGAAAACCCAAAATCTGTACCCCCTGACAGACCCAGCACACCGATTCCCTTTAAATTGGGGTATCGTGATATGGGCGCCAATATAGAGGAGGTTTCAAATGGAATTATTGTTGCTCGCAACATTCATTGCGTATTTCGTCGTCGTCATAGGCATCGGCGCATACTTCTACAACAGAAGCGCAAAGATGAAAGAATACTTCCTCGCCGACAGACAGCTCAACCCCTATGTGGTGGCATTGTCCGCCCAGGCATCCGATATGAGCGGATGGCTGCTGATGGGTCTCCCGGGATCCATCCTCGTGGCGGGAGTCGGCGAGATATGGGTAGGTATCGGTCTCGCGATCGGAACATACCTTGCATGGCTCATCATCGCCAAACGTCTGAGGATTTACTCCGAGAAGGTCAACAACGCCATCACCATCTCCGAGTACTTCTCCAACCGTTTCAACGACAAGAACGGAACACTCAGGATCCTCTGCGGTGTCGTCATCCTTGTCTTCTTCACATTCTACGTCGCATCCGCATTCGTCTCCGGAGGAAAGGTCCTGCTTGCCATATTCCCCGACTCCGAGTACCTGTGGATGATGCTCGCATGTGCATTGATCATCATCATCTACACATTCATGGGCGGATTCAAGGCGGTCTGCTGGACCGACTTCTTCCAGGGAATGCTTATGCTCATCGCCATCGTCATCATCCCTCTGGCCATCACCGGTCAGCTGGGAGGGGTCGAGGCCGCATGGGACCAGATCCAGAGCATCGCATCCGTGGACCCCGCATTCTCCATCGACTTCATCCAGTGCGGATGGATCGCCATCCTCTCCGGACTCGCATGGGGTATCGGTTACTTCGGTATGCCCCACATCCATGTCAGATACATGGCCATCAAGAACGCCGATGAGATCAGGATCTCCAGGCGCGTGGCGACCGTTTGGGTCGTCATCGCACTCGGATGCGCATGTCTCATCGGACTCATCGGAAGGGCCTGGGCCGAGGCAAACGGAATGTCCGCGGAGGTCATGGCCACTCCCGAGAACATCCTGATCTTCATCGTCAACGACCTATGGTCGGTCGCGATCCCTGCGATCGCGGGAATCATCTTCGCCGCACTCATGGCAGCCGTCATGAGTACCGCGGATTCCCAGCTCCTGGTGGCATCGTCCTCCATCAGCAACGATATCTACAAACACTTCAAGGGAGACTCCATCTCCGAGGAGAGACTCGTTTGGATCTCCAGAGGAATCGTCATCATCGTTGCCGCCATCGCGGCGTTCATCGCGATGGATCCCGCAAGCTCCATCATGGAACTCGTTTCATTCGCATGGGCCGGATTCGGTGCGGCATTCGGACCTCTCATGATCCTGTCCCTCTTCTGGAAGAGGACCAACAAGAGCGGTGCCATCGCCGGTATCATCACCGGATTCGTTGTAACCGTGGTATGGAACACCTTCCTCAGAAGCTGCATCCTCGGTAAGATCTTCGGTGTCTCCGGACTTGTGATCGACACCCCCGTCACCGGTCTGTACGAGCTTCTTCCCGGATTCATCATCGCGGGACTCGTGATCATCATCGTCAGCCTGATCACCGGAAAGCCCACCAAGGATATGGAGGACGTGTTCGATTATGTCGATTCGGAGTGCAGGAGGAGCGCTAAGCCCTACACCTGCACATCCACCGCCAAGGCGGGAATCCTCGCGGCCATCCTGTTCTTCGCAGGACTCCTTTCAAGCATCGTGGTAAGCGGTGTCGAGGAAGCTGTCGCATACATCACCATCGGTGACCTCCTTGTCGCCGGAGGATGGGATGCGGCATTGGCGTTCATCGCCGTGTTCGTCGGAGGATTCCTTGTGGCCATATGCGGATACTGCATGACCAAGGAGAAGAGCCAGTGCTCCCAGATCGCAGGCGCTATGATCCTCATCGCAGGTATCGCCATGGCACTTGCGGGACTCATCGACATGGGTTACGATGCGCACTTCGTCCTGAAGAACATCGCACTCGTCGCAGGAATCGTCGCACTTCCGATCCTCGTCGGAGAGGACATCCTCGCCCGCAGGTCCATCACGACCGGTGCCACCCTCGTGGCGGTGGCCGTGTTCCTCGGATTCTGGGCAGCCTCCCTCATGGAGGTCTCGGTGGCCATATCCCTGGCACTGATGGCATGCCTGGCAATCCAGTCGCTGGCCCGCATCGGCAGGAAGGCTTGAAACAGCGGGGCTTCGGCCCCGCATTACGTTCTTTACATCTGGGTATCATCGACATCGATGGATCGCCCTACGTTAGGTTTAAAAGAACCGACACGATACATCCTTCATAATAACGGTGAAAACTATGCAGTCAAGATCCAAGACACTCAGTGCAGGAGCACTTGTCGCGGCCCTCGGAGGTGCCGCTACGATCGGTGCGATGGCCATGATGGTCGACCTCACAAAGCCGGACATGATCGGGCAGGTATGTTACTACCTCCTCACCGCAGTCATGTTCTTCGCGGTAGCAGGCGGATTCAAATCCAACGGCCAGTGGCCCGTCGAGCTCATGATCGTCATGAACTTCGTCGTCATCGGACTCCTCATCGTGGGCGCCATCCTCAGCGTCTTCAACATCTGGGTCATGGTCGGACTCCTCGTCATGGCGGTCTTCGTCCTGGCGACCGTTCTGACCTGCCTCAGCTCGTCCGTCTGGTTCGGATCCGTCGATGCGTGATCCGGCCTCAAACCCTACCAAAAACCATTTAATTACTTCGTTTTAAACAACAATCTTGGTAAGAAAGGGATTTCCTTTATAAAGTATGATAAAATACAAACACTCATGGACGAGAAATATACCTTTGCACTGCGCAGAATAGCTCTCCTCGGCGGCATGGATGACTACATCGCCGTATCCTCCAGGGAACTTGGTGCCGCACTCGAGATGAGTCAGCAGTCCGCATCCAAGAGGATCCTTGAGCTCTTGGAGAACAAGTATATCGTCCGCGACCTCGGTGCACGCAAACAGCGTATCAAACTCACGGAGGCGGGTATCGAGATCCTCAAGAAGGAATATCACGAGTACAGGAGGATTTTCGAATACTCCGATCACATGGTGATCCACGGACACGTCTCCGAAGGACTCGGAGAGGGCAGCTACTACATCTGTCAACCGGGGTACGTGAAACAGTTCGAGGAACTCCTGGGATTCAGGCCGTTCGAAGGCACCCTCAACCTGGATATCGTCCCCGAGGATGTGGGTAAGCTCGATGTTATCAGGAACTCCGTCGGGATAACCATCAGGGGATTCACCAGTGACGACAGGACCTTCGGAAACGTCATCGCGTACAAGGCGAAGATCAAGAACATAGACTGTGCGATCATCGTTCCCGAGAGATCCCATTACAGAGAGACCATAGAGATCGTGTGTCAGTACCATCTCAGAAGGACCCTCAGTCTGGATAACGGGGACAAGGTCGAGGTCAGGGTCGACCTCTGATCATCTCTTGAGACATACTCCGTGTTGTGTCTCGGGCTTTCCCACGGCCAGGTAGAATCTGTCCCATGATACATGCGACATATCCACCGAATCCGTGAGATCCCCCAGACCTTTCTCGAACACATGATTCTCCACAATGAGGGTATCGTATCCCACACCGCATACGATCATATCGGAGAGTGCACACAGATGGTCTGTGGACATACTTGTGAGGGACCATCCGAACACGTGAAGATCCCCCGATCCGATCCTTACAACGGAATACGAGGAATACGTACCGTCGGAAGCACCGAGCACCCTTGAAGACGGATAATCCGATCTCAATCCCCTCTCCACCCTGTCGAAGGAGAACGAGAAATCGATCGCTACATCCGAGTACTCCAGAGTCTCATGCACGGTATCGGAACGGGAATCGTTGAACATCTCGATCGGGATCGCCGATACGGATTCCACGATGTCACCATCGCATTCCCTGTAAGATCCCATCGGATCGCCGTTCCAATACAGTATGCCTCCGGCGGATATCCAATCGGTGACGATATCGTTGGAATCATCGGTCTTCACCGTATCCGGCAGTACCCCGGACATCATGAACACCGCCTTCCCGTCCGCGGACCCCGTATCGGACAGTATGGTGGATAAGCCATCGGCATCGATGTACTCCACCGAACGGAATCCTCTCTTCTCCAGGATCATGACGAACTGCGAATAGAAGGATCCTATCGTACTGTCGGAATAGAGTGAGGCGTGATCGTCATCCTTATACAGATACAGACGGTCGATATCCTCCGTATCGTCCAAT
>JAEDGA010000027.1 GCA_016297775.1 Candidatus Methanomethylophilaceae archaeon
TACTTCCGATCACGCGGACAGATCCCCTCCGAGGGGTTCGGATACCAATGACATGACTCCTTTCATTTCGACTCGAATGAGGAACCCATAGATTCCTTCTCTTCACCGCACTTCCGACATCCGAACGCATATCTTATAATCAGTGCCACCCTACGGTAACATATTACCATGTCCTGCAGAACCGCCAAGATGGAAAGAACCACCCGCGAGACCCAGATATCCATCGATCTGAATATCGACGGTAGCGGAAGGTTCAAAGTTGAATCGGACGACCAGTTCCTGAAACACATGATCGAGACATTGGCCAGATACTCCGGCATGGACATAACCATGTCCGCAACAGGCGACAACCTGCACCACCTCGTGGAGGATGTCGCCATAACCCTGGGCAAGACCTTCGCCAAAGCATTGGACGGAAGTCCCATCGAGAGGATGGCAACGTCCACCGTGGTCATGGACGACGCACTGGTGATGACATCGTTGGACATAGTCGACAGACCCTACTGCGAAACGGACTGCCCGGATCCGCTGTACATCCACTTCTTCAGGAGCTTCGCCATGTCCGCCGCGATATCCCTGCACATAGTCAAGTTCAGAGGATTCGACGAACACCACATCATAGAGGCATCCTTCAAATCGCTGGGTATGGCACTCAAAGCGGCGGTCAAGCGCAGGGAGACAGAACTCAGCACGAAGGACAGGGTCAGGGAGGAATGAAAATGCTGACCAAGAGGATAATCCCCTGTCTGGATGTGAAGGACGGCAAGGTCGTCAAAGGGGTCAACTTCAAGAACCTCAGGGACGTGGGAAGCCCGCCCGAACTCGCAGAGGCTTATGAGAAGCAGGGTGCGGACGAGGTCACATTCCTGGACATAAGCGCATCCCTCGAGAGCAGAGGAAACATGCTGAACATCGTATCGGAAACGGCGAGACGTCTCTTCGTACCCCTGACCGTCGGAGGAGGCATAAGAACGTTCGAGGACATGAGGGACGCACTCAACGCAGGAGCGGACAAGGTATCCGTCAATTCCGCGGCGGTGAACAACCCCGGCATGATAACCGAGTGTGCCGAAAGGTTCGGAAGACAGTGCGTCGTCGTTGCCATAGACGCGAAGAGGACCGAGAACGGATGGAACGTCTTCACCCACGGCGGTACCAAGAGGACCGAACTCGATGCCATCGAATGGGCACAGAGGGCCGAGGACCTCGGAGCCGGGGAGATCCTGCTGACATCCATGGATGCGGACGGTGTGAAGACCGGATACGACATCCCTCTGACCGCGGCAATATCGGAAGCGGTCAGCATACCGGTGATAGCATCCGGAGGATGCGGTTCCGTGGAACACATATACGAGGTGTTCACGCAGACGGATGCGGCCGCCGCATTGGCAGCATCGATATTCCACTACAACGAATACACCGTAGGCGATGTGAAACAATACCTGAAGGACAGAGGAGTTGCAGTCAGATGAGCGGATTCGAATTCGACGACAAAGGGCTCATACCCGTTGTGGTCCAGGACCACATAACCGGCGAGGTCCTGATGGTGGCCTGGGCCAACGAGGAAGCGATAGCCAAGATGAAAGAGACCGGATACACCCACTTCTGGTCCAGAAGCAGACAGAAGCTCTGGATGAAGGGAGAGGAGTCCGGCAACACGCAGAAGATCGTGTCCATACAGTCGGACTGCGATGACGATACGCTTCTCGTGAGAGTCATACAGAAGAACGATTGTGCCTGCCACACCGGCAACCCCACATGCTTCTTCAAGACCATCTACGGCGATCCCTCATCCACATCGATGATACTCTCCGACCTCAGGAGGGTGATCCACGACCGCAAGGTGAACCCCGAAGAAGGGAGTTACACTTGCAAACTCTTCAAGGACGAGACCAAGATGTGCAAGAAGATCGTGGAGGAAGCGACGGAATACGTTCTTGCCATCAAGGACAAGGATAAGGACGAGGTCGCCTGGGAACTTGCCGATCTCATCTATCATACCATGGTGGCGATGGAGAAAGAGGGTGTGGACATGAAGGACGTCTACGAGAAACTGGCGGAGAGAAGATGAGGGCCGATCTCCACACACATTCCATATTCAGCGACGGCGAACTGATCCCCGCGGAGCTCGTCAGAAGGGCGGCCGCGATAGGTCACAACGCCATCGCCATCACCGACCACGTGGACATGACCAACGTGGAGTTCGTCGTACGCAATGTCGTCAAAGCCGCGGAGCTGACCACGGACGAGATCGAGGTCATCCCCGGAGTGGAGATCACCCATGTACCTCCGTCCAAAATGGACAAGGTCATCGCGGATGCCAGAAGATACGGTGCGAGGATCATCGTCGTACACGGCGAGACCGTCACCGAACCCGTTGCGAAGGGTACGGACATGGCCGCGGTCATGAATCCGGATGTGGACGTGCTGGGTCATCCCGGTTTCATCACCGAGGAGGAGGCACAGATCGCCAAGGACAACGGCGTCGCCCTGGAGATCACCGGAAGGGCGGGACACAACATCACCAACGGCCACGTCGTGAACATGGCCCGCAAGGTCGGTGCCATGATGGTCATCGATTCCGACACCCATGCCCCGGAGAACCTCATGGACGAGGCCGCCGCAAGGGTGGTGGCACTGGGTGCGGGAATGACCCAGAAGGAGACGGACCTGGCGATCGATGTGACGCCGTTCGACATCATCAAGAGACTCTGAATCCCGGCATGTATGCGGTTCCCTTAATAATGGAACGTCAATTACGGATATATGCCAAGAATCGGAATCATAGGTGGATCGGGAGTCTACAATCCCGATAAGTTCGAACACATAGAGACGGTGTTCCCCGACACCCCTTACGGGAAACCGTCCGACGAGATACTCATCGGGAAGATCAACGGTGTGGAGGTCGCATTCCTCCCCAGACACGGAAAGAACCACCAGCACCCTCCCACATCCGTCCCTTACAAAGCCAACATACAGGCCATGAAGGATCTGGGTGTGGAGATGATCGTCTCCCCCTGCGCGGTAGGTTCCCTCAGAGAGGATTATGTTCCGGGCGATCTGGTCATCGTTGACCAGTACATCGATTTCACCAAGAAACGCGACTACACATTCTTCGATGACAGGACGGTGCACATATCCATCGCCGATCCCTGCTGCCCCCGCATGGCGGAAGTCTTCGATAAGGCCGCCAAGGACATGGGCATCAGATATCACAACGGCGGAACCTACGTCTGCATCGAAGGACCCAGATTCTCCACCAGGGCGGAGAGCGCCATGTTCAGGAACTATGCCGACATCATCGGTATGACCATGGTGCCGGAGTGCCAGCTTGCAAGGGAACTGGGTATGTGCTACTGCAGTCTCGCCACCATCACCGACTATGATGCATGGAAGGAGGAGACCGTGGAGATCCAGATGGTTCTGGACACCATGGCCGCATGTCTGGCCAAGATCACCGAGATCCTCGAGCGCGGACTCCCCGAACTCCAGAAGCTTCCGTCCCGTTGCGGGTGCATAGATGCCGCGATCGGATGCGGCGCGATCTCCGAAGAGTGAATCCTGCAGAAAGGTGGAATAGATGGATCGCAGAACGACCGTGACCGTCGTCCTCCTGCTTATGCTGACGCTTCCCTTCCTGGGTTGTGACTCTTCAGCTGAGGACACCGGTTTCAACGACACTGTCAACGAGGTCAACATCCACTCGTTCGACTCGTCCGTGAACATGACCGCAGGCGAGGCGGTCAATCTCAGATTCACGCTGTATAACGACAGCAGCAGTGTGAAGAAGATAGTGGTCATCAGAAGCGTCACTATGTCCGATATGGGGTTCGGCACCATATCCTTCAACGACAGTACCATATTGATCGATGTCGAGGACACCAAGGAGACCGTCATAACCCTCAGACCGGACAAGTATGCCAAATCCGGTACGCATATCCTGTCGGTTACCATCTCCGTATCCGACAACAACGGGAACGTCAGCGCCACCGATACCTTCAGCTTCCCTGTGACCATAGGATCCAACTATGCCGCCGGAGACCTCTACAACAAATTCATGGGTGTGTATCCCAACACACTGCCCGAGCCCCTCGACATGCCGATCGTCACGGCGTTGGTCAGCCTTCTTATCTGGATCTGCATATCGTCCGCGATCGGTTACGGCGCGTACAGGGTCATCGGATTCAAATGGGGCGCCGATATCATGAGCGAGAGCAGAAAGGATGCCAAGAGCATCGGGAAGATGCTGTTCTGCATCATCATGCTCATAGGCGTCTCGATGTGCATGAAGATCTACGGCGCATCCGAATACATGACCGGCCTCACCACCGACCTCATAAGCGTCATATTCATCATAGTGGGTGCGATCATAGCCTGGGACATCTACAAGATCCTGCTGTACAACATCGTCGTGAAGCTGGACAAGGAGGACCGTATAGATGATACTCTGATCCCTCTGTTCAAGATGATCGGACGCATCGTGGTATGCGTTATCGCACTGGCATCCATAATGAGCATCTTCGGTCTCAACCTCGGTACCATAGTGACCAGTGCGGGACTGGTATCCCTTGCCATATCCATGGGTGCGCAGAACACCCTTAACCAGTTCTTCTGCGGTCTCCAACTCATGGCCACCCGTCCGTTCCGTATCGGGGACAAGATAAAGCTGGGGAACAGTTCCGATGTACTTATCGTTAGAAAGATCAGAGTCATGGAGACCGAGTTCAAGAACTGGCTGAACGAGGAGGTGTTCAGGGTACCCAACAGCACCGTCATGTCCGCCATGATCACCAACATAACATTCAACGACGACACCTACAAGATCTACGAGTACGTGGATGTGGATTACGGTGCGGACATAGACAGGGTGAAGGAGATCCTCCTGCAGGTGGTCAACTCCCACCCCAAGGTGGTCACCGACGGATCCAAGGACAAACCGTCCTTCAGATTCTCGTCCATGGAGGCATCCGCGATCCGCGTGAGGGTATCCTACGTTGTGACAGATCATGAGATCTCCCACCTGGTATCCTGTCAGATCAGGGAGGCCATCTTCAGGAAACTGAGATCCGAAGGCATCAAGATCCCCCACAACATCGTGGACGTACACCTGGAGGAATGAACATGTCCCAGTGGAAGACCGCACTGTTCGTCACCGCATTGGTGCTGGCATCCATGATGATGATACCTGCGCTGTCCGATGACAGCGATGCCGCCGACAACGTGTACATCTACTCCGACGTGACATCCCTGGACATCATGTCGCATTCCGAGAGGACCTTCCAGATCGTCATCAACAACAACACCGATTCGGTATACGACATACGTCTGGTCGCGTTGAAGGACAGCAGTCAATACGATGTTTCTTTCAGCGAAAAGGAATTCCTTCTTGACAAAGGGGTATCGAAGAGCATAAGCATCACGATCAAGAGCGCGAAGTATGCGGAGACCGAGACGGGGGACCTTGTCATCAGGGCAGAGTACTACAGCGTCACATCCGGAGTGCCCGCTCCGAATGATGTCACAATTTCCGTGACCACGCATTCCATGTACAGCGACGTCAACAGCTTCAACAAATTCCTGGGAGTGTTCTCCAACCCGCTGCCGTCACCGCTGAACTCCCCGTTGGTTACATCACTGATCACATTGGTCATATGGATCGTATTGGGTGCGATACTGTCCTCACTGTTCGTAACGATATCATACAAATTGATATTCAGAAAGGATAAGGAGGATCACAAGGAAGGCAAGAAGGGACTGAGACAGATGTGGAAGTCCCTGTTCATCATCTGCATGATGTACGGCATCACCAACACCATGGTGGTCTACGGCGTGGACCAGGAGATCGTCGGAATGGTATCCGAGATCACATCCGTGCTGTTCATCCTGTTCGGCGGTATCGTCGTATGGAAGATCGTGAAGGTCGAGATAAACGCCATCGGAGAGAGGCTGGGAGAGGACGGAAGATTCGATCCATCCATCATCCCGCTGTTCCTGATGATAGCTAAGACCATCGTCATCACCGTGACCGCGTTCATGGCGCTGGCCGTATACGGCGTGGACATGATGTCCATCCTCATGGGTCTCGGACTCATCACCACGGGAATATCCTTCGGTGCCAAGAACATCATCAACCAGTTCCTCAGCGGTACCCTGCTCCTCGCCGAACGTCCGTTCATCAGGGGTGACAAGGTGAAGGTCGCAGGCAACGATACCGTCATGATCGTGAACAAGGTGGGCTACATGACCACCAAATTCAAGAGCTGGATCAATGAAGAGATAATCACCATACCCAACAGCAACCTGATGGAGAACCCCATAGTCAACATCACCAAGGACAACATCCTCTACAGGGTGTACGACTACTTCTCCATATCATACACCTCCGACCTGTCCAGGGCGAAGGAGATCATGATGGAGTGTGCACTGGAACACCCCGATGTCATCGCGGATCAGTCCATAAGTTCCCCCAACGTACGTTTCGACAACATCGACCGTACCTGCATCAACATTAGGCTGTCCTTCCTGGTCAACGACCATGAGAACTACGGTTCCATTGCCGGAGAGATCAGGTACAGGATATTCGCCAAGTTCTGCGAGGAGGGGATAGACATCCCGTACGACCAGTACACCGTGAACCTCGTACGCATCAAGAGGACCGATTCCCCCGATGCGCTTCCGGAGTGAGGTATGAGGTTCACTGTCAGAGGGACGGTACAGGGGGTGGGATTCAGACCCACCGTGTACAGGGTGGCCAAGAGCCTTGGTGCCAGAGGTACCGTGAGGAACGATGGTGCATCCGTCGTGATCGATACCGACATGGACGAAAGGTTCATGGACGCCCTGAAGGCATCCCTGCCCCCTCTGGCATATGTGGAATGCTATGAAACGGAGGACGTACCGCTTCCCGATTCCGTGAAGGATTTCACAATCATCCCGTCATCCTCCAACGGTTTCGGGATAGGGATACCGGCGGATACATCGATATGTCCGTCCTGTCTGAAGGAGATGAGGGGTGACGGGAGACGTTCCGGATATCCGTTCACCACATGTACGGAATGCGGGGCCCGTTTCACCCTGATGGATTCCAATCCTTATGACAGACCACGTACGTCCATGTCGGAATATCCCATGTGCCGGGAATGCGGCAGAGAATATTCCGATCCCACGGACAGAAGATTCCACCACCAGACTGTATGCTGTCCAGTATGCGGACCGTCGTACCGCCTGGTGGATAAAGATGGCAGGACGATACCGGGCGACCCTATCCCTACGTTCGCCAGGATGTTGGACGAGGGCAGGATAGGGGTTGCCAAGAGCTGGGGCGGTATGCACATATGTGCCACACTGGAACATATCGAAGAACTCAGGGAATGGTACGGAAGGGAGCAGAAACCATTCGCGATAATGGTCCGTGACCCGGATACGGTCATCAAATACTCGGATCCGACGGATGTGGAGATGGAGAGGATACAATCTCCGCAAAGACCCATCGTTCTCGTGAAGAAGAAGGACACAATGCCGGAATCCGCATCGCCCGGATTGGATACGGTGGGATTGTTCCTGCCGTACACAGGTATGCAGTACATCCTCTTCGACCATCTGAAGAGCGATGCCACCGTGATGACATCCGCCAACATCCCCGGGGAACCCATGGTGATCGATGACGATTCCGTCATGGAATTGGATGCGGACATGTATCTTCTGCATAATCAGAGGATAGCCAACCGCGCGGACGATTCCGTGGTGAAGATGTATGGAAGCAACACATACTTCATACGCAGATCGAGAGGATATACGCCATCTCATATCGATATCGGACTGTCGGGCGATGCGGTGGCTGTGGGTCCGCAGGAGAATCTCACATCCTCCGTCGCCTCGGGCGGCAGGATATACACATCGCAGCACATCGGCAACGGAGAATCGATCGGTGTGACAGATTACCTTGCAGAGGCTACCGACTCCCTGATCTCGATGACCGGATGCACCCCAGGGATCGTGGCCATGGACCTGCATCCCGGATACTCCAATCGCAGATATGCGATCTCCCTGGCCGAAAGATTGGGCGCAGAAAAGATGGAGGTACAGCACCATTGGGCGCACTGCGCATCCCTCATGGTCGATTCCGGGTATGGGGAGATGGTATGTCTGGCACTTGATGGTACCGGCCACGGGGACGACGGTAATGCCTGGGGAGGGGAGGTCATGTCCGCAGACCTTTCCGGATATGACAGGGTAGCGCATCTGCAATACATCCCGCTGTTGGGCGGGGACCGTGCCCTGAAGGACATAAGGAGACTGACATTCGCAATAGACACCATGAACGGTTCCGAGACCCCGTATGTGAACGATACGGAAAGGAACGTGTTCGCCAAGATGATGTCCAACAGCATCGGCACATCGTCCATGGGCAGATTGCTGGATGCGCTCGCCTACAAACTCGGAGTGTGCAGGGTGCGCACATATGACGGAGAGCCTGCGATGAAGATGGAACCTCTTCTGTCGAGAGGGAAGGTGATCGAGGGATTCGATACCTCCACGGTCAACGGCGAGATACTCACGGCCGATCTGTTCCAACGTATCGATGACGGTATGAGAAAAGAGGATGTCGCCGTCAGCATAGTGGATTCGGTGATATCCGAGATGGTCGCATCCGCCTGTGACGCGGCACAGAGGAAAGGCATATCCCAGATAGGTATAACTGGGGGAGTGTCATACAGTATTCCCATAAGCGAGATGTTCCGCAGACATGTGACGTCCCTGGGTATGACGCCGGTATTCCACGACCGCGTTCCCAACGGGGACGGAGGGATATCCGTAGGACAGGCCGCGATTGCATTGGAAAGGATAAAATGAACACATTATTCGTCCTGCTCGACGGAGCTGAAGATCATCCCAACCCGGAATTGAATGGAAACAAGCCGCTTGACGTGGCAAGGATGCCTTTCATAAAGTCCAACATGCGCACCCTCGGCCGTACCACCGGAAGGGGATATACACACCTCTTCCTGAACGAATTCTTCACCGGACACCCTCCGAAACTCCAACGTGCGGTATTGGAAGCGCTGGGTCTCGGCATGGACATGGAGGGCAGGACCGCGTACAGACTCAGTCCCGCAAGGATCGGGGACGGAATGATAAGGTGGGCATACGATTCCCCCAATTTCAGCAAGGAACTCGAGGCCTGCGTACGCAGAAAGATAGACATGGTGAAGGATTACGATCCACAGATCACCTTCTTCATCAACGCACGTGCCGTACTCACGCTCAAATCCGATATCGTACCGGAACTCCCCGGACCTCCCGTGGATGCGGAATACGTACCCGTACCCGGGGATCTTGGAAGGATGGTGGAATCCATCGCGGAGGAAATGGACGGGATAACCGATTATCCGTGGGGATGCGGACGTTTCGCGGACCAGTATCCCAGATTTGAATGCCTCGACAATCTGAAGGCGTTCTCGGACAGTCCCACATCCCTTGGAGTATGCGCATCCCTAGGGTACGAAGCCGAAATCGTGGAAGATCTGGACGAGAGGTTCGTCGCCGCAAGGGAGGCCCTGGACGATGGCAACGTGTTCCTTCACCTCGACGAGGTGGATGAATACAGCCACATGAAGGATTGGCGCCGTAAACTGGAGATCCTTGAGTACATGGACAAGAAGATGAAGGAGAACTTCTCCGATTGCGACAGGATAATCTACTTCATCGACCACGGTACATCATCGATAACCGGAGAGCATCTTCCCATCGAGGTCCCGTTCTGGACCACTTACGATACGGACATCAAATGGAACGAGTTCGTTCCTCTGAACACGTTGGTCCCCAGACTCCTCAGATGAGCGAGTCCAGAAGATCCATGTCCAGGGAATCCTCGGCCATATCGGTCAGACGGTCCAGACTGTCATCGTACACCTTTCTGATGTCATCGAACCTTCCGGAACCCGCCACGTGACCGGATACGGTATCCTCCTCAGGGAGCATGATGTCCGGAGCATACTGCATGATTCCGATGCACCTCATACCCGTAAGCGACTCTATCTGTTCGATACCGGATCTCAAAACGGACGGATCCCCTCTGAACCTGTTGATGATGAATCCCTTCAGTCTGTCCCTGATATCCTTCGGTGTGAGGAGCCACGTACCGTATACGGCTGCGAACATGCCTCCGCGTTCTATATCTCCCACGAGTATGACGTTCATGTCCCTCTCGCGGACCATACCGATGTTGGCTATGTCGCCTTTCATCAGATTGATCTCCGACGGGGAACCGGAACCTTCACAGATCACCGCATCATGGACATCCGAGAGACGGTCGAACGATACGCACGCCTCCTTGAGCAACAGGGATCTGTCCGGTTTGCTCCTGCCGTCACCGTAGATGGATCCGTGTACCACGTACTGTATGCTCCCCTTCCCTTCCGGTTTCAGAAGTACGGGGTTCATATCTGCCTCCGGTTCCATTCCGCATGCCCATGCCTGCAATGCCTGACCCATTCCGATCTCCGCACCGGAATCGGTGACATAGGAATTCAAAGAGAGGTTGGAACCTTTGAATGGTACAACATCCACCCCTTTCCTCTTCAGATGCCTGCATATTATAGAGCACATGACGGTCTTTCCCGCATTGGACGAGGTACCCCATACCATCAACGCCATCATTCCACCCCCATGAACGTTCTCCTGAACAGTTCCATATCGATCGAATCCTTCACACACGCGGTGACCTTGGCGATCTCCGCCTCGAGATTCACGTCATATTCGTCGTACACCGATTCCTTCGCAAGACCGGGACGTATACGATCGAGGAAGAACCTGCGGAACGCCGGTTTCTCCAGGATACCGTGCAGATACGTTCCGTACACCATGTTCTCGTCATCGCAGCATCCCTCGTCCCCGCTCTCTATCCTGAACAGCGGAGGTCCGTTAACCTTGGAACGCGCAAGATGGATCTGATATCCCTTCACGGGTTCGCCGGTCTTCAGGAATGTGCCCTCGTTCCTGACGGTCACCTTGTCCCCGTCACCCCATTCGGTGACGACATCCAGAAGACCCAGACCCTCGATCTCCTTTATGGAGGGATCCTCCCTTCCGTCGGGATCGGACAGCATCCTGCCCAACATCTGATATCCTCCGCATATACCCAGTATCGGGACCTTGCCTTTCATGGATACGATCTTGTCACCGATACCGGATTCCTTCACCCACCTGAGATCGGAAGTGGTGTTCTTCGTACCGGGCAACACGATGGCATCACAGGTGTCCAACTCGGAAGGTTCGGTGACGAACCTTACCGTCACGTCCTCGCCATACAGCGGATCCAGATCCGTGAAGTTGGCGATCCTCGGAACACGTATCACACCTATGACCGTGGAACCCGTACCGGTCTCCTTGATGTTACGGAAACATTCGGAATCCTCGTTGGGAAGTCTATTGGATATGTGTGGCACTATACCCAGGACAGGGATGCCGGTCATCTCCTCTATCATCGTGGCACCTTCTTTTATCGAATCAGGACTTCCGCGGAGGTTGTTGTAGATGACTGCCTTTATCCTCTTCCTGTCATCCTCCGGAATGAGCATTATCGTACCCAACAGGTACGCAAATGAACCTCCCCACTCCACGTTGGTGACCAATATGCAGTCTGCATCGGCCATCTTGGCAGCACCCATGTTCGCTATATCCGAATCATAGATGTTGATCTCGGCAGGGGAGCCTGCACCCTCCATCACCACATAATCGAAACGTGACAACAGTTCGTCGAGATTGTTCTTCACGATACCGAACGAATGGTTCGGAATGAAATCGTCATAATAGCCGGACACATCGTATGTGCCGAAAACCTTGCCTTCCACCACGACCTGGGACTTCATATCGCAGGCAGGTTTCAGCAATATCGGATTGACACGGAACGTCGGTTCGGTACGTGCTGCCATACACTGGAGTTCCTGGATCATGGAGATCTCGTGCCCGCACGAGGTGGGCTTGGCATTCAGACTCATGTTCTGGGACTTGAACGGGCATACGCTGTACCCCATATCGCTGAGGATACGGCATATCGCCATGGTCATCATCGACTTGCCGGCATCAGAAGTCGTACCGAGTACCATGATGGCCTTACCTCTTCCATTGGCGGACATAACGTCTGGGTATCGAAAGATGGATATATAATCCGATTGGAGATGTAAGATTTACCGTACCGCAATGCGAATGAGGTTCCGGCATCTGGAACTACAAAGTATGGGAAAAGAGGCCTAAGGACGAGTATCCGACCGTCCATAGGATGATGAGATCGGATGCACCCTCATGGAGATGGGGGTCATCCGGCACCTGCCGTCGCATCTGCCCCGGTAGCACTGCGACCGGTTGGAACGCATTACCGTATCCTGCCAATGATGTCAGTATTGTCCCATACACCACATCTCATCTTATCGAAATCCGATGTTATATGAGACCCCCCCATACTGGGTCATCATCCACACATGATTCCACATGTATCTGAGATGTGACATCAAAAATACAATCGTTCAAAATGGTGCGAATGCCGGGATTCGAACCCGGGTTATAGCCTTGGGAAGGCCAAGTGATAACCACTACACTACATTCGCCTGCAATCCATGATTGCATACTAATAGATAAGAACGATGGTCTAGGATAGCTATTTAACTTATACTCCCATACCACGCGCGTACAGTAAGGAGTCTGAGTACGAGTCTCAGGCAGGAGTGTAATCGATTATGATCAGCAATTTCACAGATGTGGGCATCCCAGAGATTATCGCAAGGGCAATGGCCGACATGGGATGGAACGAACCCACACCTATCCAGGTGGCATCGATCGAGGACGGAATGGCAGGCAAGGACCTCATCGCTCAGGCACAGACCGGTACCGGTAAGACCGGAGCATTCGGTTCCATCCTGATCGGAAGGATACCTGCCAAGAGCAAACTGCCCTCGGCCATTATCCTCCTCCCCACCAGGGAGCTCGCTCTCCAGGCATACGGAGAGATGAGCAAGCTCTCGAAATACACCGGCCACGTGTGCGTGCCCGTATACGGAGGAAAGGGTGCGAAGGCGGACATAGACTATCAGATCAAGGAGATCGCCAAGGGTGCGGATATCATCGCAGGTACCCCCGGAAGGGTAAAGGACCTGATGCTCCAGGGTGCACTCAACCTGGCAGAGATCAAGGTGCTCGTCCTCGATGAGGCGGACAGGATGCTGGAGATGGGATTCATCGAGGATCTCGAGGACATCATGCGCCCCATGCCCAAGAACAGGCAGACACTGTTGTTCTCCGCCACCATGGATGAGAATGTCAAGCAGCTCGCATATGCGTACACCGACGATGCCAAGGAGATCACGGTCTCACAGGATGAGGTGGTCCTCGACCTGACCAAACAGTATTACATCTCCGTGGGAAGACGCAACAAATCCTGGGCACTCTGTCAGATCCTCGACATAATGAAGCCCAAGGCGATCATCTTCTGCCAGACCATCAAGATGGTGGATCTTCTGGAGGAGAGATTGGAGAAGTACGACTACAAGATCGAGGCCATCCACGGTTCCCTGCCCCAATCCAAGAGGGAGAGGGTCATCAACGATCTCAGGAACGACAAGATCGACGTCCTCATCGCTACCGATGTCGCCGCAAGAGGATTGGATATCGAGGATATCACCTGTGTCATCAACTACGATATGCCCGAGAGCGTGGACACGTACATCCACAGGATCGGAAGGACCGGACGTGCAGGAAAGGAAGGTACCGCGATCTCGTTCGTCACATCCGGAGAGGAACACCTGGTCACCGAGTTCCAGAGGAGAGTGGACATGGTCATCGAGAAGATGGCCGTTCCCGAGGACCCCGATGTGAAGCCCAAGATCAAGAAGGTCGTGGATTACGACCAGATCTCCGATCCCTTCGGAATGGCCAGGTTCAAGGTCAACCTCGGTAAGGCGGACGGTTACAACAAGGTCTCCCTTGCTGACTTCATCATCCGCAATGCAAGGATCAGGGACATCGCGATCGGTAAGATCGATATGTCCGATGATTCCAGTATCGTCGAGGTCCACAGGGACTTCGCCAACAGGATGACCATGGACCTCACCAAGTGCAAGCACAAGGGTAAGCACATCTCCGTGAAGGTCATCGAAGAATGAGAAAGAAGATACCTGCGAAGGCAGGTATCTTCCAAACACTTTCTTCCACATCAGGATGTCTTTGAAGATGAACGATCCACATCCAGAAACATCGTAGATGTTCCGGTCCGGGATCCGATTCACCGAAGAACGCGAACGAAGGATGGGGCTCCACCACGTCCCCGATCATGTTGATATCTCCGTTTTCCAACATGATTCGCCTCCCACCTTGTGATTTTCCAATACATTACCGATAGATGGGACATTCCTTCGAAATCCCCAAAAACATCCAATCCCTTTGTTCATGATCCCTGAATGGATCATGTCAGAGCCGATATCATAATCCATACCACGATTCCGATGAGGGTGATGGCCAATATCGCGAAACGGACGTCTTCCAAAAAAACCAATTATGAAAAATAACGGACGTACACCCGCGCCCTCATGGACGCGGATGCCCGCCCGCATTGGAGGTGTGTAAAAGGTTTGTTCCAAACTCTCAGATTACGGGGAGTTTCTCATCCACCAGTGCCATGGCGAGGTAAGCAGAGAGCAGGAAGTTTGCCATCGCGACAATGCCCTTGAGGAGCAACCAGATATCCACCGCACCGGTGTTGGCGTTGATTCCGCCGAAGATGAATATCAAGGACGTCGTAATAAGGATGACCGTAAGGATCTTGGGTGTTCCGATGCGGATGGACCACACCATCGTGAGCAGGTAGATGATTCCGAGTGTGAGGTTGATATAGAGATCGCCTCCGTGTACACCTGCGAAGAAGACACCCATTGCAACCAGGCCGAGTACTGTGAATCCGAAGTTGCTACCGGCCTTGTATGCTTTCAATGCGGAAATGAGAATGAAGATCGCACAGATACCGAGCAGGGCTCCGAGATAACTGAGACCTCCGGGACTTGCGGAATCCAGGATATGATTCTCGACGCCTGCATATGTCAATATGCAGACCATCGCTATGGGAAGCGATACGACCGCTACGAAGAAT
>JAEDGA010000083.1 GCA_016297775.1 Candidatus Methanomethylophilaceae archaeon
CCACGATGAAACATGCTTCGCGGACGATCTCGATCTTCTCGGGAGTGACCTCTCCCAGACACCTTACGGAGAGTCCGGGTCCGGGGAAGGGCTGTCTCTCGGATGCCTTGACGCCGAGGAATCTTGCGACCTTCCTGACCTCGTCCTTGTAAAGGTCCCTCAGGGGTTCGCAGAGCTCCATGCCCATGTCCTTGGGGAGCCCGCCCACGTTGTGGTGCGATTTGATGGTGTCCCTGACGCCGTCACCCGATTCGATCCAATCGGGAGCGATGGTTCCCTGCACCAGCGTGTCGGCTCCGAACTCCTTGGCCTCCTTCTCGAAGACACGGATGAACTTCTCTCCGATGATCTTCCTCTTGGTCTCCGGATCCTCCACGCCTGCAAGCGCCTCGAAGAACTGCGCACCGGCATCCACGATCCTATAGTTGAGGGACATGGAATCGAACATCTCGCGGACCTCGTCGGTCTCCCCCTTCCTCATGAGTCCGTTATCGACATATACGGCCAGAAGCCTGTCGCCGAGCGCTCTGCTGGCGAGTACTGCCGCCACCATGCTGTCCACCCCTCCGGAACAGGCGATGATCGCTTTTCCCTTCACTTTGTCCTTAATCGATGCAATCTGCTCGTCAACGAAAGATTCAACTTTGAACACCGAGAACCACCTCCTCGGAATCTCTGATCACCTTGTCCGCCATCTCCTCCCTGTGGGCGAGGAGCCTCTCGCGGATCCCCGGATGGGAAACGGAAAGGATCTGGGCCGCCAGTACCGCCGCGTTGTCGCCTCTGTCGAGACCTACCGCCGCCACGGGGATTCCGGGAGGCATCTGGACCACTGACAGTATGGCATCCATGGACATCTTTCCCTGTACTGGCACGCCTATCACCGGTCTGACGGTGAAGGAAGCCATTACGCCGGGAAGTGCCGCGGACATGCCTGCGATGGCGATGAAGACCTCCGCATCGGAACCCTTGACGAGTTCCTCCACCCTTGCGGGCGTCCTGTGTGCCGATGCAACGGCTATGTCGAATGTTATGCCGAACTTCTTCAGAAGTGCCGTTGCCTTCTCCGCCACGGGAAGGTCGCTCTTGCTGCCCATTACTATGAGGACTTGTGCCATTGTGTATACGTACAAGCGTATCGTTCTTAAAATCACTGGTCCGACAGCTTCCTCTCCCAGTCCCAAGCGGAACCGACGGAATCGTTGAGGGTGTGCTTCGGGACCCATCCGAGGACGTCCCTGGCCTTGGTGTTGTTGGCGATGAGCATGGCGGGATCGCCTGGACGTCTGGCACATTCCTTAACGGGGATCTTGGACCCTACCACGGCCTCGCACTCCGAGAACACCTCCCTGACCGTGGAACCGTCGTTGGTGCCCAGGTTGAAGTAGTCCGTCCTGCCACCGCCCTCCAGATACCCGAGTGCCAGTATATGCGCCTCGATCAGATCGTGGATGTCTATGTAATCCCTGACGCAGGTGCCGTCGCGTGTGTCATAATCCGTACCGAATATGGAGAATACGCCCCCGGGAGAGAGCACGGATTTCAGGACGTTAGGGACGAGGTGCGTCTCCGGGACGTGCCACTCCCCGATCCTGCCATCCGCACCCACCACGTTGAAGTATCTGAGTCTGACGCTCCTTATCCCGTATGCGGAATCGTAATCGTCCATGATCCTCTCCACGGTGAGCTTGCTGTTGCCGTAGGGGTTTATCGGTCTCTGCGGGTGGTTCTCGTCTATTGGGCAGTATTCGGGTTCGCCGTAGGTAGCGGCGGTGGAGGAGAACACTATGCGATCCACATGCGCGTCCCTCATCGCGGAGAGGAGATTCAACGTACCGTACACGTTGTTGTAGTAGTACTTCTCAGGATCCCTCATGGATTCGGCCACCTGGGAATATGCGGCGAAATGCACTACGGCATCGATATCGTAATCGGAGAACACGGATGCGATATCGTCACGATTCTTTAGATCGCCCTTGACGAACTCCACCTTGCTTCCGCGGGACGCCGACCTGAGAGTCTCGACGGTCTCGGCATGACCCAGCTCCAGACTGTCGAAGATCACAATGTCGCGGCCTTCCTCGATAAGTCTCAACGCGCAATGGCTTCCGATGTATCCTGCTCCTCCGGTGACGAGAATCATGGGCGGGTCAGCGGATTACGGATAGATAATCCCTGTGAGACGGGTGCACGCGCCAAGTATCATATGAGACATAGTTCGCCCAAGGAATCTGTCAAACGTTGAACCCATTCCCCAAAATGCGGACAGCGTTCGACCATGCGATGAATTCCGATTTCCGATGTCATGGGCACACCTATCCACTTCTTAGAGAAGGAATCATTGTTTCTTTTAAAAATCGCCTCGATACGATGAGAGGGAGAAGAATCCGTATTGATCGATTCCGGGTCGTCATTGAATTCTTTGAGCACCGCATTCAAATCACCCTCGATACCGGGCATATCTCCGAAGCAAGAGGTGTCGGAAAAAAGAAGTGTTTCAAACTCATGTTTCATTAAGAATGGAATGAAATTATCTCTGTCGATACTGCTCTTTATCAGAGATTCTACGACTTCGATACCGTCCCCCTTGTCCCAATGTTTGCCATCGATATCTCTTGGGAAACCATAATAATCGAACATCATCGTCACAATGGCATTCTTATGACCATTGCAGACTTGTAGAATATTTTTCTTGATGCGGGGATAGGTCGACGCGCCACC
>JAEDGA010000028.1 GCA_016297775.1 Candidatus Methanomethylophilaceae archaeon
AACCATATGGTGGAGTTGGACTGTCCGAGTTTCAATCCCTCGAATCCCTCTACATCGTATCCCGAGAATGATTTCCATCCTTTGGATTTTACAGGGAATCCCTCATTCACAGGACCACCTATCGAATTGCTAGCCGCGGTATCATCCGTCTGGGTATAGGTATAACAGAAGCAGGACCATCCTTTGGATCCCTGTCCGTCTATTGTTCCTATGTAACCCCATTCGCTGATATCATAGGTCAGACCGGCATCCTTCACGGCCTTGTCGAATGCGGCGGAAGCATCGGTTCCCTCTGCAGAGTACCATTTGGACTTCGCGTTATCGGCACCGAAATACAGGTAGAACCAATATGTCTCGGTCTTGGTAGGAGCAGTGGTCTTGAAAGGACCGTCATTCATCCATGAATCGACTACATCGGGAGTCTTGAGATTGTATGTATCTCCAACCTTGTCCCCATAGGGGGTGAGATACCAGACATTGGCGTTCGTCTGGTATATCTTGATATCGGTGACACCCTCAGCGCTGTATCCGGAATTCTGAATCCATCCGTTCGCAGAGAGGAGTACATTACTACTGTCCTTTACAGCGAAACCTACACTGTTATTCTGCGCCTCCTTGGAGTAGTCGGAGTAGACATATGCACCATGCCACCAGCTGCCACCTACACCATTGATTTCACCGATGTATCCATACTTACTTTTGGAATATGTGAAACCTGCAGCATCCATGGCCTTTTTGAATCCATCCGTTGCATCGTTTCCAGTTGCAGAATACCAGCCGTTGTTCTTCTCCCCATCTCCGAAGTATATGTAATACCAGTATGTCTCTCCGGAGGGATCGCCATTATCGTTGTTGTTGAGAATGATGAATCCGGCCGCCCCTCCCGCCACTGCGAGAACGGCTACAACACAGATTGCGATGATTGCATTCTTTTCCATTTAATCACCTGGATAAACAAATTGTTGGATAAGTAATCCAATCCTTTTGATAAATACTTGTTGGACAATCCATCCATCTTGCTGGCCGTATCCCTGCCATGAAAATGATGGGTCTGCCTGAATGAACCAAGATGGATACTTTTGATATACTTCCGAAAACATCCTCGGGAACATGGGAATATTCTCGGACAAGGACATCGTGGAAGGTATGATGACCGGATATCTCGGCATCAGCGATTACAACGAGAGGGGCCTCACCCCCAACGGATACGACCTCAGGATCGCAGAGATCGCCGTCAGAGGGGACGATACGAAATACACAGAAGGCACCGTCACTATACCCCCAAGGACCATGTTCTACGTTTCCACCATCGAAAGGGTACGCATGCCCGCGGATGCATGCGCACAGCTCTGGCTCAGGACCACATGGATCAGAAAGGGGATAATCGGAGCGTTCGGAAAGATAGATGCCGGATTCGAAGGCACACTCACGCTAGGAGCATACAACGCCACCGACGATCCCGTGGAACTCCCGATCGGGGAGAGGTTCTGCCAGATGGTGTTCGAAGGACTCAACTCCTGCTCCGCGAAGGATTATTCCCAGAGAAGCGGGAACTACCAGGGACAGACCGGGGTCACACTGGAACCTGTGAAGAAGTGATCAGTCCCTGATTATATCGAAGACGTACACGCTCGCAGTGGGCGAGTATGTCTTCATCTCGATCTTCCTTCCGAGATGGCAGTCCAGACCTTTCGCACGCATCTCGTCCAGAAGTGCCTCCGTGTCCGAATCGGCGGTGGCACGTTCCATTATCCTGTGGAGATGCACCACACCACCCCTCTTCGTCTTGGACAGTGCCACGTCCAAGAAACGGTACGCTATCTGTGGCAGATTCATGACCACCCGGTCCGCCTGCGGCAGGTCCGATACGACACGGGATGCATCCCCCTCCAGCGGAACGATCCTGGTGACCTTGTTGATGCGGATGTTCTCCTTCATGTACTCGTACGCGTCATGATTCAGATCTATGGAGTACACGATCTCCGGATTGGCGTGCTTGCATATGACCAACGGAAAAGGTGCCACACCGGCGAACATATCGATTATGACCTCGCCGTCCCGAACCTCCGACGCCACTCTCATACGCTCGGTGGCCAGGCGGGGGTTGAAGTACACCTTGGCGGGATCGGTGAGCATCGTCACCCCGGACTCCCTATGCCTGGTCTCCGAACCGCCGGTACCGGCGATGGGCTCCAGTTCCCTTATACGCAGCTCGCCCTTCACCCCGCCGTCCATCAGCACCAGGCGTACGTTGCTGTTGACCTTCAAAAGGGCATCTCCGATGTCGTGCCTGTAAGGCATCAGCTCATCTATGATCTTCACGACGATGACGTCGCCTATGCAATCATATGAATTCGGCAGTATGTCCCTGATGTCTTCCGGAAGGAACATCCTGTAATCCGTCTCCCTGTGCTCCAGGATCTCCAGATCAGCATCCTCCACCGGGTAGTCGCCGAAGGAGTCCGACAGTATGGGTATCAGAAGATGATCCCCGTCCGATTTGATCCTGGCACCCGTATCCAGAAGATCCTCTGCCTTCAACGCGATACGGACCGGATTACCCTCGGATTTCGGGACCCTGATGCACCTGACCATGCATCCAAATCGGCATCAGTTATTTTACAGTTGACACATATTGTCGGGATATGGCATCCGAACTCATCTTCGTCGGCCTCGGTCTCTGCGGGACCGACGGCATGACCGTGAAAGCATTGAACGCACTAAAGGAGTGCGACAAGATCTACGCCGAATTCTACACATCCCACCTCATCGGTACGGACATCAAGGACCTGGAAGCCGCCGTCGGCAAGAAGATCAAGGTCCTCCACAGGATGCAGGTCGAGGAAGGGGAGGACATAATCGCGGATGCGATGACCATGAGGGTCGGATTCGTAACGGCCGGCGACACCATGTCCGCAACCACCCACGTGGACCTGATGATCCAGGCCAAGGAGGCCGGGATTCCCACCAGGCTCTTCAACGGCATCTCCATATTCTCCGCATGCCCCACCGCTCTCGGTCTCCAACCCTACAAGTTCGGAAGGACGGTGACCCTGCCATTCATAGAGGGAGGATATCAGCCCCAGTCACCCTACGACAACATCCTCGAGAACAAGGAGAGGGGACTGCACACCATGATCCTCCTGGACATCCACGCCGACGAGATGAGGTACATGACCGGCAAACAGGCCATAGAATGGCTCCTGGAAGGCGAGAGGAAATGGGGAAAGGGCCTGATCAAGGATGATACGTTGATATGCGTTGCATCCAAGATAGGATCACCCGAGCAGAAGCTCACCGCCGGATACCCCAAACAGCTGTTGGAGATGGATCTCGGAGAACCGTTGTTCACCCTGGTGATCCCCGGGAACCTGCATTTCATGGAGGCGTACTCGCTGGTGTACTTCGCGGGAGCCCCGGAATCCATCATAGAGGACGAATGATCCCGCAGACCGTGTTATACCGTTAACGTTAATTTGCCGGTTTAATACCGCCATATAACGACATCAATCCCAGCGTGAAACGCTAGGAATGATGTGAATGAGATACACGGAAGAGGCGTCCGCAAGGATGGCAGAGACTTTCCGCTCCGTCGGAGAGAAGCACGGCTACGAGAACGTCAACGCGGAATTCGTCGCGTTCAAGCACTTCAAGGTCCAGTGGCAGAGGTCCTACAAATGGATATCCTTCAGGGTATCCGACTACCTGGCCGATGCACCCGGATGTGTACTGCACGATCTTGCGGAGACCCTGTTCTCCAAGATCGAGGGCAAGGACGTAGAGTACTCCGAGGCGATGCGCAAGTGGGTACTGGATGAATCCTTCTGCAGGGAGAAGAGACCGATCTTCATCAAACGCGGAAGATACCTGTCCAGAGGCCCGGTCGGTAAGCAGAGGGACCTGTCGGATTCCCTGAACAGGCTGGAGGATGCCGGCCTCATCGAAAGGGGCTCCGATATACAGGCCGTATGGAACTGCGATTACAGAAGCGACCTGGCGGCATCGTACTCCGTATTGATGAGGACGATCATGGTGTCGGAATCCCTGGATAACGCGGACATCCCGGATTTCGTCCTGGATTACGTGATATACCGTCAATGCCTGATGATCAAGGAGGGAATACAGTCATTCGGCAGATCGGACACCTGCGACATCAGCGGGAACGAGAAGCTGTTCGAAAGGTACCAGGATGCGGAAAGGATGCTGAACAAACTGTGTCTGGCACTCTGAACCTTCCAAAAACATATTACGGCCGGTGTCCCCGGCCGATAACACACTCTATCATCGCCCGCCGATGACGGCAGTCTCCGAGCACTGACCCCGGCCGGGGTGTTTGTCGGACCCTGCGTTGGCTCGAAGGTCACTGCCGCACGATGTCACATCGCTGCTACCTCAAGTTCCCAATTAAGGTACAGGGCCGCTGATCGCCGTTCCATACCTAGGACGTTCACGGATCGCGCCCATGTGTCAGAACGGTTGTCCTCACATACGGCCTTCATGTATTTATCCGGAACCGTCACGCTTTAAACCGATATCGCCGATACATGGGACATGCAGATGTCCAGAGAGGAGAAGGAAGAGATCGCACAGAAGATACTCGAGAGGATCGAGGAGAAGTTCGGTACCGTACCGTTGGTGAACAAGGTACTCTCCGAGGACCCCGATCTGTTCATACCTGTGTCGAACGTCGCCAAGGCGGCATTCGAATCCGAGGACAAGAAGCTCGATGCGAAGACCAGCTACCTCTGCGCTGTCGCCGCCGCCACAGGATTGGGTGCGGAACACTGCATAAGGGCACAGGGGAACCACGCCAAACAGGTCGGCGTGACCAAGGACGAGATGAGGGAGGCGATGTTCATCGGATCCTACATGGCGATGACACGCGCACAGTCATACGCCTTCAGAGTGTTGGAAGACCTTTACAAGGAATGATACGGGGGCTGGCATTTGGATATCGGTATGATGTTCATAGTGGACAGCATCCTGCTGGGGGTGGGGCTGGCCATGGATGCGTTCTCGGTATCCCTCGCCAACGGACTGAACGAACCCGAAATGGGCAAGAGCAGGGAGATCGCCATATCAGGCACATTCGCCACGTTCCAAGGGATCATGCCGATGATTGGTTGGTTCATAGTCGTGACCGCCGTAGGCGCCCTGGAGATGCTGGGGGACTTCATCCCGTGGATCGCCCTCATGCTGTTGGCGTTCATCGGTACCAAGATGATTCTGGAGAGCAAATCGGAGGATGACGCCGGACCCGTGGCATTGGGATTCGCCGCACTGATGACCCAGGGTATCGCCACATCCATCGACGCCCTTTCCGTGGGATTCACCATCTCGGATTACGATGTGATGGGTGCTACATTGTGCTCGGCGATCATCGCACTGGTCACATGGATCATATGTATGGCGGGACTCGGACTCGGAAAGAGGTTCGGTACGAGTCTTGCGGGACGTGCCAACATCCTCGGAGGCGTCATACTCATCGCGATCGGCGTGGAGATATTCGTCAGAGGCGTGTTCTTCTGAGCGACATGTGTTACGTAAAAAGTTGCCGAATACACGGTTATTTATACGGTCCCACTGATTCCAACGGCGATTACTATGGTTACGATCGACGACAAAGCAGTTGATTTCATCAACGACCTCCTTGCCAAGAACAACAAGCAGGGATACGGTATCAAGATCTACTTCTCCGGAATGGCATGCTCCGGACCCCAGTTCGGAATGTCCTTCGCACAGGACAAGGGAGACCTGGAGAACGAGTTGCCCGTCAAGGGATTCTCCTTCTACTTCGACGACGAGACCAAAGAGGCCCTCGAGCCCTGCGTCATCGAGTACGTCGAGGACCCCAACTTCGGAAACGGACTCGCCATCAGGGACCCCAACGCCAAGGGATGCGCATCCTGCGGCGGCGGATGTCACTAAACGTCATGTCAAGGGGGACCCCGTCCCCCAGAAACGATTTATCCGTAACTTCTGATTGACCTTTCATGCGTACCTATCTCTCTCACCCGAAGATCGTTCCGGATACCGTCGAAGAGAGGAAGTACCAGATAGCCATGGCCGAAGGATGTCTGAAGAGGGACACCCTGATCATCCTGCCCACCGGTCTGGGAAAAACGGTGGTGGCGCTCATGGTGGCTGCAGAGGTCCTCGCCAAAGGGAGGAAGGTCCTCATCACCGCACCTACGAAACCTCTGGTGGATCAGCATTGCATGACCTTCGGCAGATGGCTCAAGGATGTCGATATCTCTGCCATCAACGGGAACATGGCCCCGGAGAGACGCTGTAGGATCGTCGAGGACAGCGACATGGTGATATCCACGCCGCAAGCGATAGCGAACGATCTGGAGAACGGCAGATACGACCTATCCAAATTCGGACTGGTGATATACGACGAGGCACACAGAGGCGTGGGGAATTACGCGTTCGTGAAGATCGCGGAATACAACACCGGGATATCCATGGGTATGACCGCATCCCCGGGAAGCGAATACAAGAAGATAGTGGAGATCTGCCACAATCTGTCATTCGTACACATCGATATGCGTACGGACATGGATCCCGACGTATCCCCGTACGTTTTCGACACTTTCATCAAACGGATGTACGTGAACCTCCCCAAGGACATCACCGACATATCCCGCAGACTCCGCATGCTGGTGGATGAGTACGCGAACGACCTTGCCAGGATGGGACTGATGAGCGCCAACAGACCCATCACCACCAGCTATCTGTTGCAGATAGGTTCCATGCTCCAGAGCAGACTCAGGAACCGCGAGAGATCCAACTATGTCTACAGGGGATTGGTGGTGCAGTCCATCTGCGTCAAACTCCTGCATGCGGTCGGGCTGGTGGAGACCCAGGGGGTCACGCCTTTACGCAAATACCTGAACAAGTTGTTGGACGAGGCGGCCGGCGAGAAACCGAGCAAGAGTTCCGCGGAGATCGTCAACAGGGAGGAGTTCCGTTCCATAGTCAGATCCGTGAGGGATACCAAGGTGGAACATCCGAAGATCTCCCGCATCATGAGTCTGGTGAGCCAGAGACTGGATTCGGGTCCGGATTCCAGGATCATGATATTCGCGCAGTACAGGGACACCTGCGAACTGTTGGTGGAGAAGCTCTCCTGCATCCACGGAGTGAACGTGGAGAAACTGATAGGTCAGTCAAAGGGCGGATTGAAGCAGAAGGAGCAGATCCAATTGCTGGAACGTTTCAGGAACGGGGAGTGCAACACACTGGTATCCACATCCGTCGGGGAGGAGGGATTGGACATCTCCGGTACTGACATGGTGATATTCTACGAACCGGTTCCTTCGGAGATCAGGACCATCCAGCGTCGCGGAAGGACAGGCAGGAAGAACGACGGTGACGTTGCAGTCCTCATCGCTGCCAACACCATGGACGAGGCGTTCGAGAAATCCAGTGCGGAGAAGGAGGAGAAGATGAGGGAGAGACTGGACAAACTCAATCACGAGCTTGCCAAGACCATAACCGGACCCGCCAGGAAGGGTCAGACCTACCTTGATTCCTTCTCCTTCGACGGATGAAACATCACTAAATATTGATTGGAGGATACATACGCATGCTCTTCTCCGATATCGCGGACACCTTCGCAAGACTGGAATCCACCAGCAGCAGGCTGGAGATGACGTCGATCCTGGCCGATTTCTTCAAAGGACTGAGACCTGCGGATCTCAGAGACATCATCTATCTGTCCCAGGGGAAGCTCCACCCGGACTTCTACCCGGTGGAACTGGGTATGGCGGACAAGATGGTCCTGAGAGCGATATCCACCGCATCCGGAAACCCTGATGCCAAGGTCGAGGAGCTGTGGACCAGGATCGGGGATACGGGTACCGTCGCCGAGGAACTGATATCGAAGAAGAAACAGATGAGTCTCTTCAGTACACCCCTGACACTGGAACGTGTGGTGTCCGATCTCACCAAGATAGAGAGGTCCGAAGGGAAGAATTCCCAAGAGAACAAGGTGAAGACACTCACCGGAATGTTACACGATTCCACCGCCACCGAGGCGCGTTACATCTGCAGGATCGTCAGCGGAAGGATGCGTGTGGGAGCCTCCGCCATGACGATATTGGATGCACTGGCACAATGTTTCGCGGACAAGGAGTCCAGACCCGAAATAGAGAGAGCGTTCAACGTGACATGCGACATGGGGCTCATAGGGGAGAGACTTGCGGAGAACGGCATGGACGGCATCCGCGATGTGACGGTCCATGTGGGCAACCCGATAAAGGTCATGCTGGCTGAGAGACTCCCGTCGCTGCCTGAGGTCCTGGAGAGGATGGGCGGCAGATGTGCCATGGAGTACAAATACGATGGTATGAGGGTACAGGCCCATATCGGAGGAAATTCCGTCACACTGTACTCCCGCAGACTAGAGAATCTGACGAACAACTTCCCCGACATATGCGAGGCCCTCAGATCCAACCTGAAAGGGAAGGAGGCGATCATAGAGGGGGAGTGTGTGGCCACCGATCCGGATACCGGCGCCATGCTGCCGTTCCAGATGGTCACGCACAGGAGGAGGAAGCATGACATGGGCTCCGCCGTCAAGAGCATACCCGTCAGGATCTTCATGTTCGACATCCTCTACCTGGACGGGAAGGACATGACGAACCTCCCGTACCCGGAGAGGAGGAAGGTACTCTCCGAGACATTCGAACTGGACGATGCCGTCGGCATGAGTGAGATGGGTATCATCGAGAACGATACCCAGGCGGAGGAGTTCTTCGAATCCGCCATAGCCGCCAAATGTGAGGGCATCATGGCGAAATCGCTGTCGGAATCCTCCGTTTACAGGGCAGGATCCAGAGGATTCCTGTGGATCAAGTACAAAAAGGACTACCACGAGGCCCTCACGGATACTTTCGATCTCGCCGTGATAGGTGCGTTCTACGGGATGGGCAAACGTGCCGGAAGATACGGTGCGTTGCTCATGGCGGTGTACGACCAGGACTCCGGGGAGTTCTGCAGCGTGTGCAAGCTCGGTACGGGATTCGACGACGCGTTCCTGGATGCTCTCCCAACCATGCTGGACAAGTACAAGTGCGATGAGAAACCGGGATACATACGCACCGGGTTGGATCCGGACGTATGGTTCGAACCCAACGTCGTCCTGGAGGTCGCTGGTGCCGATCTGACTCTGAGTCCCAACCACAAGGCCGCCTTCGGATGGGCCAAGGAGGATGCGGGGATAGGTATCAGATTCCCCAGGTTCACCGGACGTGTCAGGGACGACAAATCGGCGGACATGTCCACCACAGTCAGCGAGATCTACGACATGTACGAGATGCAGTTCTCCGACGGTCTGTGATCCATAAGCTCCGAACCGCGTATACGGACGCCACATAACCGCGCGCGAAACATTTAATAAAGGAGCGGAGTAATGGAGACGCATGGATTCGTTCTACATCGCTGAGAAGACCGACAGATCAGTCAAGATCATGTTCAAGGGAACCGACACCACACTCGTCAACCCCATCATGGACGAGTTGGACAAGGACAGCGACGTCAAAATCGTCAGGTACATCAACACCCACCCGGAGCTCAACGATCCCGCACTCTATGTAGAGACCAACGGAAACGATCCCGTCGAGACCGTCATCGCGGCGGCCAACAGGGTCTCCGAGTACTTCTCCGCAAAGAGTCAGTGATCCCATATGTACGGCCGTTGCTGTACCGCGGAATCCGATATCGGGATGCGCTACTATCTCACGGACTGTCCCGGTACCGGCGGACGTCTCAAGAAGACCGCGCAGGACTTCGTCGTCCGCGAGATCTCCAACGCACCGGCCGAGGTGCCTTCGGGCCGTTACACCATTGCCGATGTCACGACCACGAACTGGGAGACCAACCGTCTCATCAGACTCCTCGCACGCACCATGCGCATATCCCGCGAAAGGATAGGTTTCGCAGGCACCAAGGACAAGAGAGCGGTCACCACTCAGAAGATGTCTTTCGAGTGTGAACCCAACCGTCTCGACAACATCGGACTCAAGGACATCTCCGTCTCCGGGATCTATTGTTCGAACCGCCCGATACGCATGGGCGACCTTCTCGGCAACTCCTTCGAGATAACCGTCAGGGACTGCGAATCCGACAGAGATTCCATAGAGAGCACGGTCGTGTCCGTCACGGATGCCGTGAAATCCGTCGGAGGTTTTCCCAACTACTTCGGCGTCCAGAGATTCGGTACATCGAGACCGGTGACCCACATCGTCGGAGAGAGGATCGTCCGCGGCGATATCGAAGGCGCGGTGGAGGCATACCTCTGTCTTCCGTCCGAATTCGAAGAGGAGGATGTGCAGAATGCGAGAGAGGCATTCCGCAGATGCAACGGCGATTATTCCGCGATAGATTTCGAACTCCCCAAGATCATGGGATTCGAATCCATCCTGATAGATCATCTCAGAAGACGTCCGGGGGATTTCATCGGAGCCATCTCGGAGATGCCGTCCAACCTCCAGATGATGTTCACGCACGCGTACCAATCGTATCTGTTCAACCTCATGCTCAGCGGGAGGATGGAACACGGTATGCCCCTCAACAGCCCGGTAGTCGGAGATACGGTCATCCCGGTGAACGCCGAGGGAGTACCGGATCATGATGGACCCGTGACCGTCACCGCCAAGAACATGAGACTGGTGGAAAGACAGGTCGCCAAAGGAAGGGCGTTCGTGGCGATAACGGTGTTCGGAAGCGACGGTATGTTCTCCGAGGGCGAGATGGGAGAGATCGAAAGAAAGATCGTGGACGACGAAGGACTCTCCAAGGACGATTTCATCGTTCCCAGACTGGCCCACTGCAGTGCCAAAGGCAACTGGAGGGAGATCCTCTGTACCGTGAACGACCTCAGTCATCACATCCTGGACGACGGATACCGCATGGGATTCTCACTTTCCAAAGGGAACTACGCCACATGCCTCATGCGCGAATTCCTGAAGACGGATATGAACAGATATTGATTCATTCCGTATCGAAACGGGACAGTAGAAGATCGGCTTTCGAATGTTCGCCCACATCGTGCAGAATCGATGCGAAGAATTCCGCATCCTCCCTGCAGGTGCACACGGACACGATATCCTCGTACATCGCCATTATCGCCTCCGAATCGTTCATACGTCCACGTATGGTGACGAATATCTTCAGCGCGGTGATGTTGCCGGGTTCGACCGCCAATATGTCGTTCAGCACACCCTCCGCGTTCCTGTCGTGTCCCACACGATGTTCCAACGATGCCACGCACAGTTTGTAGTTGATATTCAAAGGTTCCTTGGATACCGCCTTGCGGTAATTGTCCAGGGCCATCTGCATCATACCCATATCCTCCAGGGCATGACCTGCCGATTCATGAAGTTCCGCAGTATCCATACCCAGTTTCATGGCATCCGTGTATGCATCCGCCGCTCTGGCGGAATCGTTAGCTAGATAGTAAGAATCCCCTAAGGTCTTGAGCAGACGCGGATCGTTAGGGACCGTGTGGGTTGCATCGGTGATGAACTCTATTGCCCCGTACAACTCACCCATATCGATCATTATCTCGGACACGGCGATGTATGCATCCGTGTTGTCGGGATCCGAATCCAGTATGCTGCGGTAGATGTGTATGGCCTCCTCCTGACGGCCGGACGATCTTGCGGAATCCGCAAGCTCCATCATGTCGACGGGTTGTTCCTCCTCCACCTCAGTCTCCTCGATCACCGTCGGGAGCACTTCGTTATCCAACATCACCTTCTTCACGGTGATGGACACATCGTCGGGATCGCTCTCCTCCAGGCTAACATAGATCTCCTCCGCCGCATCCTTCCTGCCCAATATCGTATATGTTCCGGCCAAAGAGATCAATACGTCACGGTCCCCGGAATCCAAGATATTGGCACGTTCCAACATCTTGGCCTCATTCTCGAAATCACCGAGCTGATGGAATGCGGAGGAACATTTCACCAACGTCTCCTTGGAAAGGTCCTCTGTCAGGGACAGACCGTTCAAAATGTCCGTGGCACCCTTGCGGTCGTTGGTCAGCAGATACAAGGACACCATATCGGCCAACGTGCTCTGGTCCCCGTGTATCAGGGAAACGATCATCCTGCACAGTTCCAAGGCTTTGTCGTACTCGCCCATGTGTATCAGCGTATCCTTGCGCATGCGCATGATGTCCACGTTGGTCGGTTCCATCTTCTGTGCCTGTTCCAAGAAGTACAGGGCCTCCCTGTCCTTCCCGAATCTGGCCAGGAGTCTAGCCTTCATGGCGAACGGGAACACGCCACTGCCGGCGGATGTTATCACCCTGTTGATGGAGGATATCGCCCCTTTGTAATTGCCACGCATCTCCTGCACTATGGCCTTGGAGATCCAGTAATCCGTATTGTCCAGATCGATCAGGATGGCCTTTCCGAACGAATCCTCCGCCTCCTGATACAGCCCTGCCGCCTCCTCGGCCATACCTTTGCTGTGCCAGATCACGGCTTCGTTGGGGGATAGCATGACCGCCTTCTCATACGATGCGGCGGCATCCTCGTATCTTTCCGCGAGATACTCCGCATTACCGCGAAGCCTCCATACGATCACCGAGCGTCCGAAGGTATCATCGAAATCATCCACCAATCTGCAGAGATCGTCCAGATACCTCTGTTTCAAAAGATTCTTTAGTATCGAGATGAAAAGAGAGATGTCCTCTCTTATGTTGAGCGCCTCCCTGTACGCATCCAGGGAGTTCTTGTGATCGCCTATCTGACCCAGCATCTCGGCACGGTCGATCATCACGATCGCGTTCCTTGGTTCTATGGAGAGTATGTCATCACATATGTCCAATGCCGTCTGGTACTCTCCGATGAAACGGTAGATGTCCTTCTTCACATCCAGAACGCGGACGTCGTCCGGGGAGTCGTCCGTCATGCTGTTGACATCCTTCATCGCCTTGTCCATACCGTTGATGTGGAGGTGTGCCTTGGCACGTATGCACCTGGATCTGATATCCTTGCGGTCATGCTTCAGTGCCTGATTCGCATGGTGTATGGCGGAACGGTAATCCGATCTGGACAGACAATCCTTCGCAAGGATGTACTCGGAATAGCATCTGTCTATGCATCTCTGCGATACTTTCTTCACGAGATTGGTGGCTTCCAGCATCATATCGTGCGATCTGAGTATGTCCGCACAGCCGTCCAGCCATTCGGCATCCACTCCGGAGGATGATAGAAGGACCGTCAGGGTACTCTCCGCATCCTGCCTCCTACCCCAGCCTATGAGGCACCTGTACTGCGCGACCAACACCCTCCCGCAATTGGGATTGAATGCCCTGGCACGCTCCAGGAGGGATGCGGCGGAATCGTATTCCCCTATGCTCTCATACACGGCCGCCAATTCAATCATCAGGTATTCGCTGTCCCTCAGGACCTCGAGAGCCTCGTTGTATGCGTCTATCGAATCCCTCTGCGAACCCATGTCCGCGGACATCTTCGCGAACAGTGCCAGTGTGAAGGGGTCCTTGTCCACGAAGGACGTCAGTCTCCTCATCGCCGCCATGGCTCCGTTCCAATCTCCGTCGTGCCATATCTTGCAGATGTCGCAGAGGTCCTCCCTCTCCCCGCCCACGAGGCCATCACTCAGGACCACCTCCTCATCCGAGCGGATGTGCCAGATGTTGGCCATATGCAACCATCCGAATACCGGGTCCAGAAGGTCCAGATACGGGTATGCCTTGAAGAAGCACGGATCCGTCAGAATGGTGCGCATGAAATGCTGTCTAGCGGATTCGTTGTCACCTGCCCTGTACGAGAGTTTCCCTAGGACGAACTCCATGAGTGCAAGATCCTGTCCGGGACAGAGATCCGCAAGTATCTTTTCCGCACGTTCCGTGTGGGATACATCGATCAACCTGTCGGCGAGATAAAGCATGATGCCGGTATCGCGGTCGGAGGTCAGTTCGGAGATCCTGTCCGATACATCGACCACCATCTGTGGGAACCAATCGAAAGTTATGTCGATGAAAAACCTGCACACCTGCACGTCGTTGACGAAAGAACGGATCTTGGACAGACACGTATCGTATTCGATCGATGCCCTCCTCATCTTCTTGTCGATGCCGGAGGACATGCCGTCATGGATCGTGCACATGGTCTGATACATACGTATGTTACGCTGATCCGAGACCATGTGCTGACGGAGGGTCATGCACTCCCATGTTATCAATGGTATTTGAGAATAAGCAGACCGGGATGCAAAAAATGCTGTCCGGGGTGCCATTAAAACTCAACGTATTATCTTAGATATTACTGATGTCTCAATAGCCCCCGGAACAGCCAACCCAATATAGTTAAATACATGTTTTGAATAAGGGGATTTAGGCATCTGTGATCTAGTTGGTTAGGATTCAAGCCTTCCAAGCTTGTTGCCCGGGTTCGAATCCCGGCGGATGCAC
>JAEDGA010000029.1 GCA_016297775.1 Candidatus Methanomethylophilaceae archaeon
ATCCACACGGTATGTGGAGATCGTACCAAGATAGGAAGCTTCCAGCACCAACCCTGCGAACATGCCCCTCGGAGTGCACATCGCTGCCTGAGGATGCATCATCAACATGATGTCCCTGTCCTGCGGCTCTATCGTGTCCAGATCGAACTCCGCCAACCTGGTACATACGGTACGACCCCTCTGCGTACCCGGCATGGCGTTCTTCCATCCGAAGAAGATGGCCGTCTCATATGAATTGGGACGGTGGTAGAACTCGTTGGGTTCGGAGCACTGCAGTATGCGACCGTTCGACATCAATGCGATCCTATCGGCTATCGCCACGGCCTCCTGTTGATCGTGTGTGACGAATATGACGGTCTGACCGATCTCCTTACAAATCGCCCTGAGGTTGTTACGTAGACTTATCCTCAATTCAGCGTCCAATGCGCTGAACGGTTCGTCCAACAACAATAACTTAGGCTTGGTTATCAACGCCCTCGCCAACGATACCCTCTGTTCCTGACCGCCCGACAGCTGTCTCGGATACCTCTCCGCCAGATATCTCAGATCCACTAGGTCCAACATACGGTCGGTCTCTGCATCCAGTTCCTTACCCTTCAGGACACCGTTTATGCGTGGGGCGTAGTTGACGTTCCTGCGAACGTCCATGTTGGGGAACAGGTACGCCTTCTGGAACACCATGGACACGGGCCTCCTCTCAGGAGACATACTGTCCATACGCTCACCATCGAGGGTCACAGTACCGGCATCCTGTGAGTCGAGACCGGCTATTATCCTCAGCAAGGTGCTCTTTCCGCATCCGGAGGGACCGAGTATGACCATGATCTCCCCCTTCTCCATCTCCAGGTCCAATCCCTCAAGACATGGGATACCGGAACCGTCATACGTCTTCTCTATGTTCTTGATCTCAAGGAAGCTCATGTTCCACCTCCGGAGTTTATGTTGTCCGATCTGATTATGAAGGACGAGACCACCAGGAACAGCAATGACGGTGCGAAGAACACTATCGCGGTCAGTGCCAATGTGTAGTACGTGACCGTCGATGAGGTCAACATCGGCATGATCATGGTGATCACGGTCTCGAGCGTGTTGGGTGAGAGCTCGTATGTCAACAGATACATCGACCACGACACCATGAAGGTGTACATGCATCCGACGATCAGACCTGATCTTATCCTCGGTAACGTCACATGCACGAATGTGGACACCTTGTCCACACCGAGGGTGGCTGACTGTCTCTCGTAGTTCTCATCGAAGTTCTCGAACACCGATGAGAGTGTCAATATCATGTAAGGGAGACAGAAAGTGATCTGTCCCAATACTATGGAGATGTACGATCTGTATATCCCCATCTCGATGAACACGGGTATCATGCCGAACACGACACAGATACCCGGTGTCAATGCAGGGAGGAGCACCACCATACGCAACAGGGTCTTCCCACGGAATTCCATGGTACCCAGGACCTTGGCGGGCAGGTATCCCAACACCAACGAACCAAGTGTTACCAACAGTGATAGCTCTACACTGTTCACCATAGCATCCATTATCGACGGTTGTGTGAAGTAATCCACCAACCTCCCGATGTCCGTGGATGAGGGGAACACATCGGGATAACGCCACGATCCAGCTGTGGCCCATCCGAACAGGATGATGATGGGGAACACGACCGTAACGGCCATGGCCCCCACTATGAACGACCGGGGAACGGACCTCACATCCTCTTCCTCCTGGTCACGTACAGATATATCGCGGACACGGAGATGGTCACGACAGCGATCACCAGTGCAGCTGCGAACGCCTCCGGCCTGCAATCGGGATTGTACGTATCGTAATATGTGTTGTAGACCAACATCGACAGTGTGGTCCTCCTGACCAACACGTTCGGTACCTCGTAACATCCGAACGCGTATGCGAACACTATCATCGATGTGGAAACGACGGCGGGAAGGATCGCAGGGAGCGTGACATGGATGAATGTCCTGATCCTCCCCACACCCAAGGACCTGGACTGCAGTTCATAGTCACGTGACATAGACTGCAAAACGGCAAGAACGGCCATACCGACGAACGGTGTGAACTTCAACACGAACGAGAACACCACACCGAACATGCTGTCCCCCTTGGCCAGGTCGGGGAACTCGAACCAATTGTCTATCCATCCCATCTGATAGCTCAATGCGGAGAACCATCCAGTGGGCGCTAACATCAGGATGACCATCGTGGCCATCGCTATATGGGGTATCGAGATGTTCGTTTGGAACAGGAACACGGAGATCCTCTTCCCGATGAACGTGTCACGTAACGCCATCGCGATGATGACCGCCGATACCGCGGATATTAGGGTGGACAGTATCGCGAGTTCAGTGGAGAACAGGAACGCATTCACGAAACCCTCGTCCGACAGGAATCCGATGAACCTCTCGAAACCTATGAATTCGTCACCCCTGTGGACACTCGCTTCGATGGTCTCCAACAGGGGCCAGAAATAGAAGAGGATCAGGATAGTGATGACCGGTAGGAATGCGAATACGATCCTCGTCCTGCCATTCATCACTATCCCTTCGGGTTTCACCAGTCCTCGGACTCCTCGACCCAGTTGGCCGTGAAGTACTTGACGTGACCGGTCAACATGGCGACAACGGTGACCTCATCGAGCCTCTGGGGAGAGAGGTACATGGACATGTCGTCGAGAACGTCCTCGAAGTATACCTCGTTGACGGTCATGGTACCGCCCTTCACGGTCTTGGTGGTATCGATGTTGAATCCGTTACCGGTCTCACTGTACCATCTGATCTGTTCCTCGGGACTCAGTAATGCGTTTATGACGACCATCGCAGCGGACTTGTGGGAGGAGTTCTCGGGGATGAAGATGTAGTAGTCGCTGGAACATCCGGTGTCCATGGAGTACACACCCGCATTGTAGTCGTACTGGAGTCCGGGTCCGACCCTCGCATCGATGGAGGTGACGGTGGACATGGCGACCATGACCGTAGCGTCGCTGAAGTCCTTATCGGTGTCGTTGTTACCGACGATGAGGCCGTTGTATGCGACGATCGTGTCGGTGTTCTGGTACTTTGACTCGTTGCTCCAGACGTGCACGTAGGGATCGAGATCCTCGAGGTACTCGTAGACGTATCCGAACGCGTTCTTGTAGGATGCATCGGAATCCACGTCGGCGAGTGCTGCGTTGACGGCCGCGATGTTAGCTGCCTTGTCCTCGGCGACCTTCCATCCGGTCCTGTTCTCGTTCCAGGTAAGCTCATAGATGGCCGCCTGTGTGAGGAGGTTGGTGTGGAAGACCGCACCACCGTTGGTGGGTGCGGGGTAACCGAACTGCTTGGGATAGATTTTGACCCATTCTGCAAGGTCCTTGAAGTTGTCGGCGATACCGTACTTGAGGACTCCCTTGACAGAGCCATCGTTGGCGGCCTTGATGACGCTCCTGACGGTGTCGATGTCGTAGGTGGGTGCACCATCCATTGCATCCAGGAGATCGGATGTGGACTCCACACCGCTGACCGCGATGACGGGGGAACCGGCAGTATAGTCATCTGACGCATCGGATGTTGCGGGACCGACCTTCAGGAATCCGTCCACGGTACCGTTCTCGTAGAGAACGACACAGTTGTAAGGGATGTCGATGACATTTCCACCGATAGTCTCGGTCATGACATTGAAGTCCTTGTTGTAGACCAACATTGTCTGTCCGTTGCTGAAGTTCGCAGCGGAACCAGTGACGTATCCGCTGTACATACCGGAGATCATCTGCTCGCTGTTGGATTTGAGATAGTAGGAGTTGGGAAGTTTGGAGACCCAGGAACTTCCGTCCTTGACATCGTCGAACACATAGCTGTAGTCACCTGCGGAGTTCTTCATCGCACCGTATGCACTGGTGTCTCCCCAGATGAGGTCGAATGTACCGTTCTCCGTCTGTCCGGCCTCCATCTCCGCGACTGCGGTTGCAGCTGCGGCAGGACCGTACGACTTAGCAGTGACGGTGATACCGTAATCGTTGCTCATACGCTGAACGAACTTAGGGAACCAGACCTGTACCGCGGGATCCGCTGTGTAGAATCCCATCGTTATGGTCTGACCCTCTGCGTCCTCAAGGATCTCCGACCAAGTCATATCCATGACATTGTCGGCACCCCCGTCATTATCGTTCATATTGATGATGACGACTGAACCTGCCACAGCGATCAGGACAGCTGCGACACAAATAGTCACGATCTGTGTAGTATTCATGATGTACCCTCTGAAAGGTGATATTGTAATTCACATTAGAATATATTAATTTAGTCTAAAATAAAATAATAGTTAGATTAATATAATATAGAATTTCTAAATAATTTCATGAGTATGTACGAGGTCGGAGACATCGTGGAGGATTTCGAACTACAGTCCACGAACGGCACATACAGATTATCTGACAGGGTGAAGGATAACTATGCCCTGCTCTACTTCTACGTGGTCAATTTCGGAAAGACCTGCACCGATTACATGGCGATCATGAACGAACGCCTCCCCGACCTTCAGAGGAGGAAAGTGGAACTCGTGCACATCAATCCCGATACGGTGGAGAACCACAGGGATTGGATGAGGAGCACCGCATCCCTGTACGAACACCTCTCCGATGCCGGACAGAAGGTGAGCAGGGACTTCGATTGCATCATCACCGACTCCCCCAACGACAAGATCATCGGTATGACCAACCGCGCGTTCTTCCTCATAGACAGGGACCTGAGGATCAGATACTGTTGGAGGGCCGACGTACCCCACGATACGGTACCCTTCGACGAACTGCTGTCGAGGATCGACGAGGCCCTCTCATGAGTGGGCAGGACATACTCTCCCGTATCGAGGGGGAGGAGGTCCCCGGTATCCCGAGTTTCCTGTACGACACATCCCTTGGAACGTACTTCGCGGACATAGACGTCCGTGACATCTACAGGAACGGATTCGATGCGGAACTGTCCGCCAGATCGATCTCCGCCTCAAGGAAGGCATTGGGACACGACGGCGTGATAGGATCCCTCCTATGCACGGACTGCAGGGCGTTCGGTGCGGAGTACACGTACTTCATGGACAGACAGCCGATGATGGTGAAGCCCGCATTCTCCGACCCTTCGGCGCTCTACGAACATTCACCCAACGATATGGATACGGGATCCATGGACGAATGCATGAGATCGTACACATTGGTGAGGGAATACGAACCCGATGCGGCGATCGTAGCTACCATCCCCTCCGTACTGCTGATGGCGGCCACCAACCGCGGTGTCGAGGCGTTGTTGATGGACATGATGGTCGATACCGATTATCTCAGGGACCTCATGATATTCTCCAAGGACGTAGTGGAATACGTCTCCGACCGTATGTTCAACGAGGCCGGTCCGGACCTGGTCGTCATCCCCGGTGCATATGACAACATAGACCTCCTCGGTGAGGAATCCCTGACGGACGTGAGCCTACCGGATCTGAAATGGCTGTACGACAGATGCAACGGGAACGGTCTCGATGTCATCCTCCATCCGCACGGAGTGCTCACATCCGAAACAGGGAGGAGGACATTGGACCTGTTCATCGATATCGGATTCGAATGTATCTATTACGGTGAGTACAACGACCATCGCACCATGGGCGAACTGTGCGATGGACGCACCGCATGTATGGGCGGCATAGATTCCGCCACCACCATCTTCCTCGGTCCCGACGAGAGGGTGGTGAAGGACACCACGGACGTGTTGGATGCCATGCGCGACAGGAGGTTCATCTACTCATGCTCATGCTCCGTGGACAGGGGGCTCGATCCTGATCGTATGAGGCTCATGATGGATACGGTCAGAGAATATCGCTGATATCGTACCGACATGTCCTTCTACATCCAATTGTACGTGATATCGGGAGACCCACAGATACCTTAATCCCGAAGGATACCATCCCATCCGTATGTACTCGGTCGTCTTCAAAGGGAAGGGAGACATGGTCTCGGAGGACCGCCCCAAGCCAACAGTCATTGACTCCAAGGACGCGGTGGTGAAGGTCACCCTCACATCCATCTGCTCCAGCGACCTGCACATCCTGGAAGGTCATGTCCCACGTGCCAGGAACGGCATCGTCATCGGACATGAGGCGGTGGGCATCGTGGAATCCGTCGGATCCGACGTCTCGAAGTTCAAGAGGGGCGACAGGGTCACCATCAACGTCGAGACCTTCTGTAACGACTGCTTCTACTGTGAGAGGGGATTCGTCAACAACTGTACCGATGTCAACGGAGGTTGGGCATTGGGCTGTCGCATCGACGGATGCCAAGCCGAGTACGTCAGGGTACCGTACGCGGACAACTGTCTGAACCACATCCCTGACGGTGTGACCGACAGACAGGCCCTCTTCACCGGGGACATACTGTCCACGGGATACTGGGCAGCGGACATCTCGAGGATACAGGAAGGGGATGTTGTAGCGATCATAGGTGCAGGTCCGACCGGATTGTGTTCTGCGATCTGTGCAAGACTCTACGGACCGTCGAAGATAGTTATGATCGACGTCATAGGATCGCGTCTCGAATTCGCCAAGGAACATGGTATCGGAGACATACACCTCAATCCCAACGATGTGGATGTCGAATCCTATATCCGTGACATCAACGGAAGGGGCGCGGACGTTGTCATGGAAGTTGCAGGTGGAAAGGACACCTTCCAGACCGCATGGAGAATAGCGAGACCCAACGCGACCGTGTGCGTCGTCGCACTCTACAATGAACCGCAATCGATCCCACTTCCGGACATGTACGGCAAGAACCTGACGTTCATCACCGGCGGAGTGGATGCATCGAAGTGCGATGAGATTCTGAAACACATATCCTCAGGGGACATCGACACAGAACCCCTGATCACCCATACGTTCCCGCTGAAGGAATGGAAGAAGGGGTACGAACTGTTCTCATCCAGGGCGGACGGTGTCATCAAGGTCGCATTGGAACCTTGAATACGTCTACATTGTGAGTTCACTACTCTGTATTAGAAACGGATGGGGCAGGAATGTGCCCCATCCGAATATGGTTTTATGATCGGGCCCTCTTGTACTGGAAGCCTCTCTTAGGCTTCTTCACGTATGGCTTCTTGGAACTTTTATCGCTGGATTTTCCGTCTCCGAAGTCCTTCTTGTCACCATAAGACTTCCTGTCCCCGCGGTCATCGAACTTCCTGTCACCGTAGGGTTTCCTCTCCTTGAATCCACCGTCACGATCCTTGAAGTCCCTCTTTTCACCGTAGGACTTCCTGTCTCCGAAGTCCTTCCTCTCTTTGAATCCACTGTCACGATCCTTGAAGTCCTTCCTGTCGCCATAGGGCTTCCTCTCTCTGAAGTCCCCACGATCGTTGGATCTTCTCTCGAAGGGCCTCCTCTCCTCGGATTCGCCATCCTGAAAATCGGGTTTCCTCTCCCTGAATTCCTTTTTCTCACCGTAGGATTTCCTGTCACCGCGATCGTCGAACTTCCTCTCTCCGAAGTCCTTCCTCTCACCGTAGGGTTTCCTGTCACCACGGTCATCGGACCTCCTATCGCCGTAGGACTTCCTCTCCCTGTATCCACCCTCACGGTCTCCGAAGTCCTTCCTCTCACCGTAGGGTTTCCTGTCCCTGTCACCGGAACGGAAACGCTCCCCTCTGTCTGAATCATCTGAATACTGACGACCTTTCCTTCCCGGCGCAACGTCACGTGCGGTCTTGGTGGAGAACAGTATCTCCTTCTGACGTTGTTTCATCTGCATGGAATGCTCTGCCTTTATGTTGTTACGGTCCTCCCAATCCCTGCGCACGTGATACATCATCGTGGACACAGTGGAAGGCGTGGGGGTGAAGATCTGCACCTGTTCGGGCAGGGTCTTCAATCTGTCATGACAGAAGTCCAACAGCTCCTTCATGTGATGCTCGTAGCATCCCGGATGAGCCGCTATGAGGTAGTAGGTGAGGTAGATGTCCTTCCCGACCTCCTCCTTGACCCTGTCGAACATCTCCTTGAACTCGAGGAGACTCTCACTGGACGGTTTACCCATCATCTTCAGCACATCATCGGAGACATGCTCGGGGGCGATCTTCATCTGACCGGAGATGTGACCCTTGGAGATCAGTTCCCTCAGGTACTCCTCCCCGTGCGCCTTGTCGGCGAGGATCAGGTCGTACCTTATGCCGGACGCGATGAACACCTTCTTCACACCCTTGATTGCGGATATTCTCCTGAGGAGGGCGATCTGCCTGGAATGGTCCGGTACGAGTGCTTTGCAGACTGAGGGATACATGCACCTCTTGTCCTTGCAAGCTCCGGACTTCAACTTCTTGGCACATTCGAAACCGTACATGTTGGCGGTGGGTCCGCCCACATCACGTACTATACCGTCGAACCTGGGCGATGATGCCATACGCTCCACCTCCCTGACGATCGAATCCTCGCTCCTGCAGACAACGGTACGGCCCTGCATCACGGCGATGGCACAGAAGTTGCACTCCCCGTAGCATCCCCTGTGGGTGGTGACGGAGTTCCTGATGGTGTCCATGGCCTTGACGTATCCCTGCTCCGCATAGTATGGGTGGACAGCGTTCTCGAACTCCATGCCGTAGATCCTGTCCAGGAACCTGGTGTCGGGCAGCGGGGAGGGGGGATTCTGGATCAGATACCTCTTACCGTGCAACTGTGCCAGTCCCTTCGCGGTCAACGGGTCGCAGTTGTAGTAGAACGCCTTGTACGCCCTCATGAAGGCCTTCTGGTCCGCCTCGCACTCCTCGAAGGAGGGCGTGGTGATGTACCCCTCGGGGACCTCGTTGGACAGGTAGCAGATGCCCTTCACGGAGTGCCAGTCCCTTCCGTCACGCATGAACTGTGCCAGCATGAGATTGGAACGCTCCGCCATACCGTAGGTGATGATGTCGGCCTTGGAATCCACCAGGATGGACCTCCTGACGGAATCCGACCAGGCGTCGTAGTGTACGACCCTCCTGAGACTGGCCTCGATACCTCCGAGGACGACAGGTATACCTTTGCAGTGTCTTTTGATCAGGTTGGTGTAGGCTATGCACGCCCTGTCCGGACGGCGATCGTTCACCCCTCCGGGTGTGAAATCGTCATCCTTGCGGAACTTTCCAGTCGGGGTGTAGTTGGCCACCATGGAATCCACCGAACCGGCGGACACGCTCCAGAAGAGCCTCGGCATCCCGAGACGCATGATGTCCTTATCGTCATCCAGCGACGGCTGCGCTATCATGCCCACCTTGAACCCGTTCTCGATTAGCCAATGGCCGATGATGGCGGAACCGTTGTACGGTGAATCTATGTATGTATCGCCGGAGACCAATATGACGTCGGCCCGATCCCAGCCGAGCGATCCCATCTCCTCCCTGGTGGTGGGTATGAACATTCAGAGCACTTTCTCCATGACGTAATCGTCCATGACGAATCCGTCTCCAATATCGGTGACGATGCTCTGGACCGTCTTAAACCCATTGGAGGTGTAGGACCTTATCGCACGGTCGTTGCGTTTGTTCACTGTCAGGTATACGGACTCTGATCCCCTTTGTCTGCCGATATCGAATATGATCCGCATGGCACCGGTCCCGTATCCCTTGCCTCTGTACTCCTTCTTCAGATACAGTTTGCTTATGAACAGCTTGTCTCCGGACACGCTTATGCCGGTATATCCCACGCGCCCCTCGTCCGTGACGATGAAGGCATACTCGTACCCCTTCTCGGAGACCTGCTCCCTCATGGCACGTTCGGACTGGAAACGGTCCACCATGTAATCGATCTGCTCATCGGTGAGGATGCACGGGAAGTATTCGTGCCAGATCTCGTCCGCCATGTCTGCGACCTCGGATAGGCCGCCCACATCCACGAACTCCAGTCTCAAAGACGTTTTATCGCCTTCGTGAGATCGAACAGGCCTTCCTCGAAGTTCACTCCGAAACGGATGTCCGTACCTGCATCGTGGGTCCTGATTATGCTTCCGACCGTGAAATCCACGGCTATGGATGCGGAATCCTCCAGGGAGCGTCCGTTCATGAGGGCGGCCACCAATGCGGATGCGTACACATCGCCGGTGCCGTGGTAGTATCCGGGTATGACCTCCCTGAAAACATAGGATGTCTTCCCGGTGGTGGAATCGTATGTGGCCGCACCCAGTTTCCCCTCTTCGAAATACACTCCGGTGAGGACGACCTTCTTGGGTCCGGTGGCGGAAAGGTCCTTCATCAATCCTTCGATGAATTCGGGGGTGTAGGGCCCTTCCACATATTCGCGGCCAAGCATGAAGCAGGCCTCGGTGATGTTCGGAACGACGATGTCCGCCTTGGCGCAGAGCGTACCCATCTCCTTGGCGAAATCCATGTCGAATAGAGGGTACATCTTCCCGTTGTCGGCCATTGCCGGATCCGCCACCTTGAGCGCATCCTTGCCGAATCTTTCGAAGAGCCCTTTGACTATGGAGATCTGTTCCGTGGAACCGAGATATCCAGTGTACATGGCATCGAATCCAAGGCCGAGGGTGCTCCAGTGGTCCGCGATGGGTATGATGTCCTCGGTCATGTCCCTGAATGTGAATCCAGTGAATCCTCCGGTGTGGGTGGAGAGTACCGCAGTGGGTATGACGGTGCACTCGACTCCGGTGGCGGATATTATCGGCAGGGCTACGGTGAGGGAACATCTTCCGAAACAGGAGATGTCGTGGATGGCAAGTACGCGGTTCTGGCGGTCCATGTGGGAGCCAGAGTACATTGATATTTAATAATGATGTGGTATGATGTACTATAATATTCAATATAGAATTAAAAGATACATTGGAATACGGACAAGGTTTTATCGGGAACAGGTGATTGGCGCATGATGTCGTCAGAGGAACGTTTGGAAGAGGCACTTTCCGCATACAATTCGAAGATCTCCAATCTGGAGGACGCCGGGGACAGCGACGATCTGTTGGAGGCATACATCAACCGCGGTACGGTCCTGATGATGATGGAATCATATGTCGCGGCCGAATCCGATTTCGAGGAGGCCATAGAGACCATACTGTTCAGGGAGAGGAAAGGCATCCCCACGGATCTCGGTCTGTTCATACGCGCGTACGAGAACCATGGACAGCTCTTTTGCGGCAACGGCAACGACATCATGGTGGCGGACTATGCCCGTATAGCCGATAGGCTCCCGGAGCTCAAGAGCGGTACCAGATACTTCTCTTTGAAGGATATAGTGATAATGTGCATCAACTGCGCGGAGGATTTGATGGATGAGGGATATCACAGGGAGGCCATGCCCTTCCTGACCAAAGCATCGGAGTCCCTCTCCGGAAAGAACGATGTGTGGTCCGACAACAGGCGCATGGATGTGGAAGGTATCATGGGCGAAGCCCTGAAAGCCGCCGGCGATCTGAAAGGGGCCCTGGATCATTACGAATGGGCGGTCAGGATCGGACAGTATCTGTACGATCACGACGAGATAGAGGATCCATATCTGCTGACGTTGTGTTACATGTACAGGGGCGACGTGAAGGACGAGCTCGGGGATGCCAAGGGTTCCCTGGATGACCATATGATCGCATGCGACATGTTGGAGGAATCCGTCGTCAACGGTGCCACCGGCAACAAGCAGATGCTGGTGGACCTATGTCAGGATATCGCGTCCCGTCTCATGGAACAGGGCAACATCGAAAAATCGGAGAAGTATCTCCTCAAATCCATGCGTCACGGCCTTCCAGAGATGGATGAGGCCATCGGCGCTCTGGGGATAAAGAGACCGGACGAGTGACGTCCGGTCAGATGCTCTTCCTGGATTCGATCTCTTGCAGGAGTTCCTTCTTGATCATGGACATTATGTCCTTGATCTCGTCATCGTTCTTCCCTCTCAGCACCATGGTGCAGAGGTGGGAGCTGCTGGTGTAGTTGCCGGAGATGTACATGATGGACATCTCCCTTTCGAATTCATCGATAAGGACATCGAGTTCCATAAGGAGGGTGCGAAGTTTGCTTAACGGGAGTTCCGGGATTATCGCTTTCGTGTCGATGAATTTCGCGATCAGATCGTCGCATCTGCTCAGGTTCTCTGCCATATCCATGTGTAGGCCCAACCACGATTTAGGTATTTTGCAACACCACCGTATGGCCTTCATGCCGCCAACATCATGGTATCCAGCCATCTTTATATCGGACATCCGTGATTGGCCCGTATGGTCGAGTTCTGTAGATATTGCGGTACGCTTTTATTCCCGGGTGCTGACAGATGTACGCAGTGCTACAGGCCGAACGAGGGCCTCAAGAGCAATCAGATGGGCCTTTTCGAGATCTCTGCCAAGGGATCCGAACCAAAACTGGTGAGCGACAAGGACCACATGGCGGCCCCGTATCTCCCGTACGAACCCAGGGAGGGGCAGCTAGAGATCATATCCGATATCAGGGATGCTCTGGATCAGGGGAGGCATGCGGTGATAGAATCCGGTACCGGTACCGGTAAGACCATAGTTTCCCTGGCATCCGCGTTGGAACATTCCATCCCTCGCGGGAAGAGGATCATCTACATGAGCCGTACCATCACCCAGAGCGACCAGGTGATGAAGGAGCTCCGGGCCATATCCAAATTGAGACCCGTGTTCGGTGTAACCATTCTCGGACGCAACAAGTCATGTCCGCAGTTCAGAGGTGCACCCGGTATGGAAGGGGACGGTTCCGGACTTCTCGCACGTATGTGCGAGGACAGCAAGGCGAAGAACAGATGTCCGTACTTCCGCGGGGTGAAGGACAGACTTTCCGAGGTGGAATCGTACTGCAGGAAGAACTTCCCGCAATCGAACGACCTGGATGATTACTGCATAAAACTCGGTGTATGCCCATATGAGATGCGCAAACTGTTGATGAAGGGTGCGGATGTGATCGCAGTACCTTATGTACACATCCTGTCCGAGGATATCAGGACCAACTTCATCAAGAACATGGATGTGGATGAGGACCACATCCTTCTGATCATAGACGAGGCACACAATCTGATAGATTCCGCCAGGAGCCAGGGAAGCTTCAGAATCACAATCTCCGACGTATCCAACGCCATAGACGAAGCCAGTACGATGAAGTCCGATGTGTATCTCTATGAGGACGTCAGATTGTCCAAGTTACTGGAATTCCTGAAAGGCATCATACGTGCGATGGCCAACGAGAAACTGGGTCTTAAGAACAAGGAGGCCCTTCTCAAACCGGGAGAGGTGGAGGACAGGATATTCTCCAAGTTCAACATCACCCGTGCGAATCTCAGCATAGCATTGGACGAGATGACGACTCTGGGAGAGGACAGGGTGAAGAAGCTCGTAGATAACGAGGAGGTGGGTGAATCCCACATCCTCAATCTTGCGATATCACTCAAGAAATGGATGATGACCCCCGATGACAGTTACATCCGTTCGATCAAGGTGGATGAGGACGGCGAGTTCCTATCCGCATCCTGCATAGACCCGCGGGATGTGACATATTTCATCAGGAGACAGAAGGGTGTCATCCACATGTCCGGTACCCTGAGACCGTTGGATCAGTACATCAGAACCCTGGGCCTTCCCAAGGACACATTCTCCAACACGTATCCATCTCCGTTCCCCAAGGAGAACCGTAGGACGATCTACCTGACGGATGTCACCATGAGACAGGAGGATCTCAAGAAGTATCCTTACATGAAGAACAACATCGAGCGCAGGATAGTGAAAGCCGTCAATTCCGCTTCGGTAAATTCGATGGTGATGTTCACCTCGTATGACAAAATGAAGGATATGAGGCCGATCCTGGACAGGGACATCAGGAAACCGAAATACTGGGAGACGTATGATAAGTTCAAGACAAAGCAGGCCCTCGAGAGGTTCCGTTCCGGAAGGGACGGTGTGTTCTTCTGTGTGATGGGCGGTTCCATCGCCGAGGGTATGGATTTCCCCGGGGATCAGCTGAACCTGGTGATCATCGTCGGCGTACCGTATGCCCCGCCGAATCTGGAGAACAATGCGATGATGACCATGTTCAACAGCAAATACGGGGATGGTGTGGGATTCAGATTCGTCTCCGAGGTACCTGCGATAAGGAAGATGAAGCAGGCCATAGGGCGTCTGATAAGGACCGAATCCGATTACGGGATGGCGATAATCATGGATCAGAGGGCGGGAAGATTCGCCAAGGATCTGGATGCCGTCCCGGCAACGGATGTGGTGAAAGAGGTCAAGGAGTTCTTCCTGGGCAGGGGCAGTTTGCGATACGATTAATAATAACATCATATATGGTGTTGCTAGGCGGAGTTAGCTAAGTTTGGCCTACGGCGCCGGTCTTGAAAACCGGTGGAGCATTCTCCACGGGAGTTCGAATCTCCCACTCCGCGCTT